>CAYUFY010000070.1:0-17776 GCA_964443795.1 uncultured Anaerolineales bacterium | reverse complement strand
TGAGCCTCCAAATGCCTGCCCTCCCCCACAAGTCATTCAAATTTGGAATTGCTGCTGTTGACCCGCGTTAACGCTTTGGCACTCACTGGCTCCTTTCTGGCTTACGCCATAATTGACTGTTCACAGTGTAAGGCCAACTTCAAAGAAGTCAATCACCTATTCCCTTTGTGAAGTGAGGCACACGATGCCCCTCCGCCGCGACCTCCAACCTTTTCGAGATTATCAACTCGCCAAGAAATTTACTTGGGACCCCGCCGGGTTGGATTTGACCCAAGACGCGCGCGACTGGCCCACCCTCACCGCGCCCGAACAGGATATTTTGCTCAACCTGCTCTCGATGTTTGTGGCGGGCGAGGAGGCGGTAGCGAGCGACCTTGCGCCCATGCTGTGGGCGGTGGGGCGGGTGGGGGGCCTGCGCGAAGAAGAGATGTTCCTCACCACGCAACTCTTCGACGAAAGTTTGCATGTGGAATTTTTTAGCCGCTGGTTTGAGGAGGTGGGCGGGCCAGTGGATCATAGTCGGTATTGGGGCCCGGCCTACCGCGCCGTCTTTTTTGAAGAACTCCCCCAAGCGTTGACCGCGCTCCTGACTGACCATTCGCCGCGCGCTTTGACGCGCGCTTTGCTCACCTACCACTTTACGGTGGAGGGCATCCTCGCCGAGACCGGCTACCATGCGGCTTTTCTGGCCTGCAAGCGGCGCGGCGTGTTGCCCGGCCTCACCCAGGGCTTCGAATTCGTCAAACGCGACGAGAGTCGCCACATCGCCTATGGCCTCTACGCGCTGAGCCGCCTCCTCACCGCCGACCCCAGCCTCATGGCGTATGTCACCGACACGACCAATCACCTCCTCCACCTCTCCCTCGGCGTCATTCCCGAAGCTCTCGCCCCCTATGGCGACGTTGTGCCCTTTGGCATTGATCTCAACGAGATGACCGCCTATGCCATCGAGCAATTCAATCATCGTTACGCCGTGTTAGAGCGGTAAATAAATGTTCGACTCCCCTCATCGCCGCCGCAACCCACTCACCGGCGAATGGATTTTAGTCTCGCCCCACCGCGCCCAACGCCCCTGGCTCGGCCAGACCGAGAAAACCACGCCCGAGAATCTGCCGCCCTACGACCCAACGTGTTATTTGTGTCCCGGCAATGAGCGGGTCGGAGGTGTGAAGAATCCGGCGTACACCGACACCTTTGTCTTTGATAACGACTTCGCCGCCCTCCTCCCACACCCCCACACTCCCGCACCTGCCGCACACCCGCTCTTCACCCTCGACCCTACTTCCGGCCTCTGCCGCGTCATTTGCTTCTCCCCCCGCCACGATTTATCCCTGCCCGAACTGTCGTTGGCGCAAGTGACCACGGTTGTGCAAACCTGGACCGAACAAACGCGTGATCTGGGTGGGCACCCGGATGTGAACTACGTGCAAGTGTTTGAAAACAAAGGCGCGGTCATGGGCGCCTCCAACCCGCACCCCCACAGTCAGGTGTGGGCCTCCAGCCATATCCCCACCGAGCCGGCTAAAGAACTCGCCGCCCAAAACGCTTATCAGCACACCCACGGCGCATGCCTCTTGTGCGATTATTTGCGCGAAGAGCTTCAGCGCGGCGAGCGGATTGTGGCAACCAATGACCACTTCATCGCCCTCGTCCCGTTTTGGGCGGTGTGGCCCTTTGAGTTCCTCCTGCTTCCTCGGCGCCATTGCGCGGCCCTCACAGATTTAACCGCGCCCGAAGGGATTGCGCTCGCCGACCTGTTGCGTCGCGTCACGGCCCGCTACGACAATCTATTTGAAATCTCCTTCCCGTACTCCATGGGCTTTCATCAGGCCCCCACCGATGGCGCGGCTTACCCGGCGTGGCATTTGCACGCGCATTTTTACCCGCCCCTGCTCCGCTCGGCCACGGTCAAAAAATTCATGGTCGGCTATGAGATGCTCGCCATGCCCCAACGCGACCTCACCCCCGAAACCGCCGCCGAGCGCCTGCGCGCCCTGAGCGAAGTGCATTACAAATCGGTTTCGTAGGGGCGTTCAATTACGCTTTTACAAAATAATCACATCAGAGAACAGTGTCATGCTGAGCGAAGCGAAGCGAAGCATCTCTACAGTGGCCTTATTAAGCGTTTGTCCAAGGTAGTGACCCTTCGCTTCGCTCAGGGTGACAAACCCGTTCTGGATTAGGTCATTAATGCCGGGTAACTATCGGAAACGGATTAGCTCGAATCTCAATCGCAAAAAACTGCTCATAAAACACAACGCCCCTCCGTCAACGGGAGGGGCGTTTGTTATTTGAGATTTGAAATTGGGCCTGGTTTACGGCGCGGTCACTGTGTAGACAAACGATTGCGTCCCCGGCGGGTAATCCGCCATCCCATCGTTCACCGTTTGCTGGAAAGTGACTACGGTTTCCAGCGTGGTCTCGCCGCGCGGCCAGTCGTACACCACGGCGGCATACGTCCGGCAGGGTAAATCGCCCGATTGACTCTCAACCATATAGAATTGTTCCAGGGCCACCCCCGTTCCGTTCACGGTGAAATCCAAACGCATATTCTCAAGATTTTGGTCCACGAGCTCCTGGCTGGTGGCGCACCAGCCGTAAACCCACAACACCTGTTCGTTTTGCGGCAGGGCAATGGTGAAGTTGAAAGTTTCGCCCACCTGCGCCAGTTCTTCGGAACTGTACGTTTCCTCTGCTAGTTGTTCGAGGATGGTCGGCGCATCGGTCCCGCCCTGAATCGCAATCCGGGTCTCGCGCGGCGACCCGATGGTGGGGCCGCCCTCGATGGGTAATGCGCCTTGCCCGGCGGGTGGCGCGGTAGCGGCGGGAGCGGTGGCCCGGGGCGGGTTGCCGCCCGGCGCGGGGGTGGCCCCCAACCGCGAGGTCAGCATATTGCAAGCCAGCGAATTCAACGCCAACGCGCTGACAGATAACCAAACCCACGATATGCGTTTCATAAGCGCCTCACACTATTTCACCTCGAACTGATAACTCGCCAACTCGGTCGTAAAAGGCGTGGTGCCGGACACCACTAACACCGCTTTCTCGCCGCTCCCCAAAGTCACGGTCAGACTGCCTTGATTATTAGCTTGCAACTCCATTCGCTCAACCGTCGTATCGCTCCCGCTCCGGCCTTGCCGAATAACCTGCACCACAAACGTCTGCGGTAACAGATTATCAATTCGCACAAAGCCGGTGCCTTCCCAGCCGCCCGCATCGGTTTCAAAATCGGCGGTGTAGTTGAGTTCGGGGATGCTGATGTCGTCCACCATAAAGCCCGGGCGGTTCACAGCGGCATCGGTCACGTATTCAAAACGGATGAGGACCTTCTGCCCGGCGTAGTCCGAGAGATCCACGGTTTCTTCCACCCACTCGGCGGGCGCGCCACCGGAATCGGCGGTGTAGCCCCACCCAAAGCTGTTGCCGGTGGGGTCATAATCGGTGGTCGAAGGGGCCTGGATGATCGTCCACGTTTCCCCAGCATCAGTGGAGACTTCCAAATAAGTGTAGTCGTAATCTTCTTCAATTTGCCACCACGCCCAATAGTTGAGCGTGACCTGACTCAGGCCGGTGAAGTCAAAGGCCCGGGTTAGGGCGGTGTCACTCTCGTCGTTGCGGTGGCTCCAAAAGGCGTAACGCCCGCCATGGGCTTCGGTGGGGATGACCCGGGTTTGCTGGGAGCCGGTGAAATTGATGGTAATTTCCCCGTCGCAATTAATCTCGTAGTAATCAGCCGCATATTGGTGGACGGTGGCCTGTTGTTCGGTCGGGCAGTTATAGACCGTGTCGGTTGGGGAACCCACGGTCGGGGCATCGGGATAGTTGTGATATTCGTACCGCCCGTCACCCACCGCCGGGTCGCCGAGATAATTGGCAATCACCCAATCGGCGAAGACATCCACGCTGGTCACCGGTTCCCCGGTCAGAGGGTCGGTAATGTCTTGGGCTTGGAGCACATCCGCCACCGCGCGGAAACCGTTGGCCGGGTCGGCCACCAAGGCTTGGGTGGCGGTTTCCCCGAAACGGTCGAGGAAATAAGCCATGAAGAGAAAACCCGCGCCATAATGCGGAATGGAATCATCCGAGTCGAGTTCGCGCCAGGCGTTTAGTTGTAGATCGGGGTTCGAGACGAAACTGTAATCGAAGCCGTCGGAGCCGTAGTTGTTGAGCAGTTCGGCCAGAACCGAGGAGCCTTCGTTCATCCAGGTCTCTTCGTTGATGTCGCTGTGCCAGTGAATCATGTGTTGGAATTCATGGGCCAACGTGCTCCGCAGGCTGGTGTCGTCAGGCGCATAGTAATCGGCGCTAATGTAGAACATCTCTTTTTCGTTGGAATACTCGTTAGCCAAGCGTGAATACTCATCGGCGGAGGAGTAGTAACCGGCCACACTGCCCCCAAGGTTGCGACAAAAGAGAATGTAGAGGTGCGGGTCGCCGTCCACGCCGGGATTCCATTCACTTCCAAAAAACTCCCGGTTGGTAACATAGGTGTTGGCTTGAAAATCATCCACCGTCGCTTTCACATCAGCCCGGTTGGCTGAGACCCCTTCCTCCGCGAAGAAATAGACGTTTTCAGAGGCGTAGATCAATCGGGCAGTGATTTGAGTGCTGGCATGAGTTTCTTCATTACTCACCCAGAACTGGACCTCATCCCCTTCCTGGTAGTTGGCCGGTGAGTCGCTCACGGTTTCCGGAATGTCGGGCAACCCTTTGAGCCGGATGGCCAATTCGCGCAGATTGTTGTCGGGGATGACCGCGTTGTGGAGCGTCTCCAAAGTGTCACCCGCGCCCGGGAGGGGCGTGGGGAGCGGGGTGAGGATGATATTCGGGATGGGCGTGTCAGTGGGCGGGGTGAGGACCGGGGCCATTTCGGTGGAGGTCACCAACCAGATTGCCCCCGCGCCCACGAGGGAAAAGGCACATACCACACACAGACAGCAGACGCCCAGCGCCCCCAAAATACCGACGATGATTTTAGCATCACGCGACATGGGGTTACACCAGCCACAATTTGCGTTGGGGCGTGCTCAGCCATTCAATCCCGTCTTCGGTCACCAGCACATCTTCTTCGAGACCGATGAAACCGCGCTCGGGCACGGCCACGCCCAACTCGAGGGTAAAGATATTGCCCGGTTCCACGAGACCCAACGGGGCCTCGCCATATTTTTCCCAGCGTGGGCCGAGCAGGGACGCGCCATCATGCGCCACGCGCCCGAGGTGATGGCCGAGCGCGTGCTGAAATTCGGGATAGCCGGACTTCACCAGACTCGCGCGGGCGGCGGCGTCCACTTCCCAGCACACCACGCCCGGTTTCAATTTCTCCGCGCCCGCGTCCAGCGCGTCCCAACACGCATCCCATGCACGCTGCACATCATCGGGCACGCGCTTCTCGCCTTTGGCCTTGAAATACCACATCCGTTGCAAGTCCGAACAAAAACCATCCTGCTTCACACCAAAGTCAATATGCAACAACTGCCCACGCACGATTTTGTGTTTGGCGGGCGCGGCATGGCCGGGCGATGAATCCGGCCCGGCGTTAACGATGGGGCAATACGGCTCCCCCCAGGCGGTGCCCAGCCCGCGCGTTTTGCGCGCCGTGTGCAGCTGCTCGGCGATTTGCAGTTCGGTGAGGCCGGGTTTGAGCGCCTCGGTCACCTCCTCGAACAGTTCCTCGGTGGTGCGGATGGCGGCGCGGATGAGCGCCTGTTCCGCCGGGGATTTGCGACCGCGCAGGGCGGCGATGAATTTTTCGGCAGAGACGAAGCGTTTGGCGTAAGCCGTGCCCTCGACGGCGGCCATCAGGTTTTGGTACATCCCATGCGTCAACCCGTCGGCCGCCGGGTCGCTCGGGGAATAATTGAGGGCGATGGTCTGTGGCCCGAGGCGGCTGATGGTTTCAAACAGCGCGGCGCGCAGGCCCTGGTCATAGGTGATGACTTTGGTGTACCCGCCGATGGCGCGCACATTATCCCCATCGTAACGCCCGACAATCGCAATCCGTTCACCCGACCGATGCACGATAAAGGCCGAATGCCAGGTGAGGTCGAGCCCCGCCACCAGGTCGAGGCAGGGGTCGGGGGTCAGCACCGTTTCGCGGACGTAGGTAATCCACATATCCAGATTTTGCTCTTTGAGCAAGTTGGTGGCTTGGTCCAGCTTTTCGTTGACGATAGTGAAGTCCATGAATGAGGTCTCTGTGCTTTCTGTGAAGAGCATAATGCGGGAGGCGGATTGCGCTACCTCACGCCCAGCGGTTTATTTCTTCCAATTGGCATCCATCAGTTGCCCGATCGCCACGCCCTGCAATTGTTCCAGCCGGTCGGCGAGTTGGGGTTGGCTGTTCTGGCGCAGGCTGTTGACAATATAGGTCATGGCATCCACCAGTTGCTGGTTGACCTCGGTCGTCCGATCGCGGATGGCGGCCTCGGCTTGTCCCGGGGTTGACATTTGCAGGAGTTCGTTGATGAAGCGGATCTCCGGTGGCGCGGACTCTTGCATGAGGCGCAGGATGGATTCGTGGATGAGTTGCAGGCGCTGGAGCAGGTCGGGTCGCCCGGCTTTTTGCGCGGCCTCCAGGTTCATATTCAACACTTCCATGAAGACATCGTCAATGCGGTTGGCATTATCCTGCAACGCCTTGTAGAGGTCCGGCGCTTCCATGATGGCGCGCAGGGTTTGCGCGGCTTCTTCCATTTGGGCTTTGGCGGCGGTGTCCATCTCCTGGGTAATTTGCAGGAGCAGATCGCGCCGTTTGGCCAGCCGCTCTTTGGCCTCGCCCTGGGCTTTGTCAATCCGCCGGGTGAGCGCCTCGAAGAAGGCGTAGTCGAGAGCTGGGCGCGCGGCCGAGGCATAGGCCGCCACCTTGTCGTCATTATCCGCCATGACGATCATTTCAAATAATTTATCGGGGGTGAGTTTGTCGCCCATGGCCTGCAACTCGCGCAGAGCGGCTTCATAAATCTCCGCGCGGCGTTTGCTTTCCGCCCCAAACGAGGAGAGGTCCAGCAGTTTTTGACGTAAGGCCAGCAGACGGTCAGCCCCGGCCTGCCCGCCACCTGCCAGTTGCGCCTCGATGGAGGCGGTGAACAACTGGAAGAAGGCGTAATCGAGTTCGGCGTCTTTGGCCTGCACCAGCGCGGCCAGCTGGTCCTCGGGGGTGGTGAGGAATTGTTGAATGAGTTGGGCCTTGGCCTTTTGCGAGTCCACCATCTCACGCGTGATGCCCTCGCCTTCCAGCACGCGGTCGGTCAGGCCTTGCAGGGTGAAGGCTTGTTTGGGGTTCAGCAAATAGCCTTTGCGTTTTTCCTGGGGCAGTTTGTTGATGACTTCGTTCATCAACTTGCCAATGACTTTCTCCTGCTCGGCTTGCGGCAAGCCCAGTTCCATCGGCACAAAGCTCATCAATAATTCTTTGTCGGCATCGTGATAGAGGATGAGGGTGGCGATCTGGCCTTGATAGCGACAGGTCGGGCAATTGATGAGATTGAAGCGCCCGCTCAGAAACCGATTTTTGGCGCTGGGGTCCTGGGTCACATCAAATAACTGCTCCAGGGTGGTCATGATTGGGGTGCGGCAATTGGGACAGGCGACTTGCGTTTTAACAGGGGGCATAAAAGAACCTTTCGGATTGAATGATTACCCCCCTCAGTCCCCCCATTTGCGCCACTGGAAACACAGCATTGCCAAAGCTTGCTGGCGCAAATGGGGGGAGGCAGGGGGCTTTAGCGGGGTAATGAAAAATAAAAAGTTGTGCCGGTCGGCGGCTCTGACTCGACCCAGATGCGGCCCTGGTGGGCCGCGACGATGGCTTGCGCGAGAAACAGGCCCAACCCCGCGCCTTTGGCGCGCTTGGTCAGGTCGTTGTCGGCGCGGTAAAACCGGTCGAACACGCGGGGCAAATCATCGGCGGCGATGCCGGGGCCTTCGTCGGTGACGCCAATAACCACTTGCTGTGGTTCAATCCGCCCGCGCACCTGGATGGCGCCGCCGGCGGGTGAGTATTTGATGGCGTTCGAGAGCAGGTTGCTCAAGACCTGAGTCAGGCGTTCTTCGTCGCCGTGCACCAGGGGAAAGTCCGGGGCAAAGTCCACGCGGAGGGTGTGCTTGACGCTTTGGGTGCGGAATTTCGTCACTAGGCGCGTGGCCAGCGTGTCCAGCGGCACATCGGTCAGGTTCAGTTTCAACGCTCCGGCTTGCAGGCGCGAAGCGTCCAGTAAATTTTCAATCAAGTCGGCCAGCCGGTCGGCCTCCTCGCTGATTACCTCCAGGCTATCGCGGATGGTGGCCGGGTCCCAATGGGCGTCATCGCGGCGCAGGGTTTCGGCATAGCCTTTGATCAACGCCACCGGCGTTTTAAGCTCATGGCTGATGATGGAGATAAACGTGCTTTTTAGTTCTTCGGCTTCGCGGAAGCGGGTGATATCCCGCACGTTGGCGATGAGATTGACGAGGCGGTTTTCGCGGTCAAAGAGGGGCGCATACGTCACGCCCGCCGCGATGAAGCCGCTTCCCAGCCGTTGTAAATCGCCTTCAACATATAAGGTTGGGGTGTTCGTTTGACCATCCTTGCTTTGACCCACCAAGGGCCACCCCCCGGCTTCGGCTTCGGTCAGGTCTGGCCCCGGCCCGCGCCGAGCCCATTTAATCACGTCCTCGTGCGCGCGTCCAATGGCATCGGCGGGTTGCCAGCCGGTGATTTTGGCCAGCGCGCGATTGAATTTTTGGATGACGTGCGCCGAGTTCATGATAAGCACGCCATCGGCGGTGCTTTCGAGAATGGCATCGAGGCGGCGTTTTTCGCGCGTGGTCTGTTGATAGAGTTGCGCGTTGTTGACGGCGATGGCGGCCTGATTGGCAAAACTGGCGAGCAGGGCGCGATCGTTGGCGGTGAAGCCGGCGCCATACCCGCGAAACACATAGATGATGCCCACCACCGTGTTGCGCGCCACCAACGGCAAGCCCACGCCTTGCAACAATCCCAGACTGGCCGCCTGCGTGATGGCCTGTAACCGTCGGTTGACTTCGGGCAGGGCAAATCGGCGCGGGTCGCCCTGATCGGGGATGTCGGCGAGGAGCGGGTTGAAGTAGCTTACCAGCGGTTCGGGAATGCCGTAATGGGCGCGTAAATACCAGCGGCCTTCTTCCTCGCGTAGGGCAATCAATCCGGCTTGGCCGCCGAGGAGGTCGGCGGCCGCCTGCAGGATGCGTTCCAGGACTGTCGCCAGATCAAGTTCTTCTGTTAGCGCCCGTGAGATCTCAAGGAGATAGTCGCGCTGACCCACCAGGGTGCGGAAATCGGGGAGCATGGCAAGCTGATTTTACCGCGAAATAATGCGGGGTGCGGGATCACTTTTGTTTGGCGGCGGCGCGGGCGCGTTCCCAATCGTACGTCGCGCCGAGGCGCTCGAAGATTTCGCTGGCCTGCGCGAGGTGCGCGGGCTGGTCGGCGGGCGCGCCGTGGCGGCCTAGGTCGAAATGGGCCAGGGCTTCCTCGTAGGGCATGGCCAGTTGCCGCGCCTGGGCCAGACTCTTTTTCCAGGCTTGCAGGGCGGCCGGGGTGCGCCCCAGCAGGTGCAAGCGCCGCCCCTCGTAGAGCAACGCGCGCGGGCGCGCAAACAAGTGGGCGCGGGCAAACTGCTGGAGCACCCGGCAAATCCAGTTGGCTTCGGTTTGCGAATACTTCAGGTTAGCGGCGGCGGTGGTGGCGGCGCGTTCCCAGCGGGCGAGATAGACTTCGGCCACGCCCGTGTAGGCATCGAAGGCCGAGTACACGGAGGCGGTGGGAACGGATTTTAGAATCCGGGCGGATTCAACGGCGGCTCGTTCGGCCTGCATGAAATCACCGTAGCGCAGATAGGCGATGGCCCGCAAGCCATGAATGGCGGTGACGGTTAAATTATCGGAGATGGCCAGCGAGAGCGGCAGGGCCTGGTCGAGGCGGTGCAGGGCCTGATCGGTTTTGCCGAGGCGCAGGAGACTCATGCCCTGCCCAAAGAGGCCCCAGCCTTTGTGTTGGGTGTGGTCCCGTTCCAGGGCCGAGGCGTAAAGCTCTACGGCGAGTTCGGCACTCCGCTCAAACTGGCCTTGCAGGTAAAACACCAACATGAGACTGATGAGGCCCAACCCCCGATTGCTCTGGTCGCCGACCGCTTCGCAGGTGGCCAGCGCGCGCTCGTACCGTTCGCGGGCTTTGTCCCATTGCGCGAAGCTGATGGTGTATTGGTTGCTGATGAGTTCCACATAGGCCATGGCGGGCAGGTCGTTCACATCATGGGCGATGGCCTGCGCGCGATGGCGGTAGGCGTGGGCCAGGTCGTGCCAGGTGATGAGGGTGGCCGCCGAACTCATGAAGGCGTACACACGGGCCAGATCGGGCGAGGGGCCGCCGCATTCGGCGAGGTTGAGCGCGCGCAAGCCGGTGAAGAAGGCCAGGGTGGCTTCGGAATAAAAAGTGGCGATCAGCCCCAATTGCAAATCGGCGCGCGCGGCTTCGAGCGCCAGCGCCAGTTGGGTGGCGGGGAGTTTGCCCCACCAACTTCGCGGCAATACCCAGTGGAGCAGTTGCCGGATGGCTTGGGCCGTGAGATGGAACCCCAAACTTTCGGTGGAGAGGGGGAGGGGATAGCCGAGGCGCATGAGCGCGCGTTGCAGATAGTCGCGGCTGTCGGCGAGTTTGCCGAGACCGTAATAGGCCTCGCCCATTTGCCGCTCCCAGGCGGCTTCGCGCAAGGGAATCATTTCACCATTGGACGGCTGGGTCTCGGCGACTTTGAGCGCTTCGTTGAAGAAATTGATGGCTTCCTGATAGGCGCCGGTGCGCAAGGCCTGCGCGCCGGAGAGTTCCAGATAAAACAGCGCCTTGGAAGAATCGTCCGCTTTGCTCCAGTGGTGCGCCAACAATTGATAGAACGGCGCGAGGTCGGCGGCGTGATGGGTCTCGTACCATTCGGCCACGGCATGATGGAGTTTTTGCCGTTGCGAGAAGAGCATGAGGTTGTAGGCCACCTCGCGGGTGATGGTGTGCTTGAAGGTGTACGTCAGTTCGGGGTCAGGCAGGGTCAACGCCACCAACCCCAACCGTTCGAGCGTCACCAGAAACCCGCGCAAGTTGGGCCGGTCGGCTTCGAGCGGATGAATATCGCGAAGCGTGCTGAAGGCGAACGTACGCCCGATGATGCTCGCGGTTTTGAGCGCGAACTGCGCCCCCACAGGGAGCCGGTCAATGCGGCTGGTGATCATGCCCTGCACGGTGTCGGGGAAACTGAGCTGGCTCAAATCGCCCGCGCCGGGGGCCAGGTGGGCCTCGCCATTGTTGATGGTGAGCAAGCCTGTGTCGCGCAGGGTGAACACCAACTCTTCGCTGAAGGACGGCTGGCCTTCGCCGCGTTCGCGCAATAAATTTTTCACCGGTTCGGGCAGGGTGGCTACGCCCAGGCTTTGACAGGCCAAGATCACCGTCTCATCGGGCGTCAGGTTGTCGAGCAACAAATGCCGTGCGCCGCGGAAAGTGAGCAATTCCCGGTACTCGGTGGGCGCGGCATCGAGCATGGGGCGGGTAATGACCACCAGCAAAAGTGGCCCGGCGCGGGTGCGCTGGCGCAAGGCCAGGGCCAGCGCCCACGATGATTTATCAAGCCAGTGGGCGTCTTCGAGGACAATGACTTTGGGCGAGCGCGTGGCGGCGTTTTGCAAAAGTTGCAGGAGCAAATCGCGGGTGTTGTCGGCGCGCACCTGACCCTGCATTTGCACGGTTAGCTCGTTGTCAATGAAATCCAACGGAAGGACTTCGTTGAGCAGGGGCACGAGGCGCAAAAGCCCCGGTTCAGTATCCTCGAACAAATCGAGGATGTGCCGCCGCCGGGCTTCTGGCTCGCCCAACACGTTGAGGTCAAAAAGGTGAGTAAACACACCGCGCCAGGCGTGATAGGGTTTGGATGATTCGATGGCATCGCCCGCGCCCATGAGCACCGCGAGATGCCGGGCCTCGGCCTCGACCCGCAGGTGTTCGCCGAGGCGCGATTTACCGATGCCCGCCTCGCCCTCGATGATGATGGAACCACCCGTGCGGCCTAGCTCCAGTTTGGCTAGTTCCTCGGCGATAAGCGCGCGCTCGACTGTCCGCCCTACAATTTGACCGCTGACTTTGCCCGCGGCCCGCGCGCCCAGCGGCCCCGTGCCGGTGCCGGTCTTGAGGATGGGGCGGTAGACGGCCACCGGTTCGGCTTTGCCTTTGACCATGATGGCGGGCAGGGCTTCAAAGTTGAACTGGCTTTGGGCGGCGTGGTAAGTGGCGGCGTCGCACAGGATGGGCGCGATTTCATCCAGTCCCTGCTGGGAGGCGGCTTGCATGAGTCGAGCTGAGAGGATGACCACCCCGCCGACCAGCGCATACTCGCGGCGATGGGAACTGCCGACCTCGCCACAGAACGCCTGCCCGGTGGTGATGCCCACCGCGCCGCGCAAACCGAGCTTGCCCAGCGCTTCTTGCATGGCCATGGCGGCGCGCACCCCGCGCGCGGCATCGTCTTCGTGGGCCAGTGGCGGTAGGCCGAGCGCGGCGATGAGCACCGCGCCTTTGTCATCCACGATAAATTGCCGCACACTGCCTTCGTAGGTGTACAACTGTTCCTGCATGTTGAACATGACAGTTTGAATCTGGTCGAGGTCGTCGTCGTCGAGGCCGTGGATGGTGAGGAAGAGCACGGTGACCCGGCGGAGTTCGGCGAGCCAGTCGGTTTGCCCGGCGGTGAGGCGCAGGGTGATGGCGCGCGGGATGAAGGCGAGGAGCGCTTCTTCGGCGTCAGGCGGCGGGGGCAGGACAGGCGGCGCGGGGGCCGGGTCCACCGTCAGGTTTAGCAAATCCACGCGGGCCACGCCGTTGTCGAGGATGTGTCCCACGCTGAAGGGCGCAATCAGCGCCCAGGCTTCGGGGGCCAGGGTCACCTCGCCGCGTTGGGCGGTCTTCTCGGCCAGGGTCATTTGGCTCAGGGGCGCGCCGGTCACCAGAAATTCCCAGCGTTTAAATTTGCCGCCGACGTTGACGGCCAGCACTTGCCCCGCGCCGAGGCCGACTTTGAGGTAGAGATACCAGTTCTCCATCACGAGATAGTGATTGAGTTTTTCGATGACGACTAACCCGCACTGGGTGGCGCGATAGGTGGCTTCGTGGAGCGGGGAGGCGAAACGGGGGTCGGCGATGGCGCGCACGGGCCAGAGCGCCAACAGGGCATCGCCCGCGAATTTGATGATTTCGCCGCCGTGGGCGTGGATGAGATCAATGAGTTGGGCGAAATAGGTGTTGATGATGCGGGTGAGTTCTTCGGCGCCCGCCGGGCCGCGCTGACCGAGCTTTTCGGTGAGCAGGGTGAAGCCGGAAATATCCACAAAGAACACGGCCGCTTCAAAGCGCTCGGCGCGCGGGGCGGCGATAGGCGTGGGGTCACTGGCCAGCCGCCGCACGATGAGCGGGGGGACGTAACTGGCCAGAGTTTGCAGGAGCGCGGGGTTGCTCATAGGGCTGAAGTGGATAGTTTAGCCCAATGTGAAGATTGAGACAATTTACGCTACTCCATCTATTCCGTCCACGATGACCCCATGCTGAAGGTTGAAAGAAGCCCGGTTACCCGGTTCCACGCAAACGGGGGTCAAGCGCGTCACGCAGGCCATCCCCTATGAGGTTAAAGGCGGCCACGGTGAACAGGATGGCCAGTCCAGGAAATAGCGATAGCCACGACTGAGTGGCGATGTAGTTGCGGCCCTCACTGATCATTACACCCCATTCGGCAGTAGGCGGTTGGGTGCCAAAACCAATGAAGCTCAACCCGGCGGCAGAAAGGATGGCGCCGCCCATATCGAAACTGGCCTGCACCAGCAGGGGCGCTAGGGTATTGGGCAGGATATGTTGCCACACAATGCGCCCGGTTGAAGCGCCGAGGCTACGGGCCGCCTCCACATATTCACGCTCGCGGAGCGATAGCACCTGCGCCCGCACCAGCCGCGCATAAACGGGCCAACTGACCACGGCAATGGCGATCATGGCGTTGGTCAAACTGGGGCCGAGCGCGCCCGAGATGGCCATGGCCAAAATGAGCGCGGGGAAAGCGAAGAAGACATCGGTCAGGCGCATCAGGCCCTCGTCCAGCCAGCCGCCAGCATAGCCGGCGACAAGCCCAACAAATGTGCCGACGCTGGCCGCTAAACCCACAACCACTATCCCGATCAATAACGAGATGCGCGCGCCATAGATCATCCGGCTGAGCACGTCACGGCCAAGTTGGTCAGTGCCTAACCAGTGTGTGGCCGAGGGGGGCTTCAGTCGCGTGGAGAGGGATTGCTTAAGGGGATCGGCGGGCGCGATGAGCGGAGCCGACACCGCTATCAGCATCAATATGGCAATCAACGCTAAGCCGGCTACGGTCAGGGGGTTGCGCCTCCAGGCTGGGCGGCGGGGCTGGACAGGGGGATCGGGTATCTCAGCCATGGCGAATCCGCGGGTCGAGCCAGTGATAGCCCAAATCAACGACCAGGTTGGCGGTGGTGTAGACCAGGGCCGCGAGGAGGGTGACACCCATGACGGCGGGGAAGTCGAGGTTGGTGGCAGAGTAGGTAGCATAACGCCCCAGCCCCGGCCAGCTGAAAATTGTCTCGGTCAGCACGGCGCCCGAGAGCAGGCTACCAAACGTCACCCCGATGGTCGTGACGGTGGGGATGAGTGCGTTGCGAACAGCATGGCGCCAAATCACCTTACCCTGGCTCAGGCCCTTGGCGCGGGCCACCAATACATAGTCCAGGTTCAAAACTTCCAACATGCTCGAGCGCATCATGCGGGCGATGATGGCGGTGGAGAAATAACCCAGGGTCAGCGCGGGCAAAACGAGATGCTGGGCGGCACTCCAAAACGCCTGGAAGTTGCTAGCCAGCAGGCTGTCCAAGGTGAACAAACCGGTGACCGTCGGCGGCGCCGGGATGAACTTGTCGAGGCGAGCGCCGCCCGGTAGCCAGCCCAAGCGTCCATAGAAGAGGCTGATCACCATCAAGCCTAGCCAGAAGATGGGCACTGAGCCGCCGATGAGCGACACCACCCGCACAATATGGTCGGGCAGGCGGTTGCGGGCCGTGGCGGAGATGACCCCGGCGGGGATACCAATCAGGATCGAAAAGACGAGCGCGGCCAGCGACAACTCAAAGGTCGCGGGAAAGAAATCGCGCAGATCGTCCGCCACCGGACGACGGGTGCGCAGGCTGATGCCCAAATCCCCCTGAACTAGGTTGGTGACGTAGATCCAGTATTGTTCAAGCACGGGCTTGTTCAGCCCGTATTTTTCGCGAAAGGTGTTGAGTTGTGAATCGGTGGCGTGGTCGCCCAGGGCCACGATGGCCGGGTCGGCGGGGACGAGGTGGGATAAAAAGAAGGTGATGATTGACACGCCAATCATCACGACAACCACACCGGCTAACCGGCGGAGTAAGTAAGAGAACAAAGCCACGTCAAGCGGCGCTAAGCCACAAAGCCGAACGCCGGCCAGAGGTCGCGCTGGCCGGCGTTCGGTGATTCTGACTCGAAATTATTTGCTCTTGCTGACGGTCCAGAAGTCAGCGAAGCCCATGGCGTTCCACTCGAAGCCCTTAACGTTCGAGCGGATACCCAATAGGGCGGCCGGCTGGTACAGGATGGCGTACGGGCCGTTGTGCAACACGTAGTCGGTGATTTCCTTGTAGGCTGTCACACGCGCCGCAGGGTCGGTCATCAGCGCCGCGGCCTTGGCCTTGGCGGCGATGCCCTGATCATCCCAGGAGTTGCGGAAGGCGATGGAATGCGCCGCGTAGCTGGTGAAGGGCGTCACGTTCGTATCCGGATCAGCGAAGTCGGGGCCCCAGTAGAGGAGCGCCAACTCGGCCTTTTGGGCGCGATACGTCGTCAGGAGCGGGGCAAAGTCTTGTTGCAGGATGGTGACCTTTATCCCGATTTGTTCCCAGTCGGACTGGAGCTTGGCACCCAGATCCGCCCACTGCACGCCGCCCGGCCCCGCGCCATTCGGGACCAGCATTTCGAAGCTGGCTTCAGTGACACCGGCCTTGGCCAACAGCGCCTTGGCACCGGCCACATCCTGCTGGAAGGGCGCATCGGCGTTGAAGCCCAGCATCGGGAATGGTACGATGGTCTGCACCTTCTGGGCGTTGCCGGACAGCATGTCGTTGATGATGCCATCGTAGTCAATGGCCATGCGCATGGCCTCGCGGACATCCGCGTTGTCGAGCGGTTTCACGGCGACGTTCATGCCCAAGTAGAACAAGCGCATATCCGCGCCGGTGGTGGTGGTCGCGTCGCCGCTCAGGGTCGCCACTTGTTCGGCGGTCAGGTTCAAAGCGAGGTCAGCGTCACCCTTCTGCAGTTCGGTTAATTGGTTGACCGAGTCGGGCACATGCTTGACCAAGACCGAGGTGAGGGCCGGCTGGGTCCCGCCATAGTTCGGATTGGCCTTCAGTAGCACTTCGGTGCTCTTGGTCCAATGATCCACCACATATGGGCCGCTACCAGCCGAGTGATCCATCAGCCAGGTGGAACCGTGGTCGCCGTCGGCTTCGTGGGCCTTCACTTCCTTAGAGTCTACAATCCCACCGATGCTATTGGTCAGCACAGCCAGGAACGCGCCGGGGCTGGCGGTCTTGGGCAGGTTGACGACGACTGTCAGGGAGTCAATCACCTTAGCGCTGTCGGTGATGATGCCACCCACGTCAGTAAACAGGAAAGCGGGCGACCCATTGATGGCCACCACGCGGTTGAATGAGTACACCACATCCTCGGCCGTGATGGGGTTGCCGCTGGCGAACTTGTTGCCAGGATGAAGCTTGAAGGTCATCTCCCAGTGATCGCCAGCATCCTTGGTGTCCCAGCTATCGGCGAGGCCGGGCTTGATGGTTTGCAGGTCAGAGCCAACGAACGTCACCAGGGTCTGATACACATTGTGGACAACCAGGATGCCGCTGTATTCGTACACCACCGCCGGGTCGAGGGTGATCAGGTCATCAATGTTGCTATCCACGGTCAGCGTATTCTCTGCGCTGGCCGGGGCCGCGGTGGGGGCGGCGGCAGTTGCCGGCACCGCAGTGGGCGTCGCGGCCGGGCCGCATGCGGTGAGAATCACCAGCATGAGCGAAATTAAAATCATCGTGATACTTCGTTTTGATTGGTACATCTTATTCTCCTCAGGGAAAGTGGTTGGGAAACTTGTCAAGGTGATCCAGGGCAGCGTAGCGGCGTCTGCTGCAACGGAAGGTTATTGGCGAATTGCCTTCAATGGGCTTAACCGCTGGTGGAGCTGTGATCCGAAACCACCAGCCATTCACCAGCAATCTTTTTCATGTGGACTGTGAATACGCCATGCCGCTTGGCCTTAAGTGTCGTTTGTATCCAGGCGCCAAATACCAAGGCGTCGCTCTCGCTAAGAAGCTGAACATCAAGGTTGGCGACTTCCAATCGCCCGATGTTGTCTGGGGTATCAAAGCGCGCCTTGAATGCCGCGGCAACTGCTTCAAAGCCGTAGCGAACCGTGCCTTCGGAAACCCAGCGCAATTTGTCAGAAGGCCAATAATCGGCCAGATAGCCATCAATGTCACCGCGGTTCCAGGCTGCGCACCCCGCTTCGAACACGGCCTGGATGCGCTGATGCTCATCGGTCATAGGAACTGATCCTTTCGCTTTCTAATATAGGTCGTGCTACCTTAATTTGACAATGTCAGATTAGGGTTTAGCCTTATGGCGATGACGAAGGCGGCT
>CAYUFY010000069.1:0-17881 GCA_964443795.1 uncultured Anaerolineales bacterium | reverse complement strand
TGAAATGTCTGGCGGAATCGGATCTTCACTCATGTGATGAGCCTAACCCAGTTTCAGTCGGCTGGCTATCCCTAAACAGGGTGATTGACTCGGTTAGCCGGATACCAACTGAACGCTTACCTCCCATTGGGCGCAAAGGTGATGACCACCTGCGCGCGCACCCGCCGCACCTCGTCCACGATTTTAGCAATGGCCTCGGCGGGGTTGGCCTGATCCAAGTCACCGTCAATATAATCCAAGCAGATGGTCTCGCGCACGCCGAGATGGTTGGTCGCCGCGCGCAACTCGGCCTCGCGGATTTGCCCCAGCCCGGCGAGGCCCGGGTACGCCTCCGGTTGGTCGTTCCACCCCCGCTCCCCGCGGGTGGCGCAGACCACATACGTTTCCACGCCCTCAGCGGAATATTTGGCCAAGGTGCCGCCCGTGCCAAGCGATTCATCGTCCGGGTGGGCGAAGAAGGTCATAAGTTTGCGAGGTTCGGGTATGACTCACTCCTATGCGTGCAGTTTACGCACCGCGCTCCATAAAATCACGGTCTCGACGCCCGCCGCGAGGGTGAAGGCCAGCGCCGCCAATGCCACGCCGGGCATCTTCAAAATCACGCCCCCGACCAATACCACCGCCATCGTCGCCAGGTTCGCGGCCATGGAGGTGGTGACGGGCCGCGTGATTTTGCGCCCCATGAGCAAGCCCCGGAACCAACTCTGCGAGGCCATAACCACCGGGATGATCACCCCAATCTGGCCGCCAGTCACCGCCAACCGGCTGATGTCACTGCTCACCCCAATGAGGGTGTGAAAATAAAAGTTGCTGAGCGGGGTAAAGCTAATCAGGGCCAGCACCGCCACACACGCCCAACCAATCCGCAGGCTGAACCGACGCAAAGGCGCGTGGCTATTCGGCTCGTCCTGCAAAGCAATGATGACTTCGGGCAAGGCCAACACCGGCGAGCGGGTGAGGAACAACATCCCCGAGGTCACCGGCCAGGCGGCCAACACCAGTTCGGGGTTCGGCAGGCGCGCCAGGGCCGCGCTGATGAGCGGTTGGGTGAAGAGAAACAGCAGGGTGCTGGCGGCGAGCGGAGTGTGGTACTGCACCAGTTCGCCATAGCTCAAATCCGGCGAGGTGGAGGCGGGCGCGTTCACGCCAAATTTTTCTTCGATTAACTTGCCCGCCGCCCAGTGGGCGTACGCGGCTTCGACGACCACGCCCACGCTCAACGCGTAGGCCCCCACGGCTACGCCCGGGGTGTGCCACAGCGCCAGGAGCAACGCCGTCCCCGCCGAGGCCGCCAGCCGCACAAGCGTCCCCTGCCCCACGGATTTGGTCTGCCCGTAACGGATCATCACCCCTTGCGTAAAGCGCCGCCACCCAATGGCCGCGCTCCAGAAAATCATGATGCGCATCCCCAGCCGCACGGGTTCGAGCAGGGCCACCGGCACACCCATTAGGTCGCGGACCACCAAATCAAAGAGGGGCGTCCAGCCGACGAGGATGTGCAGAATCGTCGTGAGCGCCATGAGGTGCAGGGTGAAGCGCCGCAGTTGCAGGTAGTTTTGCCTGGCCCGCGCCAACGCGGTGCTGGTGGCAAGGAGCATGATGACCGGACTCTCAATCGTGATACTAAGTGAGGCCACGATACCGAAGGCGGCAATCATCCGCTCGGCCTCGCCGAGGCGCGCAATCATGGCATTGGCAAACGGCATCTCGGTGGACATGAGCAACCAACTGGCCGCCAGCGGGAGCCAGAAAAGCAAGATGCGCCGTTGGTTGAAAACCGGCGCATCGGTAGTGAGCGTGGGCGTGGAGGACGTCATGCCCGAGAGTGTACCACTACTTCGGTTCGGTCTTCGGCGTGGGCTGAATCTCCGGCGAATAAATTGACCATTCTTCATGGGTCAGTTCACGCCCGGCCAGAGCGCGGGCCTGGTCACGCAACCCTTCCATATCCAGGTTGCGTTGGTTGAAGCCAAACGGTTTGGTGCCGCAGGAGACAAACCAGGGGGCGTTGGGCGCAAAGACCACCCGATAGCCTTCCCCATAGCCCGTGTTGTCAAAATGGCAGAGGAGCGGCGCGCCCACCGGTTGAAAAGTCTGCATATCCCACACGCGCACCGCGCCCTCGTCGCCGGTAGACACCAGCCACAGGCCATTGGCCGAAAACGCCACACACCGCACTTCGTCGGTGCTACCGGCCAGCGTGGTCAGGCGGACGCGGCGTTCCACATCCCACAGGCCGATAGTGAAATCGCGCGAGCCGGAGGCCAGTAGTTTGCCATCCGGGCTGAACTCAACGCTCCAAATGATATCGGTGTGGCCCCGCAACGGCTCGCCCAGCTGTTCGCCAGTGAGCGCGTTATACAACCCCACATTGGAGGCGGCTGTGGCAATGGCCAACAGTTGGCTATCGGGGCTAAAGATCACATCCACGGCCGTAATCCCTTCGATGGTATAAGCGACGACTTCCGTTTCGCCCTGCGCCCAGGCCCACACCCGCACCCCAGCCGAGCCTGCGGCCACGGCCAGCCATTGACCATCGGGGCTAAAAGCGACGGCGCCAGTCGGGCTGTCATGGGTGGTCAACAATCGCACTTGATTGGTGGTGGGGTTAAAGAGATTGACTTCCCCCGCCGAGGTATTTAACGCCAACCATTGGCCATCCCGGCTAAAGGCCACATCGGTCAGGCCGACCTCTTCAGCGGCGGCTTTAAAATTATCCAACTGGTCCAGCGTGGCCGCGTCTAACAACGTGAGCTTGCCATCGGTAGTCCCCATGGCAATCACCTGGCCATCCGGGCGAACGGCCACGGCCTTAATCCGATGCTCGGTGGTCATGCCTTTCCCGAGGGGACTCGCGTCCTGCGCCTGCCACATGAAAATAGTGTGCCCCGCGCTGGAAGCCAGCAAGGCCCCATTGGCGCTGAGCGCGGCGGCATCCACCGCGCCCTCCAGGCCGCGCAAAAGCAGGCTGAGCGTGCCGCTGTTGCTTTCACCGGTCTTACTTCCGGCATAGTTCCACAGGGTGAGGTCGTTGGCACTACTGACATATACCAATTCCTTTTCCCGCCGATAGCGCAGACATCGAACCCGGCTCAACGGGTCAAGCGGCGAGAAGGTAAGCCGCTCCTGCGTCGTTAGTTTCCACACTTCCACCGTGCGCTCCGAAGTGCCTGCCGCAAAATAATCGCCGCCCAGGTCATAGGCCAGCGCCAATACTTCGCCAATGGCTTTCATGTCTTGGCCGCTCTGTTTGCCAGTCTTAAAAATCCACTGACGCATGACGCCCTGGCCATCGCCTGACACAAACCGCGTGCCCTCGGGGTTGAAGGCCAGGCTAGTGACTTGCCCATCATGGGCCTCCAAAGTGCTGGCCGTCTCCAATGTCTCCGGGTTGACATAGGAGATGGAGCCATTGGCCTGGCCCACCAACAGCCGCTCACCTTTAGGCGTGAAGGCCAAACACAAGCCCGAACCAGCTAGTTCGGTTTCGACCAGTTTTTTGCCGGTGGCGGCATCCCACACGATGATGGTGCTTTGTTCCCAATCGGTGGAGATTAACTTCGTCCCATCCGGGCTGAACGCCAGAGTCAACACCAAACTATTGTGACCGTCCAACTTCTGCGGTCCGGTGGCGGTTGCACGCAAGTCCCACAGAAACACCTCGCCATTGGCCGCGCCCGAGGCCAGTACCGGGTTTTCCGGGTGAAAGGCGAGCGCGGTGATGGTGGCCGTGTGGCCGTGCAAACACATGGCCAGCTTCTGCGTTTTCTCCAGCGTGGTCAGCAGACTGCCCAATGAACTGGCGCTGGCATGCATGGCCGTGGCCTCAGCGCTCAACAATAGGGCGCGGTCGAGTTGGGTGGCGGGCAAAGCCAGCGCGGTGGAGGCCAGCTTGCCCGCCTGCGCCACCAGCGCTTGTTGAAAGCGTTCGTCGGCGCGTTGCTTTTCGGCGGCCTCCTGAGCGCGTTGCGCGGCCTCGGCAATTTTGCGCGCGTTCTCCAGCTCGCGCCGGGTTTCCTCCTCCGCCGTGGCTTGCGATTGCGCGAGAAATGCCTGCTCCAGCGGGCCGAGTTCCGCGAGGTTGACTCTGGCCCATTCCTGCGCCTGCATCAAACGCACCCCGCGATAGAGCGCGCCGGAGTCACGTTTGACGCGCTCCCAATCCTCCGCCGCGCCTAAGAGTTCGCGATGCACGCGCAAGGCTTCGCGGCTGTCGCTAATCCATTGGCGCAACGACGGCCATTCGCGGATGAGGGCCTCGTGCGCGACCTCGGCCGTTTTATCGGTGGTGACGATGAGGCGGTTATCCACCAGTTTCTGCACCACGGCTTCAACCGCCGGTTTGTCCTCAGCGCGCGGGTAAAGCTCTTCCAACCGGGCGCGGCGGCGCGTATCCTGGGTGCCTTCACCCAATTCCACCAGTCGCAGAAAGATACGCCGCGCGATGGGTTGTTCAGGTTCAGGCAGGGCGGCATAAATGGCCTCGGCAGTTTTGGCGATGGCCCCACGAATGCCGCCCGCGTCGTTGTAGCCGCGCAGGGTCAGGGTCCGCGCCCGGCGGCGCTTCCACGTTTCGAGCAGGGCGTGTTGGAGCAAAGGCAACGCGCCGGGTTCATCGCCCACTTCCTTCAACAGCAAATCGCTCAGGCCGGGTTCCAAATCCCAGCCACCCGCTTTGGCGGGTTCTTCAATCGCGCGGCGCAGTTCATCCCGGCTCATCGGCCCTACAAATTCCTGGTTGGTGCTCACGGCCACGCGCAGGTTTTCGTACTGCCCGCAGTGGGCGTAGAAGTCAGCGCGGAAGATGATGATGACGATGGTGGGGCCAGCAGTGGACTCGGCGGCGGCAAAGAGCAGGTTGTCCACAAAGGCTTTGCGCTCGGCCTCATCCTTGCACAGCGTAAAAATCTCTTCGAACTGATCAATGATGAGGAGCAGGCGGTTGGTGTTGGCGTTTTGGCTCACCCGCTTCAGCGCGTGGAGATGTAAGGCGCGCGGGTCCACGGCCATATCATCCATCAACGTGGTGGTGGCGCGGGTGGACTCGGCATCGCGGGTGAGGGCCGCCGCGAGTGAATCGAGCGGTTGGGCCGTGGGGGTGACGATGTAAATCGGCCAACTCGCGCTACCTTCCGGCGGCAGGGAACCATCGGCGAGTGGCTCGCCTCGGCGCAGGGCCGGCACCACCCCGGCGCGGATGACCGACGATTTGCCACTTCCGCTCGCGCCGATGATGACCGGTAGGAATCGGCTCTGGCGCAGTTTGCCGATGAGTTTGGCCGTGAGGGTCTCGCGGCCATAAAACTTGCCCGCGTCTTTTTCGGTGAAGTAGGCCAGCCCCTTGTAAGGCGGCTCGCCGGGCGCGGGCGCGTCGGCTTCCAAATCGGCGCCGAACAACTTGCCTTTGCGAATGCGCATGAACAACACCGGGATGGCCCACTCGATGCTTTTGGCGTTGAACACTTGCAGGCGGGCTTGATTGAGCGCGCGGTCCACTTCGCCGTGTTCGGCGAGGCGCGCATAAAACTCGCCCGCGAGGGTGCGCGCCAACTCCACCGGCACCTGGTCTTGCATGGCCACCACCGCCGGGATTCCGGCTTGCACCAGTTTGGGGCCGAGACCCACAAATGGGCTGACCGCGCCCGGGTCGCGCGTGGCGCTTTCGCACGCCACCAAAAACACCAAATGCGGTAACGCTCCGAGCGCCACAAACATCGAGGTGATTTCTTCATCCTTCACAGCCTGCCAACTGCCATCGGCTTTTTCGAGATAGAGCGCAGCGGTCCCCCCACCCTGGCCCTCCCCCGGCGCGGGAGAGGCCGCCTTGCGGAAAGCCCCATGCCCGATGAAGTGAAAGATGTGGGCCTTGCTAAGATGCGGGGCCATGTTGAATAGGTTGGTCACGCCCTCGACGATGGCATAGCCTTCGGCTTCCAGCTTGGCCCGCAGGGCGGGGGACAGGCCCGTGCGCCCCGGCAAAATCGTCACTTGAATTTGGTTTTGGCGGCGCAGATCACTCACGGCCCGGCGCAGGTTTTCGATTTCCAAATCCACATTGGCCGGGGCAAGGTTGCCCGGCAAATTGAGCGGGTTGGCGACGACCACCAACAAGCGCAGTGGCGTTTCGGTGATGGGCAGTGGCTCGCGAATTTCAAGGCTGGTATAACGCGAGAGCGGCGTGAGGGCCGAGGCCCCCAGCGGCACGGTTTTGCCCAGATGGAGGTGATACAGCCGCTCCCACGGGAGGGCATGCAATTCGACCGCGCCCTCGTCCACCCACAAGCGGACGCGTAACCGCCCCCCGGTGCTGGCCTCCGCCGCGCCCGTGGCTTTGTCGTACGCGCGCCGGATGTCCCCGCCCGGCGCGAATAGCGCGTTGAACAACGCGAGGCCATAGCCCTCGGCGTTGAGGTGCAAGCCGCGCAGTTGCTCCTGGTCGAGCTTCAGTTGCCCATCGGTAAAGCGGCTCCCATCATCGAGTTCGGCTTCAACCGGGTAAGACTGTTTTTCAGTTTTATAGGGGAAGATGCGCAAGAGGAGGTCAGTGTAGGAATCAGGCATTGGATTTAATCCGGGTTGGGAGGGGTGAGAGAACGGGGGGAAGTATACGCCCTGATAGGCTTTTGCCAAACAAAAAAAATCCCCACTGGCTTCAGCGGCTTGGCAACCAACCCCGCAATGATGCGCCGTGGCTTTTCCAAATCCATTCAATTCAGTTCACGCAAAAAGTCATTTCACCTATAATAAATAGCAACAAACTGGTTGATTCATAACGAATTTCCAACTGGCGCGCATGACAACTTCCCTGTGTAACCAATGTGGCTTCACCAACCCGCCGAGCATGAAGTTTTGCGGCAACTGCGGCGCGCGATTGGTTGCCCCGGAAGTCTCACCGCCCAGCTTGTCCGGTTTTTCACCGGAGCGTTTAGGGGTGATGATGGGGGCCGACTTAATGGAACGTTTTCGCCAGGCGGGGCTGGAAGCGGCCGGGCAACGGCGGCATGTCACCATCCTGTTCGCGGACCTCACCAACTACACGATCCTCACTCAACAACTGGGGACGGAAGCCACTTACGAAGTCATTCAGGAATATATTGCCCTGCTCGCCGCCAGTGTCTACAAATATCAGGGCACCGTGGACAAATTCACTGGCGACGGCCTCATGGCGCTTTTCGGCGCGCCCATTGCCCAGGAAGAACATGCCGAGCTGGCTGTCCGCGCGGCGTTGGACATGCAGGCCGCCGTGGCGCAACTCAGCCGAAAAACCCAACAACGCTTCAAGCTCGAACTCGGCTTGCACGTTGGGCTTAACGTCGGCTCCGTCATTGTCGGGGGGGTCGGCTCCAATCTGTTGATGAACTACACTGCCATCGGTGACACGGTTAATCTCGCGGCCCGGTTGATGTCCGCCACCGCAGTCGGCGTGACCGTCAGCGAGGCGGTTTATCGGCAGACCGAAGTGCTATTTAATTATGAGCCAACGCCTCCGTTGACGTTGAAGGGGTACGACCAACCCGTACTGGCTTACCTGTGCCGTGGCATTAAAACGCGCCCCGGTTCGGTGCGGGGCCTCAAGGGGTTGCGCGCCCCGATGATTGGCCGCGAAACCGAGCTAAACCAGCTCCAACGCGCGGCGCTGGCCACCACCAATCAACACGCTTTGCAATTCACCCTGCTCACCGCCGAGGCCGGTTTTGGCAAAAGCCGCCTCATCACCGAGTTCAAAGACTCACTGACTCCGGCGGCGTTCGTTGTGCTCGAAGGGCGCAGTCTCACCTACCGGCGCACCATGTCGTATTGGATTTTCCTCGATCTCCTGCGCGGTTATCTGGGGATAACCCCGACCATGGACGAGGCCGAAATCCAGCAACTACTGAAGGAAAAAGTTCAACAAGTCTTGGGCGCACACGCCGAGGAGGCCCTCCCCTATCTGGAACATCTGCTCAGCGCCAAAACCGCCGAAGCCGCCTCCGACCGCGTGCGCTATCTGGATGCGGCACAACTGCGCCAGCAAACCTTCCTGGCCATGCGTGATCTGCTCATGGCCGAGGCGCACGCCAGACCGCTCCTCATCATTTTGGACGATCTACACTGGGCGGATGATATTTCACTCGATCTCTTACGCTATCTACTCGAGGCCCTGCAACCCACCCCAACCCAGATTATCGCCATCTCGCGCCCGTTTCAGGGCGGGACGCTCAGTCAGATTGTCACGTGGGCTGAGCGCCAATTAGCCGGACGGTTCAGTACCATTCAACTCCAACAACTCACCACGCCGCAAAGCGAGCAGTTGCTCTACCGCCTGCTCACCATTGCCAACCTGCCCGACGCCCTGCGCGACCAAATTCTCCAACGCGCGGCGGGCGTGCCGTTGTATCTCGAAGAAATTCTGCGGATGTTGATGGATAACCACATTTTGGAGCGGCAGGCCGATCAGTGGCAGATGCGCCCGGAGACGGATCTGGCCGCGCTGGGGGTGCCGGACACCCTACAGGGCCTGATCCTCGCGCGCTTTGACCGCCTGGAACCGACCGAACGCCGGGCCTTGCAGGCGGCGTCAGCCATTGGCCGCAATTTTGACGCGCGCCTATTGAGCGCCGTCCTGCGCACGGTGGACAAACCGACCATGAGCCTCGCCTTGAGCCATTTGGCGGAGCGGATGTTTATCACCCCCTTGCTTGATACGCCAGACCCGGAATATCAATTCAACCACGTGCTGGTCTCCGATGCGATTTACAGCACCCTGCTTAAGCGCGATCGCGAGGAACTACATGGCCAGATTGGCGAAGCCATGGAAACCGTCTACGCCGACCAACTGGCTGAACATACCGAATTGCTGGCGCGGCATTATGCCTGGAGCGCCCGCCACGGGCGCGCCCTGCACTATCTAATTCTGGCGGGCCAACGCGCCGCCCAAGTGTATGCCAATGAGCAGGCGCAACGGCATTTTCAAGAGGCCCTGGCCTTATTGCCGCTGGTCGAACATACCCCGGTCCAGGAGGCGCAACTTTGTCAGGGGTTGGGGGATGTTCTCACCTTGACGGGTGACTATCAAGCGGCGCGGGAACAATATCAAATTGCCTTACGCGCCATCACCCGCGAACGCGCGCGCTTGCACGCCCGCGAACAGAGCACCCTATATCGCAATATTGGGCAAACTTATGAACGGCAAGGTGATTATGCCCAGGCGCTCCAACACTTGGAACAGGCGCAAACAACCCTGGCCGAGGCCCTCACCCCCATCCCCGTTGAACGCGCCCGGGTTTTGCACGACATGGGCTGGATTCATTTCCGGCGCGGCAATCTAATAGGCGCCGAAGAAAATTTATTAGAGTCCCTGAAACTCGTCGAGGATTCACCGCGCTATGACGTAATCGCATCTATTTACAATCGGCTGGGCGGGGTGTATTACCAAAAGAAAGACCTGGCCAAGACCAGTTACTATTTACAAAAGAGTTTGGAACTGCGCGAAGAAATCGGAGACATTCTCGGCGCGGCGCGCTCGTACAACAATCGCGGTCTCATCGCCTACCAAACCGGTGATTGGGATCAGGCGCTGGCCAGTTACAAAAAAAATCTGGAATTACAGGAACGCATTGGGGATGCCGAGGCCTTGGCCTTAAGTTATCTAAACCTGGCCATTTTGGAAATTGATCTGGGGGATTTCACCTCAGCGCAGGCGCATCTCGAACACAGTCTGCAAGCCGCCCAAAAAACCGGGGCCGTGTTCCATATCGCCGCGGCCCAAATGCATCTGGGGCGTTTGCGCCTGAGCCAGCGCGAGTATGCCCAAGCCGTCGGATATTTGCGCGAAAGCTACCAGCTCTTTGAGGAAATTGGGGCGCGCGAAAATCTGGTGGACGTGTGTCACCTCCAGGGCGAGGCCCAGTTGGGGTTAGGGGACTCGGCCGGCGCGACCGGCTGGGCCCAACGCTCTTTGAAACTGGCCTTGCAATCGGGAACAAACCAACTCAACACCGAACAGCATGGGCGGGTCATTCGGCTCTTAGCCAAGATCAATCTGCTTGATCAGCAGTGGACGCAGGCGGAGATAAATCTAAGGCACAGTGCTGATATTTTCCGGACCAGTGGCTCACAACTCGAAGCAGGGCGGACGTGTATAGAGCTGGGGCGACTGAGCGCGGCGCAGGGGCAGGTTGCCGCAGCGCAGAGTCATTGGCAGGAGGCGCAAACCATCTTCCACGCCCTCCAAGCCAAAGCCGAAGAAAAACTGGCGACTGATTTATTAAATCAATTGGCGTAACCGCCCAGACTTAACCACGGCGTTTTGAAATCATCGGAAAAGTCATCCTTGGGGAGATTAAATAAACCGAGAGGGCTAAGCCCTCTCGGTTTATTTAAGGCAAGTCTCATCCCGCCATCACATGCTTATCGCTCTTCAATCCAGGATTCGGTTCGTGCTTGAGTGCCGGCCCACGTGCCGTAAGAACCAGAGAAAGTTGGGTTGACAAAATTAGCGGCGAAGTTGGGGTCACTATAAGCGCCAGCCCACGTGCCATACGTTCCGGTCCAACTTGTATAGCCACCAGCCCAGGTGCCGTACGTCCCAGCCCACGTCCCGTAGGTTCCAGCCCAGGTGCCATACGTCCCGGCCCACGTCCCGTAGGTCCCAGCCCAGGTGCCGTACGTCCCGGCCCACGTCCCGTAGGTTCCAGCCCACGTCCCATAGGTCCCAGCCCAGGTGCCGTACGTCCCGGCCCACGTGCCATAGGTTCCAGCCCACGTCCCGTAAGTTCCGGCCCAGGTGCCAAAGTCGCCACGTAAGCGGAAGGTTCCGGTGGCTTCATCGTAATAAGAATAGCCTTCGTAATGTTGCTGACCAGCGATGTCGGCCTGAATATCCATGCCACCATTGGAAGCGCCAGTGATGCCCGCCAGCACCGCATCGGGCGCATTGACCCGGCCAGCGCCTTGTTGCCACATGGAATACAACGCGTCGCCGCTGGTGGCCGCGAGCCAGGGGAACGCGGTAGCGGTCAAACGATACTTCACTTCATTGGGCGTGAATTGGGGGTTATGCGCGACCACGAGGGCGGCCAGACCCGAGACAACCGCGGCGGCCTGCGACGTGCCGGCCATACTGAAGTATTGATTGGACGCGCCGTGGGCGCGGTGATCCCGCGCCAAACCACTCTGCGGCACGATGGTTGACACCATATGCGCGCCGGGCGCGACCACATCGGGTTTCACAAAACCGTCGAGAGTTGGCCCGGCGGCGGAGAACGGGGTGATGTAGTCATCGCCCCAGTCGAGCGGGGTGTAGTTGTCGGTGAATGCGCCAACGGTGACAACATACGGGTTGTTGCCAGGCACGCCAACCGATAGCGGGTTAGGCCCGCCATTGCCGGCCGCCACAACCACGACCAGCCCGCTGGCCCAGGCTTGCATCACGGCCTGGTTCAACGGGTCAGCCCAGTACGGGGACTGAACGGGTGAAACAATGGATAGGTTGACAACGCGGATGTTGTATTCATCCTTGTGCTGGATGACCCATTGCAAGCCAGTGATGACTCGCTCATAAGTGCCAGTGCCGGTTGCGTCCAACACGCGGATGCCGACCAGATTCACACCCGGGGCAATGCCATTCCATTCGCCATCCGCGCCCTTTTGGCTGTTCGCGATAATCCCGGCGATGTGGGTGCCGTGACCATTGGGGTCGGTTGGGCGGCGACTGCCTTCGACCAGATCCACCCAGGCCACAATCCGCCCCGGTCGGCCAAGAATACTGCGGGTGACACCGCGATGGTTGCCGATACCCGTGTCCAGAATGGCAACGGTCACACCTTTTCCAGTGACTCCTTGTTGCCACACCACATCGGCACCGATGACATCGGGATAGTCGGTGGCGGGCGTCTGGGAGCCAATCCCAACTTCATCGTCGCCGCCGCCGTTGTCGGTGAGTTGCACCGGGCTGTTAAGTGTGACCGCTGTGATGCCCACCGCTTGCCGCAATTGCGCGGCCGCCCGAGGCGTTAGGAGTGCGCCCACCCCGCGGATGATCACCAATTGCGAGGTAACGGTTCCGCCCAAGCGCGTCACCAGTGCGGCCACGGTCTCCGTGCTCTGGCCTTGAACAATATACGATTGCCGTGAAACCCCATCTGCCGATTGAACACTGCCCGGCACCATAACCAGTGTCAAAGTGAGGCATACTGTCAAAACTATCGAGGCAAACTGTCGAAAATGGAAGGGGAATTTTGAGTACATTTTGAGCCTCTTTCTATATGATGATGTAGCGCGTTGGTTATGATAAAAAAATTAGGCCTGGTGATGTACCAGGCCTAATAGAAAGATCTATACTTCGGCGGCCTGGCGGTCATAGTTGCCTTGAACTGCAACTTTAGACCCATAGCTTTGCGCCCCCGGCTTTCACCGGGTTTGCCTTTTCGGATGAATATTTGATTTCTGTTATACACCAACTAAAGTGAAGTGCCTATAGTTCCTCCATCCCAATGAGCCGTATCCTAGAAGTAACCTTACCGATTAATGAGGAATAAAAAAGGCCTCTTCGCTTAGGGCGGAAGAGGCCTTTCAAACCAGATAAATTTTAGGTTTCAGCGCATCAGGATTTCAGGAAATCATCCAACACGCTCTTGCTGATGCGGAACTGTGAGCCAATCTTCTTGGCTTTGAGCGAGCCATCGTTAATCATGGACATCACATCAGCTTCGGCGACTTGCATATATCGTGCGGCATCAGCGGGGGACATGATGTCGGGGAACGCCGCCGCGGCCGGGGCGGCCTGCTGTTGTTGCTGTTGCTGACCGCCTTGCATGGTGTTCATCATGCCGCCCTGCAGGGCCTGGCCCATGATGTTGCCAATGCCAATGCCCGCGCCAATGCCCGCCGTGAGGCCCGCCCCGCCAGAGGGGTTCTTGGCCGCGTCGCGCATGGCGTCGGCGGCTTGCAGTTGGGTGTAGGTTGCCATATCGAGCATGCCCATGGCGCGCAGTTCCTCCGCCGATTTCTCGGAGGGTTTGATGCTCTCGACATAGAAGGACTTGAGGGTGATGCCCAGCGCCTTGAAATCTTCCTGCGCTTTGGCGCGCACGCCCGCGCCGACTTCCTCGGTGAGACCAATGAGATCCAGGACCGATTTGTTGCCCTTGGTGCCCAGTTCGCCGAACATGTCGGCCAACTTAGAGAGGAGCATGGTGCGGAGGCGGCCCTGAATTTCCTGCACGGTGTAGGCGCCCTGCGCGCCCACGATTTGCGACACAAACTGTTGCGGGTTGCTGATGAAGAAGGAATAGGTGCCGAAGGCCTGCAGAAGCGCCACGCCCAGACCCATGCCGGGGTTCTTCACGATGATGGGTTGCGGCGTGCCCCACTTCATGTCCGGCAATTCTTTCACGGACACAAAATATACCTCGGCGGGGAAAGGCGTCTTCTCGTTGAACGCCTTGCCGATGTAATCAATCAGCACCGGCACATTGGCGGTGACCAGCGTATGCCGCCCCGCGCCAAAGGTATCGAGCGCGCGGCCTTCGCGGAAAAACACCGCGGCCTGGCTCTCGCGCACAATCAACTGCGAGCCGATGCGGAAGTTGCCGGGGCCGCTTTCGGGGAAGCGATGCACCAACTCATTGCGCATCTCGTCGGGATATTCGATGACATCAAAAATACGGGCCATAGTAGAGTCTCCTTATTTCAGGGTAATGATAGACCTATGGCGTATTACGTATTGCGTAGTCCGCATCGGTGTTACGCAACACGAAACACGCAATACGCTAAGCGGTCAAAACTTCCTTGCGCTTCTCAAAGGTGGTATTGCACTCGGCCACGATGTTCACCAAATTGCGGATGGCGGCGGGCAGGCCCTCGCCACCCATCGAGGCTTCAATGTTGTCAATGGCGCTGGCCACTTTGGCCGAATTTTCCAGCAAGGCGGCATCGAAGGCGTACATCTTGGCCAGCCCGTCTTCGTTCACCTGCACCGCGTCAAAGAAGCCGGAATACCCGTAGGCCGCGGTCTTGACCATATCAATGAAGCGCTGGAGACGGGTCCCGGCATCCTGCAAGTCGTCCACATACTCAATGCCCGTCACACTCGCCACCAACTGCACCTGCGCGTTCGAAACCCGCCCCAGTTGTTCACTGTAACGGTTCACGATAGTATCGCGGAGCATTTTGTCGGCCTCGCGGCGGCGCTCCCGTTCCAAATACCCGCCGAAACCAGGGATCATGCCCCCGATTTTCTCCAGCAAACTGCGCGAATCTTGAAGCTTGTTAAACAAGTCGGCCATGTTGAATTCTCCTTTGCCAATGTCAAATGCCGGTTTCTGGAACAACCGGACTAATTGTACATTGATACGCCAGCGTCCGCCAAAAGTAGCGGCCTACTCCCCCAGTATAAATGAGGGGCGGGAAAAAGCAATCGGATTTCCGTTTGGATTCCGACACCGGGCCGACAATTGCCCCACCTGCCTCGCAGTGTATAATCCGTTCGTGTCAGTCTCACGCCGGAAGTTTTTGATGACGCTGGGCGGCCTTGGGGCGGGAGTCGTCGCGGGGGGATTCGCCGCTCCCGCGCCGGGCGCGGACTCCGCCCGCCGGGGTGCGGTATCCCGCGCGGTTGCCCCCCCTACGCCCCTCGCCCCGAATCCCACCACCACCGAGTCGCCCGTCTACTTCGTCCCCCTCGACTACTATCACGAGCTCCCAGCCGACTGCTACGAAACCAACCTCATCGCCCCGCGCGAAATCATCCTGCACTGGGATGGCAACGAAGAAGTTGACCGGCAGGTGGTGCAGGTGACGTTTGACACGATGAAGTTTCTCAGTCACTCCTCGCATTTCGCGGTGGATGACCGTAAAATCTGGCAAATGCTCCCCATGTACCACACGCTGGTTCAGGAATCCCACGGCGCGCAGGGGTACAATTGGGCGGCGATCAACGTGGAAATGACCGGCATCAATTTTGATGAGGAGGCTACCGCCCCCTCGCGCAACAAAGTCCAACTCACCCTCCAACTCGTCGCCCAACTCATGGACTATTACGCCATCCCGCTCGAACACATCGCCGGGCACTTCGAACGCGACCTGCGCGGGCTGAAGGTTGACCCCGGCCCTAAATTCCTGGCCGACTTTCGTAAAAAATTGCAAACCTATCGCGCCACCCGCTCGCCCCTTAAACAATTGATGATTGTTGATTGGTGATTTTCAATCACCAATCAGCAATCTACAATCACCAATCCTTAGGAGTTCCCATGTCCACTTCCCCCCTTCAAGCCCTGCTCGCCAATCTCAACGACTCCCTGCACGTCACCGACGGCGGCAAAGTCAAACTAAAGGATGAAACCCGGCTCCGCGCGGCCATTGGCACGCTCGCCGCGCAGGCCGCCCTCGGCCCCGAAAAGGCCCTGGCCCGCTGGCTTATCTGGGAAGCCGCGTTGGCGGTGGGCATTATCCCCTCATCCATCAACGAGCTGTATTTGGCCCGTGGGCGCGGTGAGACTCCGACCAATTTCACCGTCCCGGCCATGAACTTGCGCGCCCTCACGTTTGACTGCGCCCGCGCGGCCTTCCGCGCCGCCGGTAGTCTCGATGCCGGCGCCTTGCTCTTCGAAATTGCCCGCTCCGAAATCGGCTACACCGACCAGCGCCCGGTGGAATACACCGCCATGATTTTGGCCGCCGCCATCCGCGAAGGCTATCGCGGCCCGGTCTTCATTCAGGGCGACCACTTTCAGGTCAACGGCAAAAAATACTTCAAGGACCCCCACGGCGAAGTGCAAACCGTGAAAGACCTCGCCGCCGAGGCCGTGGCCGCCGGGTTCTACAACATTGATATTGACACCAGCACCCTCGTGGATTTGGAGAAACCCACCATCCCCGAGCAACAAGCGCTCAACACCGGCCACTGCGCCGAAATCACCGCCTTCATCCGCGAACTGGAGCCGAAGGGCATCACCGTCTCCATCGGCGGCGAGATTGGCGAAGTGGGCGGCAAGAACTCCACCGAGACCGAACTGCGCGCCTTCATGGATGGCTACAACGCGGATTTGATGAGCCACAAAAAGCGCGGCCTGGCGGGCATGAGCAAAATCTCTATCCAAACCGGCACCTCGCATGGCGGGGTCGTGCTCCCCGATGGCACTATGGCTAACGTGGCCGTGGATTTTGATGTGCTCAAGCGGCTCTCGTTTGTAGCGCGCAAGGAATACGGTCTGGCGGGCGCGGTGCAACATGGCGCGTCCACCCTCCCCGAAAGTGCCTTCGGCAAATTCCCCGAGTGTGAGGCCTGTGAAGTCCACCTCGCCACCAACTTCCAAAATATGCTCTACAGCGCCCTGCCCGCCGACTTACGCAATGAAATGTACGACTGGCTCAAAATCAACGCCGCCGACGAGCGTAAACCCAGCGACACCGACGAGCAGTTTTTCTACAAGAGCCGCAAGAAAGCCATTGGCCCATTCAAAGCTAAGATGTGGGGCCTGCCCGACAACCAGCGCGCCGAAATCAGCGCGGCCTGGGAAAAACAATTCAAGTTCCTGTTCGAGCAACTGAACATCAAAGGCACCCGCGCCCTCACCGAGAAGCATGTGGAACTCGTGCCCCTGCACAAAGCCGCCGCCGACTTTGGCGTAACAGACAAGGCGGCGGAAGATGTGAGCGGGTTGGCCGACTAATAAATCAGTATGGGAGTGTGGGGGAATGGAAGTCCTCCACACTCCCACACTCCCATACTATGCCTGCCTCCGACCAGGGGCTTGCCCATTCCGCCAAGCGTTACACCCTCATCCCCCGCACATTGGTGTTTGTCCGGCGCGGGGATGAGGTGTTGTTGCTCAAAGGCGCGCCGACCAAAAAAATTTGGGCCACTAAATATAACGGCTTGGGTGGGCATATCGAGCGTGGCGAGACCCCGCACGCCGCCGCCGCCCGCGAGGTGCAGGAAGAAGCCGGGCTGGACATGCCCGACTTGCGCTTGTGCGGCGTTATCACTGTGGACGTGGAACCGGAGAAAGGCATTGGCATTTTTGTCTTCACCGGGACGGCCCCCACCCGCCGGGTCACGGCTTCCCCCGAGGGCGCGCCGGAGTGGATAAAGCGCAAAAACCTCGCCCAGCTTCCGTTAGTCGAAGACTTGCCGACGCTCCTGCCCGTGGTGTTGGCGCGTCGCCCGGTTGACCCGGTGTTCACCGCGCGCTATGCCTACGACTCCGCCGGGCAACTCCAAATCACATTTTCGGGGTTGCATTTTGCGCCGCAGGATGTGGAGGGCCAATTGTTAACCGTGGGCCGCCGGGTGCGTCTGGTCCAGGTTCCCCCATCGGTCGCGGAAACAATGCCCCTCGAAACCCGGCGCGTGTTTCGGCAGGCGGTGGGGCAGACCTTTCGCATCAGCGGCTTTAATGAATATGGCTTGGCCGAACTGCAAGTGAGCCGTGTTGATACCATCTGGGTTGAACCAGCCTATTTAGCCCGCCTGTAGTCTAAAAATGAGTTAGTGCTACACTTCCCCTCCCATGCGCCTCCAGCGTGAGACTCTGATTTACCTAATCTTCGGCGGGTCACTGGCCTTCCTCACGGCTCTGGTGGGCCTCTATGGCTTGCTGGTCGCGCTCGACCCATCTTTTGCCCCGGCCTTTTTGCGCCGGGGCTCCCTGCCCACGCTCATCCCCACTCCGCTCATTCCCCACTCGCCCACCCCGGCGCTTCCCACTCTCCCGCCAGCCTGGACAGCCACCTTCACGGCCTCGCCCACCAGCACCGAGACTGGCACCCCAACCATCACGCCCATTCCCACGGAGACTTACACGCTCACCCCCTTGCCGACTCTCACGCCCACCGAGACTCTAACCCCCACGGCGACCATCACGCCCACGCGGACCCCGCGCAACACGCGCACGCCACC
>CAYUFY010000068.1:0-18313 GCA_964443795.1 uncultured Anaerolineales bacterium | reverse complement strand
CGACTCGATTACACCCTGTCAGATAATAACTATCCCGGTTTCCTGAGCTCCTGTTTAACCACGGATTACACAGATTACACAGATTTTTGGCTCTACCAGATAGGATGTGAAAGTTGAATATAAAACTTTCGGGTTTCGTTTTTTGACGCTGAATCCACGACGCGGCAGAACAACATAATGTCGCTTTTCACATCCAATCTGGTAGAGCCAGATTTTTTTCAGCCCGCCAAAATCCGTGAAATCAGTGGTTACAAGATTGTCGAGAGATTTATTCATGTCACACACATACGACTGTATCATCATCGGCGCGGGAGTGATGGGGGCGAGCCTGGCTTTTCATCTGGCCGAGCGCGGGCTAAAGGTGCTGGTGTTGGAACGCCACACGCAGGCCTCCGGTGCCACCGGGCATTCGAGCGGGTTAATTCGGATGCATTACGATTTGGTGGTGGAGTCGGAGTTGGCGTTTGCCGGCTTTAAGTATTTTGCCAACTGGCACGAGCGCGTGGGCGGCGAGTGCGGCTTCACCAAAACCGGTTTTCTGCACATCGCCAAGCGCGAGCATGAAGCGCAGTTGCGCGGCAACGTGGCCCTCCAGCAAAAAATCGGCGTCAACACAGGCATCATCTCCGCCGCGGAGGTGAAACATATGTTGCCGGATTTTGTGACTGACGAATTTGAGATTGCCGCCTACGAACCGGATTCCGGTTATGGCGATGCCACCCTGGCCACCAGTTCCTTGCTCAACGCCGCCAAACAGCGCGGGGCCATGCTCATCCAAAACTGCGCGGTGACGGGCATCACCGTCGGGGGCGGGCGCGTGACCGGGGTCAGTACCCCACAGGGCGAGTTTTCCGCGTCGGTCATCGTTAACGCGGCGGGACCGTGGGCCGCGCAGGTCGCCGCGCTCGTCAGGGTCAGCGTCCCCCTCGAAACGTGGACGCACGATGTGGCGTTTCTCCATCGCCCGCCGGGCTTGGGGCCTATCCCCACCGTGATTGATGACACCATCGGGTCGTACTTCCGCCCCGAAGGCGGCAACCTCATTCTTGCGGCGGGCGAGGAGGAGAGTATGCGCGGCGAGGCGCCGGACGAGGAAAGCCAAACCGTGACCCCAGCGTTTTTGGATAAGTTGATTGATAACCTGTGCAAGCGGGTACCCAAGTTTGAGCAGAGCGGTCTGCAATCGGTGCATGTGGGGCGCGATGGCCTCACGCCCGACCAGCGCCCCATCTTGGGCGCGGCGGGGCCGGAGGGGTTTTATCTGGCGTGCGGGCTGAGCGGCACGGGGTTCAAAATCTCTCCAGCGGCAGGTTTGTGTTTGGCAGAGTTGATTGTGGAGGGCCGAGCGCAAACCGTGGATATCACGCCCTTTAGATTTGAGCGCTTTGCGGAAGGGCAGTTGCTAAGGGGTGAGTTTGAGTATGGCAATGGGTGGAAGTAAAAAGTCGGCCAGCGCATGGCCAAAGAGCGCTGACCGACAGGGGTTGTGCCAAGAGGTAGTTGTTTGTTGGAATGCTGGGGCGCTTATGCGTCTCGATCAGGTTTGCCGGCCAACGTCCGTTTCGCATCCGCATAGCCCAGGTTGATTAAATACTCGGCCTGTTTTTCGTTGTACGTCAAAATCCAGGCCGCTGAGATCGGCTCGCTGGGGGCAATGACGTGGAGATTGACCGGGTGATGCTCGGCTCGAGCGCGACCTTCGGCGATGCGCTGGTTGACTTTTTGAAGTTGCTTTTGGTCGGCTTCAAACGAGGCGAGGAGGGCGAGGTCGAAGGCGTGGGCGGCGGCGTTAGCCATGTTGTCGGGCACCGGCAGTTCGCGCGCGCCGGGTGGGGCGAGCAAGACCACGTAAATTTCTTCCGCGCCTTCATCAATCGCGGGCGCAAGCGGGGTGTTCGCCACCACCGCGCCATCCCAGTACAACACATCATCAATTTCGGTCCACGGGTACACCACCGGGATACTGCATGAGGCGAGGATGTGCTTCACGGTAATTTCTTCGTTGTGGAAAATTTTGACTTTGCCGCGCCGGATATCGGTGGCCGCAATGCGAAAAGCGATGGGGCTGGTGCGCACTTTGTGAAAGCTGATTTGGCGTTCCAGGGTTTCGGCCCAGGGGCTGGTGTCGAGCAGGCTCGGTTTTTCCAAATATTCCAATGGGTTCAGGCGGATTTTGTGAATCTGGTCTGCGGTCATCTTGCGCCATTCGCGCTCGAGGTCGGCGGCGGTGTAGCCCGAGACAATCATCGCGCCATTCACCGCGCCAATGGAAGTGCCGACGACGATATTGGGTTGGAGGCCCTGTTCTTCCAGATATTTATAGACGCCGACGTGGTAAGCCCCCCGCCCGCCGCCGCCCGATAAGACTAATGCGCGTTTGTGTAAATTGGTCATGGTTAAATCCCTTTAGTGAAATTAATTTTTGCGGGTCGAGGTCAGGGTCGTAAGTTGCCAGCGCCCCGCGCGCTTTTCCCACGTTTCCAGCCAGGCGAAAACAGTTGCGTGTTCCTGGCGTGGCGAAGCAGTCACATCAATCAAGCGCACTTGCTTTTGAACAATCACATACGCCAACGTCTCATCGGCGGATAGGCGCACGACGGGCGGCTCGATATCGTCCCAGGCAAAAAATTCTGACCGATCAAAATAAGCCTGGAAGCGGGCGCGGCTTTGCTCGCGCGTGGGGCGCGTCACCCGCCCGGCATCAATACTGGCAAAGTCATCGGCAAACAAAGCTACGAGCAGATCGGCGTTGCGGGTGAAATGCGCGAGGCGTTCCTGTTCCAGCAAGTGGAGCAATTCGGCGTGAGCGGGGGTGGGCATGGGTAAATTATGCCTCATCGCGGGGCCGCCACAAGTCGGCCAACACGCCTTTGGTTCTTGGCGTTAACTGTGCCCAGCGGGTGATGGGCAAGGTGATGTGGGCGAGCGCGGCGGTGGGCATGAGATCATCGGAGTCAGTTAATTGCTCCAGGAAGAGTTCCACGCCCGGGTTGTGGCCCACAAGGAGGACATGCGCACACCCGTCGGGCGCGGCGCGCAGGGCCGCCAGATAATCTTCGGGGTCGCCTTCGTACAGGGCTGCGTTCAATTCAAGCTCGCCTTCATAAGCACAGGCCTCCGCCACCCGCTTGGCGGTCGCGCGCGCGCGTTTGGCCGTCGAAGCGATGATTAGATCAGGCGTGAGGTCGTGGTGCTTGAGCCACTGGCCCACGCGGGGCGCCTCGGCTTTGCCGCGTTGGTTAAGCGGGCGGTCGTGGTCGGGAAGCATGGCATCCTTCCAGCTGGATTTGGCATGGCGTAATAAGAGCAGGGTTTTCATGCGGCGCGCGCCTTCCACCAGGCCGTTAAATCGCGCGTGCCCTGAAGATCGAGCTTGTGGCCGGTGGGGTATTCGTGGTAATCGAGCTTGGCCCCGGCGGCTTGCAAAGCCCGCGCGCATTGCTGGGCGACGGGCAAGGGAATGGTGGGGTCTTGCGTCCCGACCGCCATAAACACGGGCAAGCCCTGCAAGGGTCCGGCCGCTAGCAACCCATCGGTTTCGGTGGGCATGAACCCGACCAACCCGGCGATGCCTTTAACCAATTGCGGATGGCGCAAAGCCAGCGCATAGGCCACGGCCGCGCCCTGACTAAAGCCCATGAGATAAGTCTGCGCCGGGTCAGCTTGATACTGCGCGGGCAAGGCGCGGAGGAATTGCGCCAAGGCCTCCACGCCGTCGGTAAACAGGGTTAGCGTCGGCCACTCATCCGGTTTGCGCGGATGCCAGGCATAACCACCATCGGGATCCGGGGTAATGGCACGCGGGGCCACGATGAGCCAATCCTCCGGCAGGGTGCGGGCGAAGACCCACATCACATCTTCGGTGCCGCCCCGGCCATGCACCAAAACACACGTGCGATGCGGGCCAGGCCCGGCGGGTTGACGGAGACGGTGGAATAACAAGGCTTCAGCAGGCATGGGAGGCGGTTATAATGTCGCTATTCACAAGGAGCCGCAGCAATGCAAATTACCAGAAACACAGTTGTGATGATTGACTATACTCTCACCGACACGGCCGGCGAAGTGCTGGATAGTTCGCAGGGGGGCGAGCCACTGGCCTATTTGCACGGTGTGGGGCAGATTATACCGGGACTGGAGCAAGCGTTGGAGGGGAAACAGTTGGACGAGGCTTTCAAAGTCGCCATCCCGCCGACCGAGGCGTATGGCGAGCATGATCCGGAACTGGTGCAAGCTGTTCCGCGCTCGGTGTTTGGCGAGGCAAGCGAGCTGGTGCTGGGGGCGCGCGTCACCGCGCGGGCGGAGAATGAGGAGCGGCATTTCGTCATCGTCGGGCTGACCGACACCGAAGTGACGCTGGATGGCAATCATCCGCTGGCGGGGGTGACTTTGAATTTTGACGTGAAGGTCGTCGGCGTGCGCGCGGCCACTGCGGAGGAGTTAGCCCACGGGCACGCGCATGGGGAAAACGGGCACGGACATTAGTAATCCAAGCGAAACTTTCGGGTTTCGGGAGGCGGTTGTGTCAAAAAAACATCGGGTTTTAATCATAGAAGACGATGAGTTGGGCTATCAGTTGGTCACGCAAATCCTGCGCAAATTGCCGTTGACTTTCACGCACGCTTCCACCGGCGCGGCGGCCATTGAGGCGCTGGAGCAGACCATGCCACCGCTTATCATCATGGACATCAGCCTGCCCGACATGCGCGGCTGGGATGTGCTGGATCGGTTCAAAACCGACGAGCGTCTCAAAGAGACCCATATCATTGTCCTCACCGGCCACGATAGCCCGGTGCATCGCCTCATCGGCAGTTTGAAAGATATCGCGATCTACATGAACAAACCGGTCAAGGCGGAAGAGCTGCGCCAAACCGTGCGCGAGTTATTGAAACTGGATGATTAACCGCGCCCAACTCGCGCGGGGACTGGCGCTCCTCGCGCTGGGGCTGGCCCTGCGCCTCCAGCCTTACCCGCGCGCCATCGCCGATAATTTCCGCGTGGCCCAGGCGGCCACCATCGCAAATGACTATGGCCGCGCCGCCGACGCGCTGGCCGACGCGGCGGGCCGCCTCCCCTATGCCGGGTTTCCAGCTTACCGCGCGGGCCTGGCCGAAATCTCAGCCCAACGCTTCGAGCCAGCCGTCCGGCATCTGCTCGCCTCCGCCGACCTCGATGGATGGACATCCGACAAGCATGTGGCCCTCGGGGACGCTTATCTCGGCTTGGGTGACCGCACCCGCGCACTGGAGCATTGGAGTCTCTCGCAGGACAATCGGGCCGCCGACCCGGGCGTGCTGGCGCGTCTAGCTACCAGCTATGCCGCCGAAGGCAACTACGCCGATGAGCTTCGCATCCTGATCACCCTCGCCGAGCTTCGCCCCAGCGACCCGAACGTGTTATATCGCCTCGGCGCGCTCAAGGCGGTCTCCAGCCCGGTGGAGGCGTTAGGCCCGCTTCAAATCGTGGCCAACAGCACCACGCCCCTCGCGCCGAACGCCAAGGCGCTGGTCACGGCCATCGAAAGCGGGGAGGCGGCGAACAACGAAGCGTACACCTTTGGCCGCCTAGGTTTGGCGCTCATTCAGCTGAAAGACTGGGGCTTGGCCGAAGTGGCCCTCACGCGCGCCACCACCATTGACCCCACTTATGCCGACGCGTTTGCGTATCTGGGTCTGGCGCAAGATATGATACAAAAAGATGGTCAGGCCGCCGCCGAAAAAGCGGTGGCCCTGGCGCCCCAATCACCGCTGGCGAATTATTTTCTCGGCCTGCACTGGCGCCGCCAGGGCGAACTCAATGACGCGCTAAAATATTTGATGGTGGCTCAGGCGCTCGATCCCCAAAACCCGGCGCTGGCCGTGGAGGTCGGCGGGGCCTATGCCAACTTGGCCGATCTCTCCCGCGCGGAGTTTTGGTACACCCACGCGGTTGAACTGGATGACCGCAACCCCGATTTCTGGCTTCTGCTGGCGCGGTTCTACATTGACAATAATTACCATGTGGAAGAGTTCGGCTTGCCCGCCGCCCGCATGGCCGCCGGGCTGGCCCCCGACAGCGCCGCCGCCGCTGATGGTCTAGGCTATGCACTTTTTCTCACCGGCGATATGGTGAACGCGGAAAAGACGCTCACCCAGGCGGTCAGCCTGAACCCGAACCTGGCCGACCCTTATTACCATTTAGGTCTGGTCTACAACCGGCAGGGCAAAGCGCGCGAAGCCGAAGCCGCGCTCAAACACGCCCTCGCGCTGGACCCGCAAGGGCCTTTGGGCGGCCTGGCGCTGACAGCCCTCGCGCTGATTTCACAGTAAGCGTGCTATACTCGCGGCGAGTAGCATTCCATGTCTCGCCCACTTTCTGCCGTGTTCCCCGCCGCCTGGCGCTGTTATGGAGTGGTGCTGGCCCTGTGCTGTAGTCTGGCCGCATGCAATACCGCGCGCCCGCAGTATGCCGACCCCAGCCTGCTCTTCCAGGACGATTTCGCGCAACCCACCAGCGGGTGGAATGCCAACACCAGCGCGGAAGCCACCACCAATTACGACAACGGGCAATATCTGATCGCGGTTGAACAAGTCGGGGTGGATGTGTGGGCACAACCCGGGCTGGAGTTTAGCGACACGGTTTTGGAAGTGGACACCCGCTATGCCGCCGGGCCGGTGAACAACGAATTTGGCCTGATCTGCCGCTATACCCGCCAGGGCGACAAGAGCAGTTTTTATTTCTTCCTCATCAGCAGTGATGGGTATTACGCGCAAGGCAAGGTCGTTGACAACAAGCGCACCATCCTCAATCCAGCCACCGGTGATTTCCAGCCTGCCAGCGCCATTCTGCAAGACCCAACGGCCGTCAATCGGCTCAGTGCCACCTGCCAGGGCTCACACTTCGCTTTTACCGTCAATGGCACCCCCCTAGGCGAGTTCGCCGATGAGGAACTGACGCGCGGTGATATTGGCCTGATGGCCGGGACGTATGATGAACCCGGGGTGCAAATCCATTTTGATAACCTGGTTGTGAAGAAACCCTAAAAAATCGACTCTACCAGGATGAATGTGAATCGCTCATTTTGCTACTGTCATTCCGAGCGAAGCGAGGAATCCCTACACCCAGCGTAGAGATTCCTCGGCGCAAAAGACGCGCCTCGGAATGACAATTACCTTTGCTCCACAACAAAACCGGTAGAGCCAAAAAATTTCATCCGAGGTCACCCATGTCCACCGATTGCCTCTTCTGCAAAATCATCGCCGGTGAAATCCCGGCCACGCAGGTGTATCACGATGAGCAGGTCACCGCCATCCGCGATATTAACCCGCAGGCGCCAACCCACATCCTGGTGCTCCCCAACCGCCATCTGGCCGGCGTGGGCGCGGCCCAACCCGCCGACACCGACCAATTAGGCCAGGTGTTGCTCGCCGCGCAAAAGATTGCGACCCAGGAAAATCTCACCGACTACCGCCTGGTCATCAACAACGGCGCGGATGCCGGCCAAAGCGTTTTTCATCTACATGTTCATTTGCTTGGCGGGCGGCGCTTCGGCTGGCCGCCGGGCTAAACGAACCTGCCAATTGCATCGCCCTGGAAACCACCCATGAGTCTCAAAGACCAACTTAACGACGATCTGAAAACCGCCATGAAAGCCGGCGATGAAACCCGCAAAACCACCCTGCGCTCACTGATGGCCGCGATTAAACAAACCGAGATTGACCAACGCGGTTCGGGCAGCGACCTGGATGAGGCGGGCCTGCTGGCCATTATTCAAAAAGAAGCCAAGAGCCGCCGCGAGTCGATTGCCGACGCCCACAAGGCCGGGCGCGCCGATCTGACGACCGGCTATGAAGTCGAACTGCAAATCATTGAAACCTACCTCCCCCAACAACTGACCCGCGCGGAACTGGTGGCCCTGGCCCAAGCGGCGATTGCCGAAGCCGGGGCGACGGACGCCAAACAAATCGGCGCGGTGATGAAGATTCTTTCGCCGCGCACCAAAGGCCAGGCCGATGGCCGGCTCGTGAACGAAGTCGTTCGCGAACTTCTGCCCAAATAACCGGCCCGGCCTACCCGTTTCGGCTATGGACACCCCGACCAACGCCGCGCCGACCACGCGCTTGTCCCGCCTCGGGCAACTCACACTTGTTTGGGGCATCACGCTGCTCTCCATCACGGGCGCGACCGTTATTATGGCGTTGCCGGTCTCAACCGCCGAAGCGCCCGCCGATATCGTCGTCGGCGAATCCGCCCCGCAGGATATCCTGGCCCCCCATCCGGCCAGTTTCATCAGCGACCTCCTCACCGAGCGGGCACGCCTGCAAGCCGTGGCGGCGGTGCCCGACATCTACGACGCGCCCGATGCGCGCCTGGCCCGGCAAGCCGTCCTGCTCCTGCGCGATATCCTCGATTACATCAACACCATCCGCGCCGACACCCTCGCCACGCCCACCCAACAACAAGCCGACCTGTTCGCCATCCGCGACTTGCAACTCACGCCCGAAGTCGCCAACCTGATTCTCGGCTTTAGCGAAGCGCAGTGGACCGCAGTTGAAAACGAAGCCCTGACGATTTTGGAACAAGTGATGCGCAGTGAAGTCCGCGCCGATCGGGTGAGTGAGGCCAGCCGGGGCGTGCCCGCGCGGGTGAGCCTGGACCTCAGCGACGCGCAAGCCCAGGCTGTGGACTTACTCGTGGGACAACTGATTCGCCCCAACAGCCTCTACAACGAGGCCACCACCACAGCCGCCCGGGCCGCCGCGCGCGAGGGGGTGGCGCCGGTCTATAAGCAAGTGGTGCTGGGCGAGGCCATCCTCGTGCGCGGGCGGGTGGTCACCGACCTCGATCTCGAAGCCCTACGCGCGCTCAACCTGCTCGAAACGCAACGCCCCTGGCAGACCACCGTCAGCATCATCGTCGCCGTGCTCACCACCAGCGTTTTGCTGGCGCTTTACGTCCGGCGGTTCTCGCCCGAGATGAGTCGCAGTCCCAAATATGTCTTGCTGTTGGGTCTGCTTTTCAACATCTTCCTGCTGGGCGCGCAACTGATGGTGCCCGGCCACACGTTGTTGCCGTTCCTCTTTCCAGCCGCCGCGCTGTCCATGTTGCTCACCGTCATTGCCGGGCCGAACCTGGCCATCACCGCCACGGTGGCGCTGGCCGCGCTGGTGGGCTACATCGGCGGCAACCGATTGGAACTGACCATTTACACGGCCATTGGCGGCCTGATTGCGGCGCTCACCCTCGGGCGCGCAGAACGGGTCAACCAGTTTTTCTGGGCCGGGTTGGCCGGGGCGCTGGCCAACGCCAGCATCATTTTGGTCTTTCGGCTCAGTGACCCGGCCACCGATGCGCTGGGCATCGCGCAACTCCTGCTCATCAGCGCGTTCAACGGCGGGGTGTCGGCTTCCCTCACGCTCGCGGGTTTCTTTATTCTGGGCGGGCTGTTCGACATCACCACCAGCCTGCAACTGATTGAACTCACCCGCCCCGACCATCCGCTTTTGCAATTCATCTTGCGGAATGCGCCCGGCACTTACCAGCACAGTTTGCAAGTCGCCAATCTGGCCGAGCAGGCCGCCGAGCGCATCGGCGCCCATACCATGCTCATCCGCGTGGGCGCGCTCTATCACGATTGTGGCAAGGCGCTCAAGCCGCACTATTTTGTCGAAAACCAACTCGACGGCGTCAATATTCACGATCAACTCGATCCCACGCGGAGCGCCGAAATCATCATCGGTCATGTGCACGATGGCGTGACCCTCGCGCAGAAATACCGCCTCCCCACGCGGGTGCGCGCCTTCATTACCGAGCATCATGGCACGCTCAAGACCATGTATCAATACAAACGCGCGGTCGCCGTGGCCGACGATGACCCCAACCGCGTGGACCCAAGTAAATTTATTTATCCCGGCCCGCGCCCGCAATCCAAAGAGACCGCGCTCATCATGCTGGCCGATGGGTGTGAAGCCAAAGCCCGGTCGGACCGTCCACAGACCGAAGATGATATTGCCAAGATTGTCAAAGCGGTCATGGATGATCGCGTCGCGCAAGGGCAACTCGACGACACCGGGCTGACACTCAAAGACTTGCAACTGGTGCGCGAATCATTCATGGCCACCCTCAAAGGCCTGTTTCATCCGCGCCTGAAATATCCCGAAGACAAACCCGGGCCGAGTAGCGAAATCCCCGTGACCGGCGAGAAGTCATTCCGATAACTCGATGCCGCCCGCTTCATACAAGATCAACTTGCAGATAGACGACGCTTTCGCGGGGGACGTGAACCCGCGCGGGGTGCGCGCCACCGCGCGGGCCGCGCTGACCCACCAAACGGCCCCCCGGCCGGGGGAGCTGACCATCGTCATCACCGACAATAATTCCCTCCGCCAGCTCAATCGGCAATTCCTCGGCCACGATCATGTGACCGATGTGCTCTCTTTCCCCGCTGAGGCACCAGAGCCAAAATCCGGCGCGCGCTATTTCGGCGATATTATCATCGCCTATCCTCGCGCTTACGCCCAGGCCCAGGCAGGCGGGCATCCGGTGGAGGCCGAGCTTCAGTTACTCATCGTGCATGGCGTGTTGCATTTGCTGGGGCATGACCACGCCCGCCCCCAAGATAAAGCGCGGATGTGGGCGGCGCAGGCCAAGATTTTGAGCACACTCAAAGCGCCCATCACCGGCCCAGCAGATTAATACGCACGGATGACTCAGGCCAGTGGCCAAAACTGTACAAACTTGATCTTGACAAGATACTTTATCACCATATAATCACGATTAAGATGAAACAAACGCAGTTCCCCATGTTGGCTTGTATGTGTTGTAGCAGACGAGGCAGTCGCCAGTCGTCGCTATATGCTTTGGCATTGATTTAGTTCTTATTTACTTTGCAGACGAACCTAGGCCGCTGTCCTCCTCATAGGATGACAGCGGCTTTTTTTCGTCTGCCCACTTTTATCGGTATGCTTATGCTCACGCAACCCCGCCTCCACTTTCTCACCCACACTCACCCGCACCACGAGATCACCAGCCACGCCGTGGCCGACCTGGTGGGCAATACCCCCCTGCTCCGGCTTCAGCGCGTCACCGCCCATTTGCCAGCCACGGTGGAGATTTACGCCAAGGCCGAATGGTTCAACCCCAGTGGCTCGGTCAAAGACCGCCCGGCGCTCAATATCATTCGCGCCGCCGAAGCCAGTGGCGCGCTTACGCCCGACAAAACCCTGCTCGATTCCACCTCCGGCAACATGGGCATCGCCTACGCCACCCTGGCCCGCGCGCTCGGCTATCAAGTGCATTTGGTGATTCCGGAGAATGCCAGCCCCGAGCGCTTGGGGATTCTCCGGGCGCTGGGCGTGGAATTCACGTTATCCTCGCCCCTGGAGGGTTCGGATGGGGCCATCCGGGTGGCGCGCGCCCTCGCGGAAGCGCAACCCGAGCGTTTTTTCTACGCGAATCAATATAACAACCCGGCCAACTGGCAGGCCCATTACCACACCACCGGCCCGGAAATCATTGAACAAACCGGCGGGCGGATCACTCACTTTGTAGCCGGGCTGGGAACCAGCGGCACTTTCATGGGCACCAGCCGCGCCCTCAAAGAATACAACTCCGATATCCGCGTCCTCGCCTTCCAACCCGATTCGCCGTTTCATGGTCTGGAAGGCCTCAAGCACATGGAGACCGCGATTGTCCCCGCCATCTACGACGCGGCCCACGTGGATGAACACCTCGGCATCAGCACCGAGACCGCGCACGCCATGGCCCGACGGCTGGCGCGCGAAGAAGGCTTGTTTGTGGGCGTCTCCGCCGCCGCCGCCACGGTGGCCGCGCTCCGGGTGGCGGAAACCCTGAGCGAGGGCGTGGTGGTCACCGTCTTCCCCGACGCGGGCTACAAATATGTCAGTGACCGCTTGTGGAGCGAGAAATAATCGTCATGCTCACTATTTCATCCGAACTGCTCCGCGCCCTCGAGGCGCATGGCGCGACGGCTTACCCCGCTGAAGGCGCGGGCCTGTTGTTAGGCACCACTACCGCCGCTGACAAGCAAGTGACCGCTATTCTGCCCATCGAAAACAAATGGGACGCGGAGGAGCAATACCATCGGTTTTTGCTGACCCCGCAAGATATGTTGCGCGGCGAACAAGAGGCGGCCCAACGCGGCCTCGATGTGATTGGCATCTTTCACTCGCACCCCGACCATCCCGCAGAGCCCTCCGGCTTTGACCGCGATTGGGCTTTACCCTATTACTCATACATCATCACGACCATTTCCAAAGGCACGCCGACCCGGTCGCGGTCATGGTTATTGAAGGAAGATCGCTCGGGGTACGACGAAGAAACCATTGCAATCATTGAGTGATTTAGCGATTGGGTCATTCAAGACTGAAAAGCATCATTAGCCCAATAACTCAATCTATCAATCACACGACCATTCAATACAGGAGCATCCATGACCACCATTCGCATTCCCACCCCCTTGCGCCCCTATACCGGTGGCCAAGCCGAAGTGCCCGTGGCGGGCGCAACCGTTGGCGCGGTGCTGGGCGACCTCACCGCCAAGTATCCGACCTTGAAGCAACATCTCTACACCGAGGCGGGCGAACTGCGCGCGTTTGTCAACGTCTTTCTCAACGATGAGGATGTGCGCCACCTGCGGGGCGCGGAAACCGCCGTGAAAGAGACCGACAAGATAATGATTATCCCAAGTATCGCCGGGGGTAATGCCTAGTCATCAGTAACCAGTTATCAGTCAAAGGTTCACTGATGACTGATGACTGTTCACCGGAGTTCCTATGAGTATCGCCTTACAACACATTGACCCAAATTCGGTTGAGCTCACGCACGAGGAAATTAAACGGTATAGCCGCCATCTCATCATGCCCGAGGTGGGCCTGGTCGGCCAGAAGAAACTTAAGGCCTCCAGTGTCCTGCTCATCGGCACCGGCGGGCTGGGGTCGCCGCTCGGGATTTACCTCGCCGCGGCGGGCGTGGGCAAAATCGGGTTGGTGGATTACGACGTGGTGGATCACACTAATCTACATCGGCAAATCGTCCACGGCACGGCCAGCGTGGGCCAGCTCAAAGTTGATTCGGCCAAAGCCCGCTTGCTCGACATCAATCCTGATATTGAAGTGGTGACCTACAATGAGTTGTTCACATCGGAGAACGCGCTGGAGATCGCGCGCCCGTATGATGTGATTGTGGATGGCACTGATAATTTCCCGACCCGCTATCTCACCAATGATGTGTGTGTCCTGCTCGGCAAGCCGAATGTCTACGGGAGCATCTTCCGGTTCGAGGGTCAGGCGTCGGTGTTCTATGCCAAGGAAGGACCGTGCTACCGGTGTCTGTTCCCCGAGCCGCCGCCGCCGGGGTTGGTGCCATCGTGCGCTGAGGGTGGCGTGTTGGGCATCCTGCCCGGCACGGTCGGGACGATTCAAGCGACGGAGACCATCAAACTGCTTCTCGGCATCGGCGAGCCGTTGGTCGGGCGGCTGTTGCTTTACGATGCGTTGGAAATGTCGTTTGAGACGGTCAAACTCCGCAAGAATCCCAATTGTCTCGTTTGCTCACCGAACCCGAAGATTGACCACTTGATTGACTACGAAGAGTTTTGCGGCGTGCCCAGCCACGACCACGATGATGAAAGCGCAGGGGAAGGCTGGGATATTACGGCCAAAGAGCTGGAGGCGCGCCTGCAACAGGGCAACCACTTGCGGCTGATTGATGTGCGCGAGCCACACGAATGGGAAATTTCGCATTTGGACCGTGCGGAACTCATGCCGCTGGGTTCCTTTGCCGCGCATATGAACGAACTGGACTCGGCGGAAGACATTGTGTTGATGTGCCGCTCGGGTAGCCGCTCGGCGCGGGCGCTGGATTTGTTGCGCACGGCTGGCTTCCGCAAGTTGAAGAATCTCAAAGGCGGTATCAACGCGTGGGCGCGGGATGTGAACCCGGACTTGCCGACGTATTAAACGCAGGGCGGGCTTGTAGCCCGCCGCATTAGGCCGTCGCGCTACACCCCCCATGCGGGGGGCAGGCGCGCGACCTACTTGCCGACGTATTATATTAAAGGAGACCACCATGACCACCTTACAAGAAGATCAAACCCTTGACTGCTCTGGCATGCTTTGCCCCATGCCGGTGATTAAACTCTCGAAGGCCATCAAAGAAATCCAAGTCGGGGAAATCATCAAGCTTATCGCCACCGATGAAGGCGCTCCGGCGGATATGGAAGCGTGGGCGCGGCAGACCGGCAATGAACTGCTCGACTCGCAAAAAGAGAGCGAGAAGTTTGTGTTCTATTTCAAGCGCGCGAAATAGCAAGTAGCGGATGGCTGATGGCAGATAGGCCCAAACTGACTATCGGCCATCGGCTATTCGCCAGTGGATGTGCAGTTGTTTATCTAGTCGGAGAACCTTGGCCGCTAGTTGAAGCGGTGTCAAAATAAAAAACTCCTCATCCGATCTGGACGAGGAGTTTTTATTTCAGTTGGCCGTAGAGGAACCAGAATTCAGCGGCGGGAAAGGCGCGCTGATATTCAGCGGGCCACACAAACGCGCCGGGATGCCAGAGGCCGCGCAGGCGCGCGTCGAGCGGGGTCAGGCGCAACGCATCGGGGCTGTCGGCCACGCGGGGGAACGCGGTCACCAATAGGGCGGCGATGACGCGCTGGGTCACGTCATTCTGATAATTTTCCATCGCGGCCTGGCGGTCTTCCGGCCAATCGGTCAGACATTGAGTCCACAAATTAAGGCGGGTGCGGAGTTCGAGCGCCGCCTTTTTCTCAGAAGCCACCGGCTTTTGCGTGAATAGGCCGGTCACAAATTGGTCGGCCTGTGCGAATTTGGTTTGTTCGGTGGGGTCGAGCCGCGCGCTGGTGGCTGTCAGCCGGGCGCGGGTGAGGAGCAGATAACCGAGGCTGAGTTTGGGAAAAGTGCTGGGGCCGGAGAGTTGCCAGAAGAGCGTCTCGGCGGCGAGGTAATCCGCCAGGTCGGCGCGCATGGCGAGAAAAAGCGCGAGGTCGTTCATGGCGAGTAGCTTATGGCGAATGGCTTATGGTAGGCCATAGGCCGTCAGCTATCCGCGTTTCAGGTCTAGCCGCTCGGGACTGCCAAACATAGGCTTGCCTTGAATTTCCTGCCAGCGCTTGTCGGCGTCGGCGAGCCACCATTCCCAAACGGTGTGGCCCTCGGTATCTTCATATTTGAGCGTGGGCTGTCGCCGCAGAATGTTGCTGGTGACAACCGTGAGCGCAGGGGAACCTGGCTTGGTGGACAAGCGGAGCCACTGGGCCGGCTCCCACTCCATTTTCACGCCCGCGCCGTTGTAATGGCCTTGCATAGTGATCGGCGCTTCGGCCTGCACAGCGTCAAGCCACAAGCCGCCAATGCGTTCATCCCAATAGGTGGTGCGGACGCGCTCCCCGATGAGGTAGAGGTCTTTTTCCGGAGCGTGGTAAAACCAGGTGGCAGAGGTAGTGGTCATGAGGTGATGAACTCCAAAGTGAAAAGTAAAAAGTGGAAATGGATTATTTGGGTCGAGCGGCCAGCGCGGCCTTGACGGTTTCGAGTAGTTTTTCGCGCGAGGTGGGTTTGACCAGATATTTGTACGCGCCGGCGTCCAAACCAGCGGTCATATCTTCCACCCGGCCTTTGGCCGTAAAGAAAACCACTTGCGCGGTGCTGGCCTCGGCCCGCAAGGTCTTGAGCACATCCACCCCGGAGCCATCCGGCAACATGACATCGAGAATAATCAGGTCAGGTTGCTCCTGGCGGGCCAGGTCGAGGGCGGTCTTGGCGGTGGGCGCTTTGAGCACCGTGTACCCCGCACGGGTCAACGTCATGCCCAACAGACTCAATGTGTCTGGCTCATCGTCCACGACTAAAATTTTTTCAGCCACGCATCACCTCTCACCCATTTTACACTAGCAACCGCAGTGGCTCTTCCAAATGCTTTTTAATGACTTGCAGAAATTGCGCGACTTCGGCCCCATCGGTGACACGGTGGTCGGCGGCGCAGGTGACTTTGAACCGCAGGCCGGGGACGATGGCACCATCTTTGACGACGGGCACTTCGCGCACCGCCCCAATGGCGAGAATGGCGGCCTCGGGTGGGTTGATGATGGCCCCGAAGCTTTCGACATCGTACATCCCCAAATTGGAGGTGGAGAAGGTGGAACCTTCGATATCGGCGGTTTGGACTTTACCCGCGCGCGCGCGACCAGCCATGGCTTTGACCTCAGCGGCGATGTGCGCGAGCTGTTTTTGATCGGTATCCTTGACCACGACGGTGAGTAGCCCAGCCTCGACGGCCACCGCAACCCCCACGTTGACGTGGCCCTTGCGAATGATTTTGTCCCCAGCAAAGGAAGCGTTGAGATTGGGGTATTGCCGCAAGGCAAGAGCGGTGGCCTTGAGCACAAAGTCGTTAACCGAGACCTTGCGGTCATCGGGGAGAAAGGCATTGATCTGTTTCCGCAGACTCATTGCGGCGGCCATGTCAATTTCGGCGGTGATGTAGATATGGGGGATGGTTTGCTTGGCCTCGCCCATGCGCCGGGCAATGATTTGGCGCAGTTTGGTGAGCGGAATCGTTTGGTCTTCGGCGGCGATAGATACGGGCTGGGGAACAGGGGGCGGGGAGGCAGGGGCGATGGTGGCCGGTGGAGTCTTGAGGAAAGACTCAACGTCTTTTTTGGTGATGCGGCCATTGGGGCCGGTGCCGGGGATGCGGCGCAGGTCGAGGCCTGCGTCATCGGCCATGCGGCGGGCGATGGGCGAGGCGAGGACGCGGCCCGTCGAGGGCGGCAAATTTTCGGGAGTCGGCGTCCCGGCGGGCGGCGGTGAACCCGCTGGGGCTGCGGCACCGGGTTTGGGCGCGGGGGCTGACCCACTGGGAGCAGCACCCTGCTCGGCACGAATCTTCTCCATATCCACGGTTTCGCCGGGGGCGGCGATGACGACCATGGGGGTGCCAACGGGGACTTGGTCGCCCTCAGCAATTAGCCAACCCGCGACGATGCCGCCGAGATAGGCTTCGACTTCAACGGTGGTTTTGTCGGTTTCGACTTCAGCAATCGGCTCGCCTTTGGTGATGGTCTCACCAGCGTGCTTGACCTGCCGGACGAGGGTGCCAGCGGTCATATCGAAGCCGAGTTTGGGCATGGGGACAAGTTCGGGCATAATAAATCAGTGCCATGTGTCAACGTGTCAAGTGCCAACGTGACACTTAAACACTTAAACACTTGACACTGTTACAAAATAGATTTGACGGCTTCCACTACATCGCTAGGCTTGGGCAAAGCGTAACGCTCTAAATCACCGTTATAGGGGAGCGGGACTTCTTTTTGGGCGACCCGTTTGACGGGGGCATCCATGTAATCGAAACATTCTTCGGTGATGCGCGCGGAGATTTCAGAGCCAACGCCATAGGTAAGCCAGCTTTCCTCGACCACGACCGCGCGATTGGTTTGCTTGAAGGACTCAAAGACCGGCTCCAGGTCGAGCGGGCGGAGCCAGCGCAAGTCAATGACTTCACACTCAATGCCCTCAGCGGCGAGTTGCTGGGCGGCTTTGAGCGAGACGCCAACCATTTTGGAATAAGCAATGAGGGTGACATCCTTACCGCGCCGCTTAACATCGCTCTTGCCAACAGGCAAAAGGAAGTCCGGGTCGTCGGGGACCTCGCCGCGCTCGGAGTACATGGTGGCTTGTTCGACGAACAGGATTGGATCATCGGAGCGAATGGCGGTTTTGAGCAGGCCCTTGGCATCGGCGGGGGTGGAGGGCGCGACAACGTAGAGACCGGGGAAATGGGCGAAGAGATGCTCGACCGTTTGGGAGTGGGTGGCCCCGAGCTGTCGCCCGCCCCCCGAGGTGGTGCGGATGACCAGCGGGCAGGAAAATTGTCCGCCGAACATGGAGCGGATTTTGGCGGCATGGTTGACGATTTGATCCATGGCCAGGAAGGCGAAGTTGATGCCCATGATCTCGGCCACCGGGCGGAGGCCGTTCATGGCCGCGCCGACCGCGGCCCCCGCGATCACGCCTTCGGAGATGGGGGTATCTTTCACACGGTCACCCCCGAAGCGGTCGTAAAGCCCGGCAGTCGCGCCGTAGGTGCCGCCGGCCACCGCCACTTCTTCGCCGAAGACGACGATGCGCGAGTCGCGTTCCATTTCTTCGGCAAGCGCCTGAGAGATTGCTTTAGCAATTGTAAGAATGGTCATGAGCAGATTATTGGGCTATTGGATTATTGGGTCAATGGCTCGATGAGTCACAGGACTTCAGGAAACCAGCGTCACAAATGCCGAACACAGTGTTTGAAGGG
>CAYUFY010000067.1:0-18361 GCA_964443795.1 uncultured Anaerolineales bacterium | reverse complement strand
GTGTATAAGTGGATAAGTTTGTGGAAATGTCGTGCTGATCTTGGGATAACTGTGGAGAGTTTTTCAACTTTGCATGGGCAAAGGTTTTTTAAATTTCCGATGCCGGGTTTTTACCAGGCAGTGATTTTTTTTGACTTTGAACTCGCAGAATCAGGTGTTGGGGAAGTCGTTAGCAGATGGTCAGAATTTTTAAATTTTGACTAAGCGCGCCAAAAGGCTGAGAGCGAAATATTATTTGAGGGTTTTATACCCCATAGGTGGGGGGTAGTTCATTCGCGCGGGCGTAAGTAGTGCTTCTTGCTAAAGTCTGGTCTGTGAGGCTTGGCTTGGCCTTAAACACCCGGGCACTGTTTTTGAGTTAGTCCAGTGATTCTTAAAAGATTCGATTCTTTTACATTGCCGTAGGGATTCAGTATTGAATCACTGCGGGCTGTCTGCTAGAATGCAACACGTCGTCAGTTAAGAAGACTAACTATAGAGACCGCTGGATCAGCCAATGGATTTTTTCCAAACCGTCCCATGGCGTATTTGTGTCTCATGTAACATTAAACTCAGGAATTAAAAGGACTCGTCTGTATGCAACCAGAACAAGCATGGCAAGCGGCACTCGGCCAGCTTCAATTGGAAATGAGCAAAAGCACGTTCGATACGTGGATGCGGGACACGGCGTTGCTCACTTATGAGGACGGCACCTATATTATTGGCGTGCCCACAGCATACACTAAAGATTGGTTGGAGAACCGGTTATTGGGCGCCGTGAAACGCACCCTGACGCAGATTACCGGGCGCACGGTGGAAGTTCGCTTTGCGGTCTGGCCCAAGGACAAGAAACCCGAAGCCCTGGGGGAAACCGGCGCGCCGGAGCCGCCGGTCAGTGGCCACACCGAACCGCTGGGAGCGATCAATTCCATGTCGGCCACCCTGAACCCCAAATATACTTTTGATAATTTTGTCATCGGCCCCAGCAACCGGCTGGCGCATGCCGCCTGTCTGGCGGCCTCCGAAAATCCCGCCAAAGCCTATAACCCGGTCTTTCTATATGGGGGCGTGGGGTTGGGCAAGACGCATTTGTTGCAGGCGGTCGGCAACGCCTGCGGATCGCGCGGCTTGCAAGTGCTCTACGTTTCGTCCGAAGAATTCACTAACGATCTCATCAATGCTATTCACCGCCGCACCACCGAAACTTTCCGCGAGAAGTATCGCAGTATTGACGTTTTGCTGATTGACGATATTCAATTCATCGCGGGCAAAGAGTCCACACAGGATGAGTTCTTCCACACCTTTAACACCTTGCATGGCCAGGACAAACAACTGGTCATCACCTCCGACCGCCCGCCCAAAGCCATGGTGACCCTGGAAGAGCGGTTGCGCTCGCGCTTTGAGTGGGGGCTGACCGTGGATATCCAACCCCCCGATCTGGAAACGCGCCAGGCTATTTTGCGCTCCAAAGCCGATCGCGGCGGACGTTACGTGGAACCCGAAGTGGTCGAACTCATTGCCCGCCGGGTGCAAAGCAACATCCGTGAACTGGAAGGCGCGCTCACCCGGGTGATGGCGTATGCTGACCTGGTGGGCAATCCGCTGACGATGGAGATCGCCAACTCAGCCCTCGCGGATTTGCTACCCCGCCGCCGAACGTTGACCACAGACTTTATTATCGAAACCGTGGCGGCGGCCTATGGCATGACCCCGGAAATTCTCATCGGGCGCGACCGCACCAAAACCATCGCCGAGGCGCGTCAAATCGCCATGTACTTGATGCGCGAAGAGACGGACGCTTCACTGCCGGCTATTGGCAATTCATTGGGGGGCCGCGACCACACCACCGTGATGTACGGTTGCGAAAAAGTAGCCGACTTGGTAGAACGCGACGACTCGATTCGTCGCCAAATTATCACCTTGCGCGAGCGCCTTTATAGTCAGGCCGGCGTGCTGGTATAAGCTTGCTAAAACACCTGAATTGAGCAAAACCGGAGCGGATACCCCGCTCCGGTTTTTTGTTAAACCTGTGAAGAATCGACTATGGGGCTACGCTATATGGGGTGTCTAACAAACCGATTTTATACATTTTATGTCTCCTAAAGTCTTTTACATGTGGATAACTCAGTGGAAATTGTGGAAAAGGCCCTTGTTTTGGGGAGAGATCACCTAATGTCTTGTTGTTCTAGGCCCGACTTTACGCTGGCGTACCGGCATATATGGGGGGTGCCATAATTAATCGTGCAAATATATCCTATGGCACATTTAGGAAAAAAAGTTATCAGTTCTATACACAGATTGCCCACATATAGGCTGTGGATGGCTAAACTGGTTTTTGGCCGTGCATATGGCGTCTGATATATGCCGATAGCCAGAGCTTACGGTTAAATAGGGGCAAATACATCTCATCCACATATCCACACCCCCTACTACTACTACTATATATATAAATAAGTTAACAGAACAACTTATAGGATAACTTCCCCCATCCACCCAAACCCAGCATCCATCAACGGCCAATAAATTTACAGGGGAATAAAAAAAGCCCGGCTTGCGGCCCGGGCTTACGCTTTTCGATCTCAGCCAAACTTAGAGGATTATTCCTGGGGCGAGAAGGTAATGGATTGAAACACGAAGGTCAATTCCCGGGGTCGGCCATTCTCATCTTTGCCTTGAATAATAATGTGGTCCACGATTTGCGGGTCCGGGGTCATCACGCACAAGGCATACAATTCATCGAGTGATGAAAAACTTTTGAGCGTTTCGATTAGCCCGGTCTGACCCCACTGGCGCATCACCAATTTGCCCTCGAGCACTTTCGGCATGGCGGCCAGGACGGCGCGCGCCGCGGCCGCATCAACTGCTGATTTTTCATGCGAGCCTCCAGCCGGAGGTGGGTTTGCCATTGGTTTTGCTGGTCCGCTAGGTTCCATAGAGCCTCCACTAAGGAAACATCTCCATAGTGTAGTTTGGTGGAGTATAACCTTCGCCTAGTTACGCGTCAATCATACTTATAATCTGTCCAAACTCCAAACCAATCCCCACTAAAACTACACGCCCCGGAAAAGAACTGCAAATTGAATTCCCTCTCCCGCCAGGTCGGTCACTTTGAGTTCGCCGCCCAGCGCCTGGCTGGCGAGCTGGCAAAAGACCAGACCCAAACCCGCGCCATCCTGCGCGCTCCGGCTGTGCATTATTTGCTCATAACGATCTAAAACGATCCGCTGTTCGGCGGCTGACAAGCCCAGGGTTGGAACGCCCACCGTCACCCATAGGTCGCCGGCCTCACGTTGCGCCCCAAGTTTAATCACCCCGTGCGGCGGGGTGAATTTATAGGCATTCTCCAGCAGGTTTACCAAAATCCGGGCGACGATTGTTGGATCCACCGCCACGCGCGGGAGTTCTTCACCCCATTCCGGGATAAGTTTAATTTTTTTGCGCGCGGCCCGGGGTTCCAAGTGGTCCAGCGCGGCCCGCATCAGTGGCCCCACCATCACGGCTTCACGGTGTACCGGCAACGCATGCGCGCGCAACTGGCGCAGGCTCAGCAGGGTTTCGAGTAATTCCATCTGGCGGGCGCTGGTGCGCAGGGCCGAGTCCAACGCGGTTTGGGCCGGTGAATTGTCGGCCAGTTGTTCCCGAATGAGATGGAGAGCGCTCGTGATGGTTCCGTGCGGGCTTTTGAGATCATGCCCGAGCAGGGCATAAAATTCATTGTTCTCTTGTTGTAATTGTTGGAGCTTTTCTGCCTGTTGGCTTAGCGACGGTTGGCTGGCGGCCAGCACACCTACCCCACTAACAATAGCAACTAAGGTCACAATGACGAGCAATTGAAAGACCGTGGTGATAAGCCCCAATCCCCACCCGGCCCACAGCAATAATATGCCTGCGCCGATGATCGCCACCAGCCGGTGTTGACGCTTGACCATGATGGTGGAGTATAGCACGCGCAAAAAAGCCGGTGGGGGCCACCGGCTTGAAGTTAACCACGGAAAATTGAAAGCCGCGCGTTACAAATTATGCGCCCCACGATAGGCGACAATCTGCTGGCGCAACTCGGCCCGGCGGGTCAGCGCGGTTTGCGCGGGGGTTTGCAGCGCATTGACAAAGGCGGTGTTGGCCTCGTCGAGGCGGGTCAGCAATTCGGTGGTTGGGGCCAGGGCCTGGTCACGCACGGGAGTGACCAGCGTGTTTTTCCAGTGATGTGTGCCAGCGGTGACCCGCGGCGCGATTTTGTCCAAGACCTGGGCCTTCAATCCCGCCGTCACGTCGGGCAAGGTCACGAGCAGGGCGTGGGTGACCGTGAGGGCGCGGTTAACGTCATCGCCCAAGCCGAAAGGCAAATGTTCAAGGATAAACTTAATCAATCCACCAAAGACGGCTTCAAAACCGGTGACGAGGCCGGTGACAAAGCGTTGGGCGGCGAGTTCGATCGCCATGAGGCCCGCGGTGATTTTGACGACTTGCTCCCCTACCCAGGCGACCATGGTTTCCACATCGGGCAACCAGGTTTCAAAATCGGCCAGGGCGGTGGCCGCTTGGGTGAGACCCGCCCGCACGGTTGGCGCCAGCGTCAGCGAGCCGACCAGCCCGCCACTGACCGCCGCCAGGCCGGTTTCGACCGCCGCATCGAGATTGACGCCATCCAGCAGCGTATAGAGATTGATAAGCTCCCCGGACTCGGATAGACGGGTATGGGCCGAATCTAATTCGGTTTGCTTGGTGTTGAGTTGCGCTTGCAAGAGCGTCGTGGTTTGTTGCGCCGCCGAGAGTGAGGTAGCCAACTCGGCGTTTTGGGTCAAGACTCCATCCATGCGAATTTGCAAAGCGGTGAAGCGGGTTTGCAAATCGGCGACCGTCACATCGAGCGTGGCTTTGGCGGTGGCGGTTTCGGTTAACTGGTTTTGCAAAGTCTGCGTTTGGGTCAGTGCCTCCGCCCCCACGGCCAGTTGATTTTTGGTCCACGCCGCGCCGCCGCCCACGGCCAATCCGGCGGCGCCCAACCCCAATGCGTGCAATAAAAAACGCCGCCGCGAGGGCGTCTGCTGGGTAACTGACATGGATGACCGGCGAGGATTGGACATTGTAAACTCCTGACAACTGAAAGGTTCAGCACGCTCTCCCGCAGGTTCTGAACCTGTGGAAGGGCGCTCATTACTTATATAACGTAGACTCAGCCCAAAAGGTTCGCGGGCTGGCGGGTGATTGCTTTGCTATTGGACTACGAAACCAGGGCGATGTCCAGCCCCCTGAGGGTCAGGGGGTAAATCAGGCTGTCCTTGCCCCAGCAAGGCGGTATAATGCGACACATCAGCGAGGCGTTATGACCACATCTGTCAATCAACTTATTATCCTGACCGTGGCCGGGGAACAAGTGGGCGAACTGACTCAGCGCCTTAAAAGCGAGGGGTTCCGATTCACCCAAGTGGATCACGGCGGGTTGTTGCAGGAAAACCCGGTGTCGGTGTTGGTTGGCCTCGACCGGGCTGACCGTGAGCGGCTGTTGGCGGTGGTACGTGAAGTGTGCCGCACCCGGCGCCGGTTCATCGCCGCCCAAGCGGAAGCCTTTATGATGGAAGGTGTGGGGATGATGCTGGAAGCTGAATTCGGCGGAGCGACCATGGTCGCTCTGGATGTGGACCGCTTTGAACAACTCTAAGGCCCGGAGACTCCCATGAAACTTATCATCGCCATTGTGCGCGACACGGATGACAGCGCCGTGATGGAACGCCTGACGACGCAGGGTTTGCGGGTTACCCGCGTGGCCAGCACCGGCGGCTTTTTGCGGCGCGGCAACGTGACCCTGCTCATTGGGGCCGACGCCGCGCAAGTGGACAACATCATAACCATCCTGCGCGAAGCCTGCGCCCCGCCCGAGCCAGACCAACACCGGGCCACCGTGTTTGTGGTAGATGCCGCGCACTACGAGCAAGTCTAATCAGCGGGCCTTAGCATTCCGCGCTTGAGTCGGGCCGACCGGCCCGGCTGAGCCTCATGGTGTGAATCGTTCGCAAACCGTACGGTGGACGCATTGGCGCCGCCGTGCCACACAGTTTATGACCGGGGGGCGTTGGAGTGATCGGGTTTCCCCGGCTGTCCGGCACAACTTGCGCTGGTTCTGGCTCGATGGCCTGTTTGCCCAGGTGGTCGAAGCCATTACCCTCGCGTTCATACCCCTTTATGTGCTGGCCTTGGGGGCCACCCGCGCGCAAATCGGGTGGATGAGCGCGTTGAGCAGTTTGAGTGCGGCGCTCTTGCTTTTGCCCGGCGCCACGCTCGCCAACCGGCGTGGTCAGCGCAAATTAATTTGCCTCGTCAGCGGTGGGGGCATCGGGCGGGTCATCCTGCTGGTGTTGGCCAGCTTGCCATTGTTACTCAACGGCCCATTGGTAGTGCAAATCGCCATGGGGTTGGTCATCCTCCGCGAGGCCGTTAACAATCTTGCGTTACCGGCGTGGGTAGCTCTCACCGCCGACATCATCCCCTTTCAGTGGCGGGGGCGTTATTTTGGCTCGCGCAACTTTGCCATGGGACTGGCGGGCATGGCCACCACCCTCATCGTGGGGCAACTCCTCACCCGGATCAATGGCTTGGGTGGCTATCAATGGATGTTGGGCTTGGCGTTTGCGGTAGGGATGCTTTCAACCGGGAGTTTTGCGCGCCTGCGCGAACCGTTGGCCGACCCCGTTGGGGCGCCGGGACCTGTGGGGGGCGCCGCACCCCCGGCGGCCCGCCCGTCCCTGCTCCACCATTTTCGCGCCCACCCCGAGTTCCTCGTTTTTTGCGCCATCACCGCCCTCTGGAATTTCTCACTGAATGTCGCCGGCCCGTTTTTCAATATCTATATCGTGGATCAGGTTGAAGGCTTGCGTGGCGACGCGGGGTTCGTGGCGCTGGCGAGTGTGGTCCAATCGCTCTCGGGCTTGCCGGGCCAGCGCATTTTTGGCGCCCTCTCTGACCGTTGGGGGCCGCGCCGGGTGCAACAACTCACCGGCTTGCTCATTCCCCTCCTGCCGCTCGCCTGGGCGTTTGTGACTAGCCCCTGGCACCCCCTGCTCATCAATAGCGTGGGCGGTTTTTTGTGGGCCGGGTTCACCTTGGCCAACTTCAATTTTCTTCTTGCGCTGTCCCCGGAAGATCAGCGTCCGGCTTATACCGCGCTATATCAGATCGTGGTGTTGGGCGCTTTGGCCGCTGGCGCGGCGGTGGGCGGGGTGGTCGTAGGTTGGTGGGGATATAAGCCCTTGTTTATTTTCTCGGCGGTGGGGCGGTTTGTGGCGGCGTTGCTGTTTGCCAAATTTGTAACCAGTCCAAAAAATTAAACCACCAGACTTCCGAAGTTTCTAAAACTTAGGAAATCTGACGAAATTACTCACACATCGGTAAACCGCGCGCTGGCATGACCAGCGCGCGGTTTGTTTAGCCTGCCAACTTACTTGCCCGACATGGGAGTGTTTCCGGCGGTGTCCTTGCCCGGCAACTGGTCGCGCAACAAAATACCCAACATGGCCTCGGCCAGACTCGAGCCACCTTGCGCGCCGCTCACGGTGATGTCCGGGATGATCCGCACGTTTTGATCGCCGATAATTTGCATCAACTGAATGGCGGTGTAGCCCTGTGATCCCAGCGCGACCACACCGGCTTGGTACGCTTCGGCTTTGGCCGCGCCCACGGCCTTGATACCTTCGGCCTCGCCCAACGCCCGCAGGCGGATGGATTCGGCTTCACCGGTCGCCCGCAGGCGGATGGACTCGGCCTCGCCGGTGGCGCGTTTGATGGCGGCATTCGATTGCAGTTCGGCGATATTCACGCTCTGTTCGGCCTTCACCACTTCCTGCTGAATGTCGGCCTTGGCGGTCTCGCGCACCAACTGCTGACGCTGGGTCTGCGCGGCCTGCTGGACCTCGAACGTCTTCTGTTGCTCCTGCGCGATCTTCCGGTCGGTGAGCGTGGTCATTAACTCAGCGGGCGGCGTGATATCGCCGATGAGCGTGTCAATCGCTTGCACATCATAGGCCCCCAGCGCGACTTTGATATGCGCGGCGGCTTCGGCCTGCCGCTCACTGCGGGCAATGAGGAAGTCCAGCACGGTGTATTCCTGCGCCGAGTTGCGGAAGTAGTTGCCCACAATCGGCTGAAGCACATGATCTACCAGATTTTGCATCGAGCCGACGCGCGAAATCACTTTGGGCGCATCGAGCGCGCCGACATGGATGATTTGCGCGACATCAAGATTGAAGGCAAACCCGTCTCTCGAACGCACCGTAATCGAGGAGAGTTTGGCATCGTATTGGTGCGACTCGGTGCGCATGGCCCAGTTGAGCACGATGTTGGTCGTCGGCACAAGCTCCACTTTCATGATCCGCGTGTTGACCGGATGTTTGCCCGGATACAGCGGCGTTACCCACACACCTTTGTGGCCCTGATTGACCAGATCGCCGTGTTTGAACTCCAAACCGCTGACATCTTCATGGGCCTTGCCCACAAACGAGATAACCACCCCCACATACCCGATGGGAATTTCGGTCATGGGCACTTGTTCGACGACCACGAACCACGGGTTAAGGTTCCACGAACCCGAGAGCAGGATTTGCTCCTGCAAGCCACGCCGCCCGCCGCCGTTGAGGAAGGCTTGCACGTTCTGGAAATTATCGTGACCGGGGATGATGGCCCCGGCGATTTCGCCTTCGGTGATGGACACCCCATCCAGCGTGGTCACAACGCCGACTTTGTCGGGATGCACCGCGTAGACCAATAATTGCCGGCCGTTCATGCCGTGCTTCTCAGCATTGGCGGCGGTGATGATGGTGAACAGCGCAGTGTTGATGCGGTAGGTGCCCGCTGTGAGAATGGTCAACTGCCGTCCTTTCTCGCCGCCGTGGATGAGAAACTTGCGCGCGTTCTGATAGTTGTCGCAATCCACCACCTTGCCCAAAATGCGTTCGGGCGGGATGGGCGCGCCATCGTTGGCGACCACCAGCGCAATCTCGCCCTGGGGGATCACAATCACCGGGATTTTGAGGACGGTGTATTGCCAGAGCCAATAACCAAAGTGCCAGCCGGGGGCCAGCGTGTCGGCCTGGTAGCCAGCCTCACCCGCGAGGGCCACGAGTCGCCCGGCAGGCAGGGAGCGTGTGGAAAACTTCTTGACCACCACGCCCACCTCGCGTTCGCTGATCATCACCAGACTGAGGCCCGCCGCGATGCACACTAACCCGATCAATCCCGCGCCCCCGCCGAGGATGACCACTAACAAGAACTCGTTGGTCAAACCGTAAGCAATTGCCCCCCCGCCGAAAATTGTGACTGCAATACCAAAAATAAGAAGTAGGGTTTCCATTTTTCCTCCGAGTGATATGGACAAGGACAAACTTTAGCACCTTTCCGACGGGAAGTCTGACAAGCATCGGTCAGTCATCGGCCAGCGCGATGCCAGCGCGGGCCGGTGGCAATAAAAAGCCCGTTAGGGCTGGCTAACGGGCGAAAACTCTACGAAAGACCTACGCTCATGGCTATTTCTGCGGGTAGTTCACCACCAACCCCGAATTGGTGACTTTGCTCAAGTCTATATCTTTCAGCGCCTTGATTGAATCGGCTTTGTAATTGGCCGCCACGGTTACCCACTGCACCACGCGAAAATCGCTATAACCGCCGGAGGTGCGGGACGAGTCGAAGATGAAATGCTGGCCGGGGACGAGTTGGGGTGAGCCATCGGCGGTGAAGCCGGTGATGAAGACGTAGAGTTTGCCGGGTTTCGCGCTGGTCACGCCGAAATCAAAGTAAGACACTGGCTGACCATTCACCCACCCGTGAATCAACGCTTTGGATTTGTCGGCCAGCGCCGCCTGAGCGGGGACGATGGGGCAATTCACCAGCATCGGCGTTTTTTCAATGGCCAGACCATTGGCCTCCAGTGAGTCAATGGAAGTTAACGCGTCGGCGACATAGTTGGCAGGCGGGGTGACGAAGAAGATTTGCCACAGGTCGGTGTACCCGGCCTCGCCCGGCGCGACGTTGAACACCGTGCCCTGCCCTTCAAATTTGATGGGACTGCCATCGGCGTTTTGTCCGGTGACGAATAACCAGGCGGGCATCACGCTCACGCGCTCGCTGTCGTTTGGACTGAGGGGCGTGTTCGCGCCCAGGTTGTAGTATGGCACGGCCTGTCCGTCGAACCAGCCGCTCTCCACCGCGTAAACGCGCCCGGGAGCGGCTAACGCATTGGGCGCGGGGAAGGGCGGGTCAAACTGCGCGGGGCCAGCGGGCGCGATGGCGCAGGCGGCGAGTAATATCCCCAGGGAGAAGAAGGCGAGGATGCGGTTCATAAAATTTTCTCGGAGGTGACAGTCACTGGGCTACCGAATAATTTGTTAATGCCAGCACACTGAACGCCCAGTGACTGTCACCTTAAAAGTTTATACCAACGGATACACCGTCACCGGCCCTTCCTTGCCTTTGGCGGTAATCTGGCGCGGTTCGCCAACGGCGAACTGGCCCTTAAGCGCGACGCGGGTGTCGTCGGAGACCAGCGCTTCGGCTTTGGCGGCGGCGCTTTCGATGCGCTTGGCCGTGTTCACCGTGTCGCCGATGACATCGTAGAACTTGACTTCGGTGGAGCCGAGCAAGCCTTCGACCAGTGGCCCGGTGTGCAAACCCATGCCCGCGCCGATGTTGTGCGCCTCAAGCAGGGCGGCCATGCGTGAGCGCAGTTCCAGCGCGGCGGCGGCGGCCCGCTCGGCATCGGGGAAGACCACCATGGCTTCGTCTGCCGAGAATTTAAACTTGATGGCCTGATGCCGGGTGACCACGCTTTCCACGGTGTTGTAATACTGGTTCAACATCGCCACCACTTCCTCGGGAGTGCGCGGCTCGCTCCAGCGGGTGAACCCGCGAATATCCATGAACAACACCGTGCGCTCGCGGCGCATGAGGCCCAGAGCTTTGGGGTCGTTGAGCAACTGGCCCAACAGGTCGCGCCCCAGGAGCCATTCGGAATACGTCTGGAGTTGATTGGTCACTTTGCGCAGGGCATTCGTGCGCTCGGTGATGATGCCATCGGCGCGGCCCACCACGGACAGTAACGCAATGAAGAGCAAGCCCATGCTCAGGGCCGCGGTCACCAAACCGCGAATGCGCGCATTGATGGAGGCCTTGTTCAGGGTCGGGGCTTCCTGCACGGTGACGAGCGCGCCGATGGGGGGCGCGTCGGCGGATGGGCGGATGGGCGCGTAGGCTTCGATGATGTGGACAGCGGCAGTGGGATGGTAGGTGGCGGGCGCGTTGCCCGGTTGGCGGATGACGACTTCGGTGACGCCGATCAGGGCCTGGCTAAAGGCGGCGCGATCTTCCACATTCACGCCAACCCATTCCGGCTCGCTGGCAAACACCGCCACGCCATCCAGCCCATAGAGCGTGACGCTCCCGATGGGCAGACCGGCCAACCGGGTTTTGAGCAAGGCGCGCATTCCGGGGCGTTGTTCCAACCCGGCCAGTGTGCCGGCCTCGGCCACATCGGGCATATCGCTCATGAGACTGTTAGCGAGATTGTTGGCCGTGCTCGAAGCGGCGGCGCGTGTTTCGGACACGAGTGTGTCATACGCGAACTGGGTGAAGATAGCGGAGGCGGCCAGCGCCAACAGCGCGGTGATGATGAGCGAGGCCGCCAGATAATAGCGCACCAGCCGGAACTGGCGCACCTGTTCATATTCCGAGGCCAGAATGAAAGCCGTGATGATGAAAGATACGAGTAGGATGAGATGATACAGCCACCACGATAGCCGCCAAATTTCAAACAGATGCATGCTGACGGTGGCGGTGGTGAGCCAGAACGCCATAAAGGCCAACACGCCGTCAATGCGGTTGTGCGTGGCCCGCCAGGTGCGCCACAACCCGAAGGTCGCCCAGCCCCACAGGGCCAGCGTCAGGGCAAAGATGGCATAGCGATGCCAAGGGCTGGCGAGGTCTTCAAAAAAACCATCCACCGTCGTGAGCGCACCGGGTATAAAAGCCGCGATAGCGGAGTAGACGATGACCCCGACGATGGTGGCGATGACCACGCGCCGGACCGGTAACCAGGCGGGGATGCCGTGAGGCCCGTCGAGCGCGGCGGCGGCGAAGAGCGCTCCGCTCCCGAAGAGGGTGAGCCACGCCGACCATTCGACCGCTGGATGAAAATGATCAATGAGCGCGCCGGGGGTGGCCAAGCCGTGCGAAAAGAAGACACTACCCACCACCGCGAAGGCCGCGCTGGCGAGGATGTGGCGTGGTTTGGCGTCGGCCCCCAGCGAGGAAGCCAACAAAATCGAAATCACCGCCGCCGAAAAAGTGATGAAGGTGACGATGTAAAAGTGAGCGATGGGGATGCTATAGAGAATATCGGCTTGGGGGTTGAACCAGAAGAAGACGAGCGCGAGCGCAGGGGCAATGAGGGCGAGGATAATCAACAGACGTTTCATGGGAAATCTCCGGCGAGTAATTTGGTGTCACTATATCGTATTTTAGCGCGGGGATGCGTTACGAAACCGTTTCATTTTCGACCCCATGCAGAATTTTTCACGAGTTCCACCAACTCCTCCACCGGGCGCAAATTTTGGACGAGGATGGCGCGGTTGTCGGTGTGGGTGCGGGGGTAGAGTTTGCCGGGCGCGCCCGCTGGGAGGCGGTGCCCCCGCGCGCGGAGGTCGCTTTTGGTGAGCCAGCCCGCAATAAAAATCTCGAGGCCATAGACCCAAATATTTATCCAATCCTCCGGCGCGACCAGCAGGGTTTCGCCCACCACCGGGGAATGCACGCCCACCGCGCCACTCGGCAGGCGGGGTGAGTGCAGGTAGAGCAGGGAATAGAACTCGGCGCGGGTCTCGGCGCGGGTGCGCGGCTGAAGCGGCAGGGTTTCACTTTGGGCGGCGTGGCCGGCCGCCTGCCCGCCGATTTCCAGCCGGAGCGGGCGGCGGGTGTTGCTTTTGCAAGCCAAGCGGCCCAGTGACCGCCATTCGCCATCACCCGTCCAGCGTTGGTCGCGGGGCGTGAATAGCAAAAACATATCGTTCCCGGCGCGGATGATTTTCTGCAAATCGGCGCTGTGCCGGGTTTCCAGCCCGGCGAGATAGCCGAAGAGATAGACATCGTTTTCGGCGAGCGAATCGCTGGCCAGTTGATCCTCGGGCACGAGGGCTTCGGTATCCAGCAACCACGCCGGGTCGTGGCGCACCGCGCGGATCTTGGCTTTATCGCTGATGAGAAAACTTTTCAGGTCACAGCGCCGCCCGCCGAGGCGCAGGTCGTAGCGATCTTTTTGCGTGAAGGCGGTCAGGCCCAGCCGGTCATAGGGGATGTGGTTGGCATCGAGCCAGTGTTGAAAGGCCAGTTCCACCGCCACGCCGGCCACAATCTTCCGCAGGCGCGCCGCCGGTTTAAGCCCCATCCGGTTGTAAGTGTAGTGGAGCGATTTCTTGGCGTACTCAATCCCGCCGAGCGTGAGCGATCGGTCATAAGGCAGGCGGAGGATGGAGGCCGGGGAGAGCATGAAGAAAAAGAGAAGGAAGGATGAAGAAGGAAGAAGAGATTACTGATTACGGCCTTCTTCTTTTCTAAACTGTAAACAATAGTGATGAAAGGTGTTGCTCACCCAGGCGTTGCCCAGCCCATAGGGGGCCAGGCGCTGATTGTCCTGCATCCAGATTTTCTCGTCCTTCAGGGTGTACGTGCGCTCCAGGCGTTTGGCCAGATCCCACGCGAGCGGATAAATCTTGCCGCTCTTCTTCACATTTTTGACGATGATGGTGAGATAGGCCCGGTCTTTGAGCGCGGGGTAAAGCGCCTCGTACAGGCGCGCCAGTTGTTCGAGGAAGGCTTCGTAATCGGCCACGTTGCCCAGGTCGCGTGGGTCGTCGGAGTAATGCACGTCGAGGTCGGGCGCGGCGCGGCGTTTCTTCTGGGTCTCGGCCCCGCGCGCGCGCAACATATCCCAATACGGCGGCGAGGTAATAACGTAGTCAATGGGCGGGATTTTTAGTTCGCCGACCAAGGCGGCATCGTGATTGAAGAGCAGGGGTTCGATCTTTTTGGGAACTTTGCCCAGCGCGGCTTTTTCATCGGCAATCACCTTTTGGGCGATGGCGAAATACTTGGGGTTGAGTTCAATGCCCACCCCCCGGCGCCCCGCGCGGAGAGCGGCCACCACGGTGGAGCCAGTGCCCAGCATCGGGTCCAGCACCGTCCCGCCTTTTTTGGTGAAAAACTCAATGAACTCCTGCACCAGGGTTTCGGGATATTTGGCCGGGTGCAACAACACATCCTTGCGGCGTGGCGGTGGATTATGGATGAACCACGACTTTTGAAACTTAAGCCACTCCTTGGCGGGGAGGTCGTTGAGCTTGTTCTTCTCGGCGAAAGTTTTTTGGGTGGTGGAGGGCATACGGTGCTCCATAAATATTCGATCAAATTGTGGGGCGCAAAACAGTTGCCAGCCCGGGGCGGGTCAATTGTTGAAACATACGGGCCATGGCTTCTGGCGGGTATGGCAGATCATTATCTAACCACCATACCAGCAGGGCCAGAAATGCCCCAACATGATACTGCACAGCCACTTCCAGAGGCAGGGTAGCCTTGGCTGGCCATCGGGGGGCGAGATGATCGCGAAAGTAATCAGCCAGAAAACTTTGTGCATGAGCGTAGACCAAGCGGCCACTGCGCTGGCCCAACATGGCTTTATATAAACGATGGTGACTAACCCCCAGTTGAAACAACAGTTGCCCGAGGTTTTCACCGTCATCAGATAAATCAGTGGGGCGGGCGGCCTCCAGGGTGGCGTGGAAATCTTCGAACAAGCCCAAGAGTAAATCTTCCTTGTCCCAATAATGGCTGTAAAAAGTGGATCGGCCAACATTGGCCCGCTCCAATATATCCTGCACGGTGATCGTGTCATACCCCTTGTTCAAGATGAGGGCCACCAACGCCTCCCGCAAAATTTGCCGGGTGCGTTGGACGCGGCGATCTGCTTGGGGGGCTGGTGAGGCGGCGCGTTTGTGAACAGTTTTAGTCTTTTTGTTCAGCATTGAACACCTAACGGATTTTTGATTATTGACGGGGGCAGTGACGGTCGCTATAACCTATTCTGATACTAATTCATTTTCTCAGGAGTCCAATATGTCTGTCCCCACCCTCTCTCAAGTTCATCGTTTGGCCCAATGGTCGCTGGTTAGTCTGACGGTTACCAGTATGTTTACCGCCATTCATCACCTTTATCGCTTTGGCGCCGACTTTGTCATACCCACGTTAATCATTGTGCTATTGCCCATCGCCTTGCTCTACTGGTTTAGCCGGACACAAAATTATCTGGCACTGTGGGCCTATGGCTTGTTGGCCGCGTCCATCATTGTCGGACTGGGCTTCATTGATGGGGGCTTGGACCACACGTTGCGGGCCATGAATGAAATTCTGCTGATGCCATTGGGACTGTCAGTGGTGGCGGACTTTCGTGTTTTGCCACCTTCTGAACTGGTAGGCGACTGGTTTTATGAAGGCACCGGCATTTTGAGCTTCATCGCCAGTTTGTTTGCCACTTATGGCAGCTACCGCTTCATTCTGGCTCGCTTCCGCTTTGACCAGAGTCAAAAGCAAAACCTGAACCCGGCATTCACCACCCAATGAGGCCTGGCTGGTTACAGCGAATTATAAGTCAGACCGTAGACCCAACAAAAAGCCGCGCAGAGTCTCTGCGCGGCTTGTGTTTTAACCAAGATCCATTTTAGCCCGGCTTAAGCTTGTGATACAGCTCATACACATTCCGAATGAGACTGCCGTACTTGGCCGCCTGCCCCGGCCCGTTGTACATGGAAGCGAAGGTTTCAAAATCCTGCGATTGCAGGGCGATGACCCGGCGCGAGTTGGGCGATGGGCCTTGCACAAAGTCGAAGAAGCCGATGAGTTGGGCGCGGTCGCCGGAGTTGAAGGCATCGAACATTTGCGTCACCGACTCGTAGCCGCAGGTGGTGTAGTTGAAGCCCATAATCTGCGGGCCGCCCATGCTGATGCTCATCTTGGCCGCCGAGTCGTGCAGGGTGCGCGCGAAAGTGAAGACTTCCCACTCGGCCAGTTGGTTGCCGTGAAATTCGTTCCAGTTGCCATCCGGGGACGGGCGCCATTTGTGGTCGAGCCAGCGCTTTTCGGCGTTGTATTGGAAGTGCTGGTGATACCGGTCGGGGTTGCGCTTGCCCCACTGGTCGAAGAAGACCTGATTCTCAAAACGGATGAGCATCCGCCCGTCGGGGCCAAAGCCGCGCCCGCCCGATTCCACGGTGAGCACCGCCACGGCCACCGCCGGGTCAATCTTGAATTCTTTGGCAAGCACCGTGAGCAGGCCGCCAAATTTGTTCCAGGTGTTCGCCACCATCTTCTCCAGCCCGGTGGGTTTGGGCGCGGTCAAGATCATCCGTTGGTTAGCGGGTGGTTCCAATGGCACGTTCAGGATTTCGTTGTCACCGGCCGGGACCACGGGGGCCGGCGCGGGTTGCCCATCCCCACCGGGGGCGACCGGTTCGGGCGCGGGGGCCGGGGGGTTCATCTTATCCGCCAAAAAGCCCTCACTGACGCCTTGATTGGGCAGTTGGATAAATTTGTTGTGCACATAGCCGGTTTTATCGCCGACTTTCACCTGCAACCAATCATCCTGGAAACCGATGATTTCGACGGGTGTTTTGGCTTTGACGACCATAATGACCGCATGCGCGGTGCCGGGGCCGGCGCGAAAATTGACGTTGCTGGTGGTGGTGCCGGTGCGTTCTGCCATAAAGACCTCCAATTGTTTAGTAAAGCAATTGTGTGTGGTGGTGCCTGCTAAATGAACAACCTAAGATTAGCCCCGCCGGGCGGGAAAGTCAAATCACTTGGGCAACAGCCCGCGCACGATGGCCTGGTTGCCCAGCACCCCCCACGACTCTAAAAATACCGCCACCGTGCGGGTGTAAGTCTTCTGCCCGTCCAAAATCTCGACCTGGGTGGGGGTGTAGCCCGTGACCAGAACCGTGTGCTCATAACGCGCCACGACCACCGTCAGGCCTTTGGGGGTCACATATTTCTCGGCCTGGCCGCGTTCCACGTGGCCCACCACCCACACAATCACCGGTTGGCCGCGCGCGATCTGGCGTTGCACGGCTTCCCAACTCAAGCGGCGATGGGCGTAGGCATTGATGCCATACAGGCGCAGAAGCGTGGCCACCGGCCCGGCGTGCACGCCATACCCATCCGGCGGAATTTTGCCCCACGGCCCGTTGAGGTCGCCCACAAAGCCAAAATCGGGGTTGTCGGAGACGGGCAATTGGCTGACGAATGTTTCTTCGTCAAGCGTGACGCCGAAAAACCCGGCCCAATTGGCGGCGGCGCGCGCCTCGCAACTGAGCGAGAACTTTTGTTTTTGCCCGGTGACGGTGGGAACGCGCGCCTCGGCGGGGAGCGGGGGGAGGGGCGTGGGGGCGTTCAATTGAACGCCCGTGCTGGCCCGGTGGGGCGCGGCGACTCCGCGCGGGATGCCCGGCCCGGCGCCGGGGCGGGCGGCTACCACCGGGGCCAAAACTAATAGGAGGGCAAACAATAGTAACAATTGGGTCCGCATAAAAAAACGCCCTCAACAAAAATCAACGTAGGTCGCGCTTGTAGCGCGACGACTTCCGCCAAACGGTAGGTCGGGCTGCAAGCCCGACCTACATCATCACGGTCTGATTTTTTTTACGGTAACTTAACTTCCCTTGCCACCAAATTCGCAAAGCTCACCGACTCGCCGCCGTTGGTGCGATCGCGGAGGTAAACGCCATAGAAGCCCGTGGTGAAGGCCGGGTTGGCGAGACTGGCGAGATAGGTGTCGTTGACGTAGAAATTGAATTGGTCACCCACCATCCACACCATGAGTGTGTTTTCGGCGGGCGCGCCGGGGACGATGGCGGGCGAGGCGGTCCAATCCAACAGCACCTCAGCCTGCGTGCCGCGCAGGATTTCCACCCGCGCCCCGCCCCCGCATTTGAGTTTAAAGACGTAGCCCTGATAGTTGCCCGCCGCGTCGGTGCCCAGCCGGAACATGAGGCCATATTCGTCGAGATCGAAGCACAGGTTGGGACGGATGGTGAGCCGCACTTGCTGGTCACTAATTTGGAGCGTGTCGGCGCTGATGCTGAAGCGGGGGCCGATGTTGGGTTTAACCATCACCGCATCGAGCTGGCCCCCAGCGGTGGAGAAGGTGGCCGCGCCGTCTTCGGTGTAGCCCCAGCCCCACCCGCCCTGGCCATTAAGTTTGTCTTCGTAGACGATCTCGCCCACGCCGAGGTTGGGGTCGGGGGTGGGCGAGGCCGCCGGGGCCGGGGTGTCGCTGACGGCTGGCGTCGCGCTGGGCGGC
>CAYUFY010000066.1:0-18541 GCA_964443795.1 uncultured Anaerolineales bacterium | reverse complement strand
AGGTCCAGAAAACTCAACTCGGGTTGAGCCACTTGGGGACTCTAAACTCAAGATTAGTGTACACCACATCAAATGTTACTCAAGCCCCAAAATGAAGCCGGGTTTTTAACCCCCATGCCAGCCATCTCTGCCAGCGTTAAAGCGCCGCGCCCATCCAAAACTTCTGCCAATCCCCGCCGCTGGCGCGCAAGGCCAGGAACAGATAAAAGCAAGTGGCCAAGTTGCCCAACACCAGAAACACCACCAACCACCCCAACGAGCGCAGCCAGTTTTGCTCCCGGTAGACCACCCAACCCCAGAACAACAAAAAGCCCACGTACAAGTCCAAGGTGGTCACCTGACCAGCCGGGAGCGCCAAAATCACGCCGAAATCACGCGCGGCGTCGCTGGTGAACAGAGCATACAGAATGCCCACCAACATCAATCCCAAGCCAGTGATCGAAAGTGCTTTAGCCGTTTGCATCGCCAATATCCTTTACCGCCACACCAGTGGCAAAAATAATTTTTGCCGCAACCACAACGGCGGCGGCGCCAACCCAATATTAGGCGGTGCCAGCGACAGCGTGGCTCCGCTGTAGAAGGTGGTCAAAATCTGGTCCCAGGTCGAACCGGCATCGGCCAGCCACTTGGAATCCCACTGCCCCATGCACCGCCCGGCCAAGCCGCACCCTCACATTGGCTGTAATACGCGCGGTAGTACGTCGCCACCAACAAGTTATCTTTCATCAAACGCCACGCCCAAATCGCATCCACCGCCGCGTTGGTGCTGGCATAGGCAATGTTCGGGCGGTACACCTGGTCGCAGGTGCTATCGTACACATCGGCATCGAACCACTTGCCGCCGCGCGCCACTTGATACCACGCATACATCCGCAACGCCAGCGCGCCTGCTTTGAGTGACTCGGCAGGCCAACTCGCGCCCCACTCATTGGGCAACACATGCTTGACGTAGTCACGAAAATCAATCGTCTGGACGATGGAGAGTTCCCAAACCCGAGGAGGTAGGCATAATCTTCGCTTGAAAAATATCGAGAAAACGCGATTGAAAAGCGTTAGAGCAAGTTTTCACCTCTGCGGGTTTGGGAACTCCCGACGATGTAGGGCAAACTCAAATTGCAATAGGGGTTACCCGTCACCCGCACGCGGATAGTAACAAGGTATCAGCCACCGAATGGTCAGCGGCGACAGTGATGAGCAAATACAAGCAGCAGGTGTTGGCCGAACAAGCGATTGACTTTATCAAGAGCCCGGTGCACATCCGGCCGATGGGGCTGCATCAACCAAAATGCCTGGCCGGCCTGACGCTGGTCATCATGCTGGCCGTGTTGCTGGCGGCGCTACTGGAACTGCAAGTGCGCCGCTGGCTCGCCAAACAAGGCCAAAGCCTGACCGGCCTGCGGCCCGGCAAGCGGCGCACGGCCCTGCCGACCGCCGAAGCCCTGTTGAAAGCCTTTGCGGATTACACCCTGGTAATCGTGCGCCGAGCGCGAGGGGGTGATGCTGTCCATTTATCGAAACTCAGACCTTTGCAACAAACCATCTGGGATGCCCTGCAACTGCCGCCGATGGCCGAACTCGTCGCTTAAACCCCCGCCACGAGGGAGCGGAAAATAGGTAGCAAGCGTTGTTCCAAGCGTTGCGCCATCTGGAACAGCGAAGCCCATTCCACATAATCCATCCGATCATCGGTCTCTCCAGCCTGATATTTCCGCCAAAATTCGGCTGAGGCCCAGCCAAATTGTTGCTCAAATTCGGCCAAATCCGCGCGCCACCCGCAATTGCGCGCGGCAAATCTCGGCTTCATACTTGAGCAGTTTGGCCAACGCGCGGTCCACCACCGGGCTGGCATGGCCGAGTTGATAGAGTTGTGCCAACTGTTGCAGATATTGGGCGGTCGTGCGGGTAGAAATAGGGATGGATTGAAGAGTCATTGTGACCTCAAACAAGCATAGACCAGTGAAAATCTTTAGCTTCTACCATCCATTTTGCCGCCGAGGCCCAAACCCGGCAATCATGGCAGAACCAAAAACGCCCCGACCAGTTTCCCGGTCGGGGCGTTTCGTTTTTCTCTTACGCCGCTGCAGCGACAGCATCCGCGCCAACTTCGACGACGGGTGTCTCCACGCCTTCGGGCGTGTGGTACGACCAGTAACCCGTACCCGCCGGAATGAGTTTACCGATGATGACATTCTCCTTCAAGCCATAGAGCGGGTCTTCCTTGCCCTCGATAGCTGCGCCTGCCAGCACCTTGATGGTGTGTTGGAACGAGGCCGCGCTGAGGAACGAGTCAGTCGAGAGCGAGGCTTTGGTCACGCCCAGCAGGACGGGGGCTGCCGCCGCCGGTTGCTTGCCCTGCGCCACGAGTTCCGCGTTGATGCGGTTCAGGTGCAGGCGGTCAATATATTCGCCCGGCAGGAGCATTGTGTCGCCGGGGCGCGTGATTTGCACTTTGGAAAGCATCTTGCGGATGATGACCTCGAAGTGCTTGTCGTTGATGTTCTGGCCTTGCGAGCGGTACACCTTCTGAATTTCGGTGAGCAGATACAACTCGGTATGCTCGCGGCCCAAAATCCGCAGAATCCGGTGCGGGTTCAGTGACCCTTCGGTCAGCGAGTCACCCGCCCGAACCGCCTGGTTATCCACTACCAGCAACCGCGAGGCCGACGGAATTTCATATTCGGCTTCTTCGCGTCGCTCGTGGCTCACGGTGAGGGTGTGGTCTTTGCGCCGCACCTTGCCGCCGTGCGTGGCAGTGATTTGGCTCTCGCCGCGTGTCGCCAACACATCGCCCGCGTTCACCACGGAGCCATCTTCCACCTTCACCGACCAGTTGCCCGGCACTTCGTACTCGTCGCGCATCATCGCGCTATCCACCACCTTCACAATGCGCGGGCTGTTCGGTTTGTCCGAGCGGATGACTTCCACCCGTCCGTCAATCTCGGTGATGATGGCTTCGCCTTTCGGCTTCTTGCGCGACTCGAACAACTCCTCGACGCGCGGGAGACCGCTGGTGATGTCGCCCCCAGCGGCGACCCCGCCCGTGTGGAAGGTGCGGAGCGTGAGCTGGGTGCCCGGCTCGCCGATGGACTGCGCCGCGACGATGCCGACCGCCGAACCGATGTCCGCCAAGCGTCCGCGCCCAAGGTCGCGGCCATAGCACAACTGACAAATGCCGTGTTCGACCTGGCAGGTCAGAGGACTGCGAACATAGACCTGCTCAATCGAGGCATTGGCCGCAATGCGGAGCGCCTGCGCTTCTTCAATCAACTCATGCCGCCCGACAATGACTTCGCCGGATTTGTGGTCCACGACCGGCTTGCCGACCACGCGCCCGATGACGCGCTCATAATAATTCTGACCAGCCACATCGTCTTTGCGCCGGATCCAGATGCCGTGGTCAGTGCCACAGTCACGGGTGTTGACGATTTGATCTTGCGCCACGTCCACCAACCGTCGGGTGAGGTATCCGGCGTCGGCGGTACGGAGCGCGGTGTCGGCCAGACCTTTGCGCGCGCCGTGCGTGGAGATGAAGTATTCCAGCGCCGTCAACCCATCGCGGAAGTTCGAGCGGATGGGGAGCGGGATGATACGGCCCGACGGGTCCGCCATTAACCCGCGCATCCCGGCGAGCTGGGAGATGGGGCCGAAGCCACCTTTGGTCGCGCCGGATTTCGCCATCATCGTGAGCGAACTGGCGGGGTTAAGATTCGCCCGCACCGCATCGGCCACTTTGTCACGGGCCTTAGTCCACATCTCGATGATGCGTTCGTTCTGTTCCTGTTCGGTAAGCAAGCCACGCCGGAACTGCTTTTCCAAATCGTTTTGTTCGGCCAGCGTTGCGTCCACAATCTCTTGCTTCTCTTTCGGCACCGTGAGGTCGGAGATGGCAATGGTCGTGCCGGACTTGGTGGCGTAAGTGAAGCCGATGTTCTTGATTTCATCCACGACATCGGTGGTGCGTTCCGCGCCGATGACTTGATAACACTTGCCTACCAGTTTTTGCAAACTGCCCTTGTCCAAGATTTCATTGACGTAGCGCATTTCATCCGGCATCACTCTATTGAAGAGTGCGCGCCCGACGGTGGTGTCAACGATTTTTTTCTGTGGGCGGCTGTAGCGCTCGCCTTTTTCACTATGCCAAGTGTTGACCAGCAACTTGATCTTGGCATGAATATCCAACTGCCCGAGCGCATAGGCTAGTTCCACCTCGTCAATATCGGCGAAGATCCGCCCCACACCCTTGAAATTACCCGGCACATCAGCGGTGAGATAGTACACACCCAACACCATGTCTTTGGCCGGGCCGACAATCGGCTCGCCATCGGCGGGTTTGAGCAAGTTAAGCGTGGAAAGCATCAGCGTGCGTGCTTCTTCCACCGATTTCTCAGACAGCGGCACATGCACCGCCATCTGGTCGCCATCGAAGTCGGCGTTGAAGGCCGTACATACGAGTGGGTGGATCTGAATGGCTTTGCCTTCGACCAAAATTGGCTCAAAGGCCTGGATGCCCAGCCGGTGCAAGGTGGGAGCGCGGTTGAGCAGAACCGGGCGGCTCTTGATGACTTCTTCCAGGACTTCCCACACTTCCGGGCGTTCGCGCTCGATAAACCGCTTGGCGCCTTTGACATTGGAAGCGTAGTTGTATTCCACCAATTTGGCGATGACGAACGGCCGATAAAGCTCCAGCGCCATCGTCTTGGGCAAGCCGCACTGGTGCAGTTTGAGCTTCGGTCCAACCACAATCACCGAACGGCCCGAATAGTCCACGCGCTTACCGAGCAAGTTGCGGCGGAAGCGCCCTTTCTTGCCCTTGAGCATATCGCTCAGGCTCTTCAATTCCCGGCGGCCCCGGCGGCTGAGCGCCTTGCCGCGCTGGCTGTTATCAATTAACGAGTCAACCGCTTCTTGCAACATCCGTTTTTCGTTGCGCACAATGACGTCCGGCGCGCCAAGTTCAAGTAAGCGCTTGAGGCGGTTGTTGCGATTGATGACCCGGCGATAAAGATCATTCAGGTCGGAAGTCGCAAACCGCCCGCCGTCCAGTTGCACCATGGGGCGCAGATCAGGCGGGATGACCGGTAGGGTCGCCAGAATCATCCACTCAGGGCGGTTGCCCGAGCGACGCAACGCTTCCACGACCTTCAAGCGCTTCACTGCTTTTTTCTTCTTCTGCTTACTCTTGGTGGTGCGCACCTCGTGCCACAACTCTTTCGAGAGCTTCTCCATATCCATGCCGCGCAGGATGTCGAGAAACGCTTCGGCCCCCATGTCGGCCTTGAAGACTTGGCCCCATTTTTGCTTCAGTTCGCGGTACTTGCTCTCGCCGACGAACATCATCGGCTGAAGGCTCATCAATTCATCACGTTCCGTGCCCATGGTGTCGCGCCCGTCATCGTCGGTATCTTCCATTTGCGAGCGCAGTTCCACCAGTTGATCTTCGGCCTCGGCCTTAATCTTGTCCACCTCGCTCTTAATGCGTTCCAGAGCGTTATCGCGCTTTTCCTTGAGCTCGTCTTCAATCTTGTCCACATACGCGCGCACCATCTTCGTTAAGGTGCTCACATGCTTGCGCGCAATCGTCTCACCCTTGTCGGCGATCATTTCATCGGTATACGAGAAAACAATCGGAACGCGGATGGTGCTGTCGAGTTTCTCTTCCAAAGAGCGCTCCACCTTTTGCGCCTCTTTCATTACCGGCTCGACCTTCTCTTCCATGTCGGCTTCGAATTTTTCTTTGACCGCTTCTTTTTTGGCTTCCAGATCGGCTAACTTTTTATCCCGATGATTCTTGGCCGAAGCGATCTTGGCATTCACTTCATCCCCGCGCTTCTTTTCCTCGCGCAGGATATCGTCATCCAACCGCTTCAGCGCCTTCTGGCGGGCGTCTTCGTCAACATGGGTCACCACATACTGGGCGAAATACAAAACGCGGTCGAGATTGCGGCGCGATACATCGAGCAACAAGCCCAAATACGAGGGGACTCGGCGGGTGTACCACACGTGCGCCACGGGGGCGGCCAAATCAATATGCCCCATCCGTTCCCGCCGCACCGACGAGCGGGTAATTTCGACCCCACACTTATCGCAAATAATGCCTTTATAGCGAACATTCTTATACTTGCCGCAATAGCATTGCCAATCCTTGGTCGGCCCAAAAATTGCCTCGCAAAATAAACCGTCTTTTTCGGGTCGTAGCCGCCGATAGTTAATCGTCTCCGGCTTCAAGACTTCACCATACGACCAACTCTTAATTTGCTCCGGCGAAGCTAAACTCACCCGCAAAGCGTTAAAACCCTTGGCTTCCAAGATCGGCCCACCACGATAGTTGTCTGTCATCCGTTAGCCTCCGTTAAAATGGAACAAGCGTGCTATAAAGGGGAAAAAGCAAAACAAGCGCTTGGGACGTTTCCGTCCCAAGCGCTTGTCAGAGCGCTATGTGTATTCGTAAGGCTGATTATATTTAAGCTGCTTTATCTGTCAAGAGGCAGTTAACTTTTCCAAAGAAACGTTAGTGACCTTGCGGATATAAGCACTGGCTTAGACCTCCGCCCGCGCGGTCACCCTGCCCCAGACGAGATCTTAGCCCAAGCGGATTTTTGACCCGCAAAATTCACACGAAATTTCAGTCTGGCCGCGCATGATGGTTTGCGTAATCGTCGCGCCGCAGTTGGAGCATTTCGTCGGCGCGTTAGCCACCATTTCAGCGGCCTTTTCATCCACCGCCTCGGTGCGTTCTTTGGCCACATCGCCGCTTTTGACCCGGTTGATAAAGCCTTGCCACATCTCGCCATTCTCGCCCTTGAGATGAATATCTGTTGAGCGGAAGGGTGAACCGCTAGTCGTCTCGATTGTCAAATAATCATCCTTGCCCATAAACCCTTTGGTGGACCCGATGGCTTTAGCAATCTCCACCACCGGCACTTCCCATTGGACTTCCTGTATTTTCTTGGTCTCAGTGGTGATGAACAGAACTTTCTTGGTCGCCACTTCCTCCTTCTGTTCAAAAATAAGGCGTTGGTCGGTGAGGAGCAACGCCCCTTCCACCCCATCCTTGTCATCCGGTTTCTTCCAATTAGCGGGCACGGCTTCCACGATGCCTTCGGTCGGCAGGAAACCAAACGAGGCTTGCTCCATCTGCTGGAGCGACCAGGAAATGTCATCAATTTGCTGTTGGGTCTGATTCACGTTATCGTCCAGCGCATCATACATTCCTTGCAGACTGCTCACAGCACTGTTGGCTTTGCTATCCAGTGAATCCAGCGCGGCGCCGGGGCGGGCACCTCGGTTGAGCGCGGCTTGCACATTGGCCGCGTCGGCCTGGAGGGATCGAAGTTGTGTCTGGGTCGCGGTTTCCACGCGAGGCCGCACATCCCGCCACTGGTTCGCCAGGGTGTCAATCTTCTTTTCCAGATAGTTTTTGAACACGTAGCCGCGCGCCCGGATGTTTTCAAGATTGGCCGGGAAAGCATTGATCGCATCTTCAATATCGCCAATGTCTTCAGTAATCGCCGCCAGCATAATTTTGTTCTGCAAATTATTGAAGCGCTCCACATCCGCTTTGAATTCTTCACTGTTGGCCATGGAAGGCGGCACGGCCACGGGGGTGGCGGGAGCGCGAGGCGGCGTGGTCGGGCGCGGGAAGGCGGCCGGGGTCACCGGTCTCGCGGCGGGCGGAGGCGGTGGGGTCACGCGGCGTTCAACTTTCTTGGCCATCCGGTCCTGCGCGGTCACCATGGGCTTGGGCGCGGTCTTGTTCACCGTGCCCGTGGCGCGTTGCGGGGGGGCTTTTTGTGTTAGGGTGTTGACTTTACGACCACGGTCATCATCATCTTTAGGCATACAAATTTCCTCCAGTGTGAGCTACGTTTGGACAAGCCTAAACTCGCCCGGTTCAAGCCTTATTATCATCCACCTACGCGAGAACGCAAGTAGGCTTCGATAAATTCGTCTAACCGTCCGTTAAGCACATCGTCGGTGCGTCCTGTCTCATAATCGGTGCGGTGATCTTTGACCATTTGGTAGGGGTGCAAAACGTAGGAGCGGATTTGCTGGCCCCATTCGGCCTTGACCCGATCGCCTTTGAGGGCGTTGATTTCCTTTTCCTTTTCCTCGCGTTTCAGGTCGAGCAACCGCGCCCGCAAAACTTTCATGGCATTTTCGCGGTTTTGGGTTAGTGAGCGTTCATTTTGGCAGGTCACGACCAGGCCCGTGGGCAAATGCCGAATCCGAATGGCCGTGGCATTTTTCTGGACATTCTGCCCACCCGCCCCCGACGAGCGATAGGTTTCAATTTCGATTTCGTCAGGTTTGACTTCGATCACGCCCACATCATCCACTTGGGGATAGACCTCGAGCGAGGCAAACGAGGTATGCCGCCGATGCGCTGAGTCGAAGGGGGAGAGGCGCACTAGACGGTGCGTGCCTTTTTCGGCCTTGAGATGGCCGTAAGCATAGGCCCCATTGACGGTCATGGTCACCGACTTCAGCCCGGCTTCTTCGCCATCGCTGGAGTCCAAGACCTCGGTTTTATAACCATGCGCCTCACACCAGCGCAAGTACATCCGAAAGAGCATAGCGACCCAGTCTTGGGCCTCGGTGCCCCCCGCCCCCGAAAAGATGGTCACAATCGCATCGTCTTGATCGTAATCACCGGAGAGGAGTGTCTCAAATTCCAGCTTGTGCGACTCCTTTTCCAGTTTCTCAACTTCCTGTTCCAGCTCACCGCGCAAAGAAGCGTCACCCAACTCGGCCAATTCGAGCGCGTCGGCAATCTGTCGCGCGGCGGCATGCCACTCGGTCACTAAAGCGCGCACGCGGTTGAGTTCGCGCATGGTCTTCTGCGCTTCGGCCGGGTTGTTCCACAAATTGGGATCTTGAGATTTAACCTCCAGCCGGGCTAATTTTTTTTCAAGGACAGGTAGGTCAAAGACGCTCCATGAGCCTTTGGATTTTGGCTTCGATTTCTTTTAGACGGGCGATGAGGTCTTCCATGAGGTTCTCCTGATAGGGATGTAGGCAAGTAAGTGTGTAGGTGTTAAATTTCACTTGCATACTTACCCACTTAAGCACTTAATCCACCAAGCCCTGCACAAATTCGTCCGCGTCAAATTCCGCGAAATCTTCAAAGCGTTCCCCGGTGCCCACAAAACAGATGGGTAGGTTCAGTTCCTGCCGAATGGCGAAGGCCATGCCGCCTTTGGCTGAGCCGTCGAGTTTGGACAAGATAACACCCGTCACGCCCGCCGCATCCCGAAAGGCTTTGGCTTGTGAGAGCGCGTTCTGTCCGGTGACGGCATCCAGCACCAGCCAGGTTTCATGCGGGGCGCCGGGCAAACCTTTGGCAATCACCCCCCGAACTTTTTTAAGTTCTTCCATTAAATTGAACTTGGTCTGCAACCGCCCCGCCGTATCCACAATCAGCACATCCAGGTTGCGCGCCTTGGCGGCGGCCACCGCATCGTGCGCCACCGCGCCGGGGTCGGCGTTGGGTTGGCCGGCGATGACCGGAATCTTCAACCGCTCGCCCCAAACTTGCAATTGCTCGACCGCCGCCGCCCGAAAGGTATCGGCGGCCCCGAGCATGACCGTGCGATTTTGCATTTGAAAGTAGCGCGCGAGTTTAGCGGCGCTGGTGGTTTTGCCCGAACCGTTGACCCCGACGAGCATGATCACGCTCGGGCGGGCACCCAGGTTGAGGGGTTTCGCATCCCCCAGGCGGGCGCGGAGTTCGGCGCGAAGCGCGGCCCGCAACTGTTCGGCGCGTACGATCCCAGCGGCTTCAGCCCGGCGCTCGAGGCCCGCCACAATGTCATCGGCTAGGGCCGCGCCCAAATCGGCCTGAATCAAATTCGCTTCAAGTTCATCCCACGTGGCTTGGGTCAGTTCATTTTGACCGAGCAGGGTGGTGATGCGCCCGAAGACGGCTTGGCGGGTTTTGGCAAGACTATCGCGGAGAGATTTGGCGGCGGCGAACATCGCGCGCGATTATAACATCATCCTTTGCTATAATCGTTTCAATTGCTCCCTTGAGCCAGCCATGTCCAATCGTCCTCACTATTCCATCGTCGCGCCTGTATTCAATGAAGAAGCTGGTCTGGCAGAGTTTCATCGCCGCATCAGCGCCGTGTTGGATAACCTCGACGGCTCCGCCGAATTGATCCTGATTTTCGACGGCAGTCGCGATCGGTCCCCCGAGATTGGCCGGGAATTGCAGGCTCGGGATGCCCGCATCAAAATCATTAAGTTTGCCCGCAACTTCGGGCACCAAATTGCCATTACGGCCGGGATTGATTACGCGCAGGGTGACGCGGTGGTCATCATTGATTCCGATCTGCAAGACCCCCCTGAGGTCATTCCCGAGTTGATCGCGAAATGGAAGGAAGGGTATGAGGTGGTCTTTGCCCAACGCGCCAAACGGGAAGGCGAGACGCTCTTCAAACTGGCGACCGCTTCCATCTTCTATAGCCTGATTGACCGGGTGGCCTCAATTGATATTCCGCGCGACACCGGCGACTTCCGCTTGATTGACCGCAAAGTGGTGCTGGCCATGCGGCGGTTGCGCGAGCATCACCGCTTCATGCGCGGCTTGTCGGTATGGGTGGGTTTCAAACAAACCGGCATCCGCTATGTGCGCCATGAGCGGTTTGCAGGGGAGACCCAATATCCGCTCCGCAAGATGATAAAACTGGCGACCGATGCCATTGTCAGTTTTTCGTATTTACCGCTCCAACTGGCGACCACGTTTGGATTCGGCATCTCCGGGTTGGCCCTCGTCGCGATTGTCGTGGTCGCTGTCTTGCGTTTGTTCGACAGTGGCTTTTTCTTCGGGCAAGCCACCACGCTTATCTCAGTGTTATTCCTCGGCGGGGTGCAACTTATTTTCCTCGGCATTATCGGCGAATATCTGGGCCGGATTTACGATGAAGTGAAAAATCGCCCACTATACATTGTGGCCGAAGCGCCAGATAAACCAATAGCGAATGACTAATGGCAACCATTGATAAGGTGACAGGGTGAAGGGGTGACCAGGTGAGGCGTTCTATGTCACCTGGTCACCTGGTCACCTGGTCAGTTTTATGATGACTCTCACACACCTCGACCCCTCTGGCCACGCCCGCATGGTGGATGTGGGCTACAAGCCCGATACCGAACGCCTCGCCATTGCGGCGGGTGAAGTGCGGATGAAACGCGAGACCTTGGAACTGATCCGCGCGGGCAATATGAAGAAAGGCGATGTGCTGGCCGTGGCGCAACTCGCAGGCGTGATGGCCGCCAAACGCACCGCCGAACTCATTCCGCTGTGCCACCCCCTGCCCCTCACGCTCATTGATGTGCGGTGCGAACTCAACGACGACCTGCCCGGCATCGTCCTCACCGCCACGGTGAAAACGACTGGCAAAACCGGGGTGGAGATGGAAGCCCTCACGGCGGTCACCGTCGCCGCGCTCACCGTGTACGACATGGCCAAAGCCGCCGAGAAGACCATGCAGATTACCAACGTGCGCCTGTTGGAAAAGCACGGCGGCCAGAGTGGCGATGTGAGTAATTTGTAATTGGGTCACTATATCCGTGTTTATCTGTGCCCCACAAATTTTGTTTAGCATAAAACTCAATGAAACTTCACATCCTGTTTTTCGCCACTCTCAAAGACCGCGCTGGACTAGATAAATATACGCTTGAAATTGGGGACGGAACCACCGTCGCTAATCTCAAATCGCGCCTCGCCGCCGACCTCCCCAACCTGGCCCCCGCCCTCCCCACCGCGCTGGTCTCGGTCAACCACGAATTCGCCTTTGCCGAAGATGCGCTCAAAGACGGCGATGAAGTGGCGCTGTTCCCCCCGGTCTCTGGCGGCAATGACCAATCTCAAATCACCAATCCCCAATCCCCAATTACCAATCCCCAATTACCCAATTACCCAACCATTTTCAAAATCACCAACGATGTTCTCAACCTCGACGATCTAGTTAAGTCCATCACCCTCCCCACCACCGGCGCGGCGTGCATCTTCACTGGCATGGTGCGCGGCATGACCCAACGCGAGACCAACCCGCTCGGCCCGCACCAAACCACCCGGCTCGAATACGAAGCCTACCGCCCCATGGCTGAAGCCAAAATGCAACAAGTCGCCGACGAGATTCGGGGCAAGTGGCCCACCGTCGAGGGCATCGCCATCGTCCAACGCATCGGCCCGCTGGACCCGGGCACGCCCACCGTGCTCATCGCCTGCTCCGCCGCGCATCGCGACACGGGCGTGTTCGAAGCCGCGCGATATGGGATTGACCGGCTCAAGGAAATCGTGCCCGTGTGGAAAAAAGAAATCGGCCCCAACGGTGAAGTGTGGGTCGAGGGCAAATACGCTCCGACGGAAAAAGACAAGGCATAAAAAATCCCAACTTCCAATAGCCAAACTCCAGTTGATTCTGTCGGCGCGGGCCTGATTTCCGCGCGGCGCGGCGTGGTGGTCATTGCCCTCGCGCTTGTTCCGATTGCCGCCCTCGTCTACGCGGCCTTCAGCGCGGCAAACGAAACCAATCGCCAAGTCAACGCCCTGCTCGACCAGTATGCCATCTATCGCGGCTACACCATTCGTCTGCGCCGCCTCGTGCCAGCCAAATACCCCTGGCGTTTCACACCCAGCCTCAGCGCCGCCAGCCTGAGCGACAACCCCCATTACCAAGTCAGCAACGACTTCAGCGACCAGCGCCCCCACGGCCCCATGGTTTTTCAAACCACCGTCACCACCAACACCCTGCCGAACATGAACGCCACGGGCGGCGCGCTCCTGCCCTACCCACCGCGCCAACTCTACTGCGCCCTGCTCGAAAATTTTAAAACCAACGCTTACGAAATTGTGCTGATCGCCCGGCACGAAGACCTGTACTACGCCGCCTGGGTTGTCCACGAACTCACCGACCCGGTCGCGGCCATGACCAGCGTGGGTTGCCCCTTCAACCAATGACCCTTACTAATCCCCCCGCACCGACCCCTTTCAAATGCTCTGCCTGCGGCACACCTCAAGCATTGGACTTCCCCGGCTATAAATGCCCCAAGTGCGGCGGCTTGTTGGATTTAGCCGCGCCCCTGACGTTTGACCCGCTCCAAACGGAGAACCGCGCCCCAGGTATTTGGCGCTACCACCACACGTTTCCGCTCCCGCCCGGTGCGGAACCCGTGACCCTGGGCGAGGGTGGCACCCCGCTGGTGGCCGTGAAACTCGCCGGGCGCGCGGTGCATTTCAAATGCGAACATCTCAACCCCACCGGGTCATTCAAAGACCGGGGCATGGCGGTCATGTTCACCGCGCTCAAAGCCAGCGGCGTCACCGAGGCCATCGAAGACTCGTCGGGGAATGCGGGCGCGTCGTTTGCCGGGTACGCCGCGCGGGCCGGGGTCAACGCGCGGGTCTTCGTCCCCGCCGCGGCCAGCGGGCCTAAGCGGGCGCAAATCGCCGCTTATGGGGCCGACATCATTGCTATCGAGGGGCCACGTTCCAAAGCCGCCGAAGCCGCGCTCGCCGCCGCCAATGCGGGTGCGCCGTATGCCAGCCACATCTACAACCCGCTGGGTCTGGCGGGGAACGCCACCGCCGCCTACGAAATCGTCGAACAGCTCGGCCACGCGCCCGAGAACGTGGTCGCCCCGGTCGGACATGGCACCTTGCTCATCGGTTTGCACCGGGGTTTTAAGGCGCTCAAAGCGGCGGGGGTCATCGAGCGCTTGCCCAAACTGGTGGGCGTGCAGGCGTTGGCGTGCGCCCCGCTGTGGGCCGTGCACAACCACGGGCGCGAAGGCCTGCGCTGGGTCACCGAAGGCCCGACGCTCGCCGAAGGCATTCGCGTCATCCAGCCCTTGCGCGGCGACACCGTGCTGGCCGCCATCGCCGAAAGTGGCGGGACCATCCTGGCCATTGACGACGCCGACATCCCCAGTGGGCGTGACGCTTTGGCCCGGTTGGGGTTATATGTTGAAACCACCAGCGCCATTGTGTGGAAGGCGTTGGAGCAAGTGTCTGGGGAGGTGGTGGTGATGCTGACCGGGCATGGGTTGAAAAGCGGTAATGGATAGTGGTAAACTCCGATATCCTCCGTATAATCATAATCTGTTCCATTTGTTGAAAAAACTCTCGGAGATTGCATATGACTCACCGCGTTGTCATCACTGGCATGGGCACACTCAACCCCGTCGGGCACACGGTCAAAGAATCGTGGAATAACATCACCAACGGGGTCTCGGGCGTGGCGCCGATTAAGAATTTCAACGCCACCGATTTCCTGGTCAAGATTGCGTGCGAGGTCAAAAACTTTGACCCCAACCAGTATATGGATGCCAAGGAAGCCCGCCGCCGCGACCGTTATCAGCAACTGGCCACCGCGGCCAGCAAGGAAGCGTTAGCCATGTCTGGGTTGACAATCGCGCCGGAGAATGCCGAGCGCGTGGCCGTGATTGTCAGTTCGGCCATTGGCGGGCTGGGTTCGTTGGAGGAAGCCATCTTTGTTATGAAGGATTCCGGCCCGCGTCGCATCAGCCCCTTTACCATCCCCATGCTCATGCCCAACGGTGCAGGCGGTCTCATCGCCATTGACACCGGCGCGCGCGGCCCAAACTTTTCGGTGGCTTCGGCCTGCGCTTCGGGCGCGGATGGCATCGGCGCGGCCTGGCGACTCATTCGCGAGGGCGAAGTGGATGCCGCCATTACCGGAGCCACCGAATCCACCGTCCTGCAAATCGGGGTCGGATCGTTTGATCGGTTGGGCGCAATGTCGCGCCGCAACGATGACTATTCGATGACCCCTGCGCCTTTCGACAAAAATCGGGATGGGTTGGTCATGGGCGAAGGCGCGGCCATTCTCGTCCTCGAAGCGCTCGAACACGCGCAAGCGCGCGGGGCGGAGATTCTCGCCGAGTTGGCCGGTTACGCCGCCACCGCCGACGCCTTCCACATCACCGCGCCCGCCGAGGATGGCGTTTCCGGTTCCAAAGCCATGCTCAACGCCCTCCGCATGGCGCAACTCAGCCCCGATGACGTGAGCTATATCAACGCGCACGGCACCGCTACCCCGCTCAACGACCTGTCCGAAACCATTGCCATCAAACGCGCTTTCGGCGAACGGGCTTACAAAATCCCGGTCTCGTCCACCAAATCCATGACCGGCCACATGATGGGCGCCACCGGCGCGCTCGAGGCCATCTTGTGCGTGCAAGCCATCCGCACCAACACCCTGCCGCCCACCATCCATTACCAAACCCCCGACCCGCAATGCGATTTGGATTACATCCCTAACGTCGCCCGCGACGCGCAAGTGAATGTCTGCATGAGCAACGCCTTCGGCTTCGGCGGGCATAATGCCGTGCTCGTGATCAAGCGCTTCACTGATTAAAATCTGTTTCCCGTTTCGAGTTTCGAGCTTCGGGTTGTCGGTTGCGTCAGGCTCAATCAGCCCCGGAACCTGCAACCCGAAACCCGCAACAATTTTGTTATGCCCTTGCCCGTCTTCAAAGACCCTTTCCTCCTCACCCGCGCCCTCACCCACCGTTCCTACGTCAACGAACACCCCGAGGCGCTGGAGGATAACGAGCGACTCGAATTTCTGGGTGACGCGGTGCTCGATTGTCTGAGTGGCGCGTTTCTCTACAACCGCTTCCCCGAAATGCGCGAAGGCCAGCTCACGCGCATGCGCTCCTCGCTCGTCCGCACCGAACAATTGGCCGCCTTTGCCACCACGATGGGGGTCGGCCCGCTCATTCGCCTCGGCAAAGGCGAGGAAGAAGCCGGAGGCCGCGACCGCCCCCCACTGTTGTGCGATACCTTCGAAGCCATCATCGGCGCGTACTACCTCGACTCCGGCTTTGAAGCCGTGCGCCAATTCATCGAACCCCTCTTCCGCGCCATCGGCGATGCCGACCTCGACCCCAAAAGCGCGTTTCAAGAAATCGCCCAACGCGACTACGGCCACACCCCACGCTACCACACCGTCGCCGCCGTCGGCCCTGACCACCAAAAACAATTCACGGTCGAAGTCCGCGTCAATGGCGAAGTCTTCGGCGTGGGCATTGGTCAGAGCAAACAAATCGCCGAACAAGCCGCCGCCCGCGACGCGCTCCACAAGCTGGGCCGATGACCCGCCTGCTCATCACCGGCGGCTCCGGTCTTGTCGGGGCGCGGCTCTGCGATATAGCGCGGGAAGGGGGCTGGGATGTGTGGGCGACGTACTGCACCCGCGCGTTAACCGCGCCCCAAACATTGGCTTGCGACCTGAGCGATTTTGACTCCGCCCGCCGGGTGCTGGCTGAATCCCGCGCGGACGTGGTCATCCACACCGCCTGCTCCAACCGCACGCCCGCACAAATCGCCGCCATCGCCCCCGCCGCGCGGCACCTCGCCCAACTCACACACGAAAACAACTTACGCTTCATCCATCTCTCCACCGACCTCGTCTTCGACGGCGAACATCCACCGTATGCCGACGACTCCCCGCCCGCGCCCATCATGCCCTATGGCCGCGCCAAAGCCGAAGCCGAACAAATCATCGGCGAAATTTACCCGGCGGCCATCATCGTGCGCCCCGCCCTCATCTGGTCCCTCGATCCACTCGACCACCAAAATCGCTGGATTGTCGAAAGCGCGCGGAATGGCGCGCCCATCACCCTCTTCACCGACGAATACCGCACCCCGGTCTACCTCCCCGACCTGTGCGCCGCGCTGCTCGAACTCGCCGCGCGCCCCGACCTGGGCGGGGTCATGAATCTCGTTGGGCCGCAATTCCTCAACCGCTGGGATTTCGGTCACAAGATTCTCGCGCATCTGGGCGTTCCCGCCGGGCCAGGCATTCGCTCGGGCACGGTCGCCGAATCCGGCCTCGTCCGCGCCCGCAACGTCTCGCTTCTCGCCCAACGCGCCCAGCGCGAACTCAAAACAAAATTGCGCGGGGTGGATGAGGTCCTCGCCCCCATCCCCGGCCCTTCCCCTGTCGCACAAACTGCGACAGGGGAAGGGAGTCGAACCCGCCGCCCGCGCTATTGCGAGGAATAAAATGAAAAAATCTCGCCAATTCCTCTTCATTCTCATTCTGTTCCTCGCCGCCTGTGCCTCCCCGCCCGACCCCAGTCAGCCCCGGGCCATGAGTTTGAATGGCAAGCGCTACCCTAACAACCTCACCAATCCGGGAGGCTATTTGTCTGAGGTCGAAGCGGGCTTTTCCCTACAGTATTCCGTGAGTATTATTTTCTTTCGCAAAGAAATCGGCTGGGAAGGGAGGTCCGGCCTTGAAATCGTCATTAACGATAGCGCCCCGGCGCTAAATCAGGATTTGCATTTCGGCGCGCAATATCCGGACAGTCGCATCTACGTCACTTATACCCCTGCCAAAGGGCACAAATTCAGCGAAGGCCTGTTACTCGGCTATTCTGCCTTGGCCCCCGATGGTGGCGGCGTTATTCGCTTCCAAACATTCGACCCACAATTGGGCGGGCAAATCAAAGGTTCGCTAACCACCGCCACTTTATATGGGCATTATGAGTCAGCCGAGTCCATGGAATTTATTGAACTGCCGGAGCCCCAAAAACTGGAGTTGTGGAACTTCGAGTTTGATGTGATTGTGCAGGAAGCTTTGTTCTAAACGGCCGCGCCTATTCAGCACAAGATACGCTATGCCTTATAACCTCATCAATTCGGCCAACATCTATTATGAGACTTTCGGCGAAGCACAAGCCGGGCGTCCGCCCATCATCCTCATCCACGGTTCCACCATCACCGGTCAGGCCGATTGGGGCGAGATTGCGCCGCAACTGGCGCGAGAGCATTTCGTCATTGTCCCCGACTGCCGGGGGCATGGGCGCAGTAGCAACCCCGAACTTTCATATTCCTTTGCTGAACTCGCCAATGACACAGCGACCCTCATCCATGCGCTTGGTTTTGAGCGGGCGCACGTCATCGGCCACAGTAATGGTGGCAATGTGGCGCTGGTCACCCTCATCGAACACCCGGCGGTCATTCAGACCTGCATCCCGCAAGCCGCCAACGCTTATGTGAGTCCCGACCTTGTCGAGAAGGAGCCACCGTTGTTTGCGCCCGAGCGCGTCGAGCGCGACTCACCTAAATGGATGCAAGAGATGATTGACCTGCACGGCCCGTATCACGGCCCCGACTACTGGCGCGATTTACTGCGGCTGACCGTGCACGCCATCATCACTGAACCCAATTACACCCCCGCCGACCTCGCGCGGGTGACGCGCCCCACGCTCGTCATCCAGGGCGAAAAGGATGGCGTGAATGCGGCAGGTCGCCACGCACAATTCATCGCCGAACATGTCCCCGACGCCGAATTATGGATTCCTGCCGGGGTCGGCCACAATGTTCATCAGGAACGCCAAACAGAATGGATAACCCGGGTGTTGGATTTCATCCAGCGACGCGGGCAATAAAACTCATGGATTACTCACTCTTTGCCGTCTCTGCGCCGGGGTTGGAAACATTCACCGCGCAAGAATTACTCAGGCTCTTCCCCCTTCCCCATGCGGGGGAGGGGCCGGGGGTGAGGGC
>CAYUFY010000065.1:0-18837 GCA_964443795.1 uncultured Anaerolineales bacterium | reverse complement strand
CAGGGGCATTTTCTCTTCCAACGTCTTCAGCATAGCCATTTTCTCCTTTGAAATCGGGAGATTACCATGCTTCACCCACCTTGAAAGGGCTGGAATCTTGCTCCCAGCCAATTTGCAATTCCTGATTTCTGACCGTGGCATTCACTTCACCGCAGAAGCGTTTCAAAAATTAGCCCAAGAAGCCGATTTTGTGCATGGCGTTATGGCGCGCCATCGGCCACAGTCCAATGGCATTGCCGAACGATTGGTTCGCACGCTCAAGGAGTGGTTGGCTGATCAAGCTGGGTCATCCGACCAGGAATTGGCAGAATTTATTCACCAGTTTTTGTTTGAGTATAACGATCGCCCACACCAGGGTTTGCCACTCCCTGGTTTATCGCCAAATGAATACGCCAACCGCGTTTGGGCGACATAGCCCAAACCTGTTCATCCTTTATCTGCTGATTACAAAAACAAGGTGAATCCGGTCGAATCTTGGAAAGTCCTGAAAATTTAAGCGAAAGATCTGTTTCGTATTTGCTCAAACACAAAAAGATTTCGGCCATGAGCGCTCTCGCCATTTCACCCAAACGCAAACACCTTGCCTTGCATCTCCAATTCCGTCGGCGAAGTTTCAAAGGGCCAGAGGTGGTTCGCTTTCTCCGAAAATTGCTCATCGGTCTGTCTGGCCCCATCGTTCTCCTTTGGGATGGGGGTTCGATTCATCGGCATAGTCAAGTCAACGCATTTGCACAAGCGCATCCTCGGTTGCACATCGCAGTCTTTCCAGGTTATGCACCTGAACTTAATCCGGCCGAGTCTGTGTGGAACCAAGCAGATTCAGCTCTGGCGAATAGTGCACCCGAAGATTTAGATGAACTACAACGATTTCTCTTGGCTATCAAACGTCGTTTGCATCATTCACCGGGTTTGCTTTGGTCTTGCATTTATGCCTCCGATTTGCCTTGGAGATAGCCGTGTTGTATTACTTATGCAAAACTCAATAGCAATTCATCTGGCGGCTCACTTGTCGCCCCGAACGGCAGCGTGACCGTGACCTTCCCCCCCCGGCGTGGTCAGCGGGACGACGACCATTACTTACACCCAACTCACCTCGCCCACCCAGTTCACCGGTGCGCTCAAATTCCTGGGCCATGCTTTCACACTCGTCGCCGCTAATCAGAGCGGTAACCCAGTGACGCAGTTCAGCAACGCCTTCACCCTCACACTCCACTATGCTGACAGCGATTGGGTGAATGCGGGTGTGGCGAATGAGCCATTGCTTAATCTGTATTACTGGAGTGGCAGCGCGTGGGTGGGTGTCTTGCCCTGCGCTGGGTGCACGCTGGACATGGTGAACAACACCCTCACCGTGCGCCTCAACCATCTCACCGAATTCGCCTTGCTCGCGCCGATGGATTACAAGCTGTTCTTGCCGCTCATCCGGCGGTAGCCTCGCTCATGTAAAGACCTGCGGGGTTTGGGAGACTCTGTAGGCCTGGCAACCTGCGCTTGGCCATTCCTGCCAGCGTTCCTGCCGCCCGCGTCTGCGACGCGCTAGGCTTCTCCTACCCGCCGACCCCGACTTCGAACGGCTGGAGACCGAAGGCGTGCGGGCGGGGTTGGTGGGGGAGCGCCTCATTCCGCTGATCCAACAACTGAAGGCCCTAACCGACGAACCCCCGCCACCCGAATAAAGAGCAACCGCGCTTGGAGGATTCTCCGCATGACAATCGCCTCCGTTTGGCTTATAGTATCCCTACCATGGACAGCACCCCAAACCTCGGCCTCAACTTCCTTGTCCTATGGCTTGCCGACGGCCCCGCCTTTTGGGTTTACTGAGCGCGGGGCGGTTGCCAATCCCGGCATGCAAAAAATACTCCGCATCCTCAACAATACCGCCCTCCTGCTGTTAGGCCGCTTCCACGAAATCCCCCTCGCCGACCTCTACGCCGGGGCCATTTTTTTGGGGGAGCGTCTTGTTATTTATCCTTGCCATCCTTGCCGCCCTCGTCTCCATCGGCTGTGATGTCCGCCCCCTCATCCCTGACTGCCCATGATCTGCCATCTGCTCGGTCGGCTTCGCGCAGACCTCCGGCTTCAATTTCTAGCCCGGCGCAATTGATTGCAAGATGGACAACTTGAAACGCATTCTCCTCACCGGTGGTCGCGCCCCGGCCACCTTGGAATTGGCGCGCCTATTGCATCACGCCGGGCATTCCGTGTTTATGGCTGAGAGTGTGGCGCATCCCCTCACCCGCGCCTCGCGCGCGCTCACGCGCAATTACCGTGTCCCGCCGCCGCGCTTTGACCCGGCGGGTTACGTCGCCGCGTTGCTTCATATCATTCAACAAGAGCGGATTGATTTGCTCATCCCCACGTGCGAAGAAGTCTTTTACGTCAGTTGGGGCTACGAGCGTTTAGCGGCGCACTGTCAAGTGTTTGTCGAGCCGCTGTCAAAACTGCGCCCACTTCACAGCAAATGGGAATTTATCCAACGCGCTCAACACTATGGATTAAAGGTGCCGCCCACGACTCTTTTGACCAGCGTGACCGAGCTACAATCAGCGCTTTCAAACCCGCCGCTCGTCCTCAAGCCGGTCTTCTCCCGGTTTGCGGCCAAGACCATCTTCTGGCTCAATCCGCGCCCCACGCCCCCGCCGATTTCGCCCACCGCGCAAACCCCGTGGGTCGCCCAACAATTCATCGCTGGGCGGCAAATCTGCACTTATAGTCTCGCCCACGCCGGGCAGCTCGCCGCGCACGTCGCCTATCCCACCGAATACACCGCCGGGCCGGGGGCCACCATCCGGTTTCAGTCAATCCCGCATCCTGCGGCGCGCGCGTGGGTGCAGACCTTCGTCGAGCGCGAGAACTTCACGGGGCAAATCGCCTTTGACTTTATCGAAACACCAACGGGCGAGTTATATGCGCTGGAATGCAACCCGCGCGCCACCAGCGGTTTGCATTTATTGCGCGCGCACCCACGCCTCGCCGAGGCCTTTTGGAAAGCTGATGCGGAAACGCTTCAGCCGCCCGCTGGCCCTTCGGCCATGCTCGCCACTGCCATGCTGGTCTATGCGTTGCCCGCAATCCGCTCAGGCGCAATGTTGCAACAGTGGGTGATGGCTTTTTTCTCCAGCCGGGACGTTATCTTCGATCATACCGATCTGGGGCCAATGCTTTATCAGTTTATCGACCTCGCCGCTTTTATCTGGCGCGGGTGGCGCCAGCGCATTAGCCCCTTGGAAGCCTCCACATGGGATATTGAATGGAATGGCGAGGCCATTGTATGAATCCTTTTCCCGAACTCAATCAGCACTGGTTTGTTCTGTGTCAATCCAGCCAGTTGCGGGCCAAACCCCTCGCCCGCACCTTACTCGACACCCCGCTCGTTCTCTTCCGCGCCGCCACTGGTCAAGCCATCGCGCTCGGGGATCGGTGCCCCCATCGCAATGCGCCACTCTCGGCGGGTTGGATAAGTGAGGGTTGTGTTGTGTGTCCCTATCACGGCTGGCAATTCGATGGGGGCGGGCAATGCCGCGCGGTGCCGGGGTTAACGGGCGAGAGCGCGCATCCCGCTCGGAATGTCGTCCCGCATCCGGTCATCGAGCAGGATGGCCTGGTGTGGGTCTACCCCACCGCAGGCGCAATGCCGGTCACGCGCCCGCGCCCCTTCGCGCATCTCCAGCAAAAAGGCTATACCCATTTCATCGGCGAGGCCACCCTTAACGCCGCGCTCCCCGACGCGCTGGAAAATTTTCTTGATGGCACGCACACCCACTTCGTCCACGCGGGTTTAATTCGCACCGAAGGCCAGCGCAAAGAAACCACCGTCATCGTGCGCCGCCGCGCCGAGAGTGTCGAAGCTGAGTATTTGGATGAAGGGCAACAATCGGGGCTGATTTCGCAATTGTTCGGCGCGGGCATTGATGATGTGTTTGGGCGCTTCACCCTGCCCTCCATCGCGCAACTCGAATACCGCGCGCGGGGTCAGGTCAAAATGCTCATCTCGCTGTGCTTTACCCCTGAGACAGAATTTTCCCAGCGGCTCTTTGCCGTCGTGGTGGGGCAAGCCCCGCTGGGGTTGGGTTGGCTGGCGCGGCCCGTGATCAAATTATTATTTGGGCAAGCCCTGCAACAAGATCGCCACATTGTCGAACTGCAAACCACCAACCTACGCCGCTTTGGCGGGCCGCAATACGTCTATACCGAACTCGATGTGCTTGGCCCGCACATCCTGCGCCTGCTCAAGCATGGCCCCACCGCGCCAGCCGAATCGCTACCCGAACAACGAATCCAGATGAAACTATGAACGCTCGACTTGCGGTTTGGCGTGCGTCAACGTCATCTGCCATCCGCTAGCCTGTAGCGCGATAAATCCATACAGCATCGGCAACCAGATGAGGAAGCCCCGATAGGTGAGACTGATGAGCATGGCCGTGGCGGGGGGGATGTTGACCGTGCTCAGCGCGAGAGCCGCCGCCCCTTCGGCCACGCCAATCCCGAGCGGAGTCGGCGAGACGATGGTGAACAGCGCGGATAGGCTCACCCCCGCGACAATCGCCACCCCCGACAACGGCTGGCCGAAACTGATGAAAATCGCACTGAGCAAAATCATCGCCCACCCCTCGCCCGCCAGCGCCAAGGCAAACGGCGTGAGCCACAGCTTCACTGGCTGACGACGAAGTAGTTCAAAGCCTTCAGCGGCCTCGGCGAGGAAAACGCGCCAGGCCATTTCGGGAATTAAATCTCGCTTCAACACTCGTTGGCTCAAGCGAATGAACCACAGACCAAGCCGTTCGAGTTGTGCTAAAGATTTGAGCCCCAGCCACAGCAGGCCCGCCAGCGCCCCGGTGAGGCCGAAGAGAATGAACGCGGGTAGAAGCTCGCCAGCATTGAGAATCTGCCGATTCCAAAGCAAAATCAGCGCCCCGCCCAACACACAACTCACGCCGAGATATTGCATCACGGCAAACAACATGACGGCCAAGGTCACGCGGGCAGGCGGCAAAGCTTCGCGCCGGGCGTGCGCCAGAAACAATGCAAACGTGCTCAAGCTCCCGCTCGGCGCGGCGACCAGCACAAAGTTATTCGCCACCACCACCGGCAACATCTGCGCCAGCGTGCGCTCCACACCCACCGCGCGGTAAGTGGCGCGAAACCCCGCCGCTTGATTAACTTGCCACCCGGCTTGCACCATGAAAGCCAGTCCGAGCCACAGCGGCTGGGCCTGCCGCAGCGCGTCGAGAAATCCGGCCACCGCCCCGAGCCGCGCGAACAGCAAACCCGTCGCTAATAGCAGTACAATGGCGAAGATAAAACGGCGCATCGGCGAGGACTATAGCATAGTGAATGCCCCCCCAAATCCCTAACCCGCTCACTGCCCTGCGCCTGTTATTGCTACCCGGGTTGTGGGTTTTCGCTTTGCTCAACTGGCCGATCTCACTTGGCCTCGGCCTATTTGTGGCCTCGCTCTCCGATGTTGGCGATGGCATGTTGGCCCGGCGCTATCCGCAATTCACCAACGGCCAATTCGATTCACTGGCCGACAAGCTCCTGACCTTCTCGGTTGCGCTCTGGCTGGTGATGCTTAAGCCGCAACTCTTTACCCAACACACGCTAATTTTGCTCTGCGCGGCGTTGGCCTACTTTGCCGCCCTCTTCGTCGGTTGGCGCAAGTTCGGCCACGTTTCCACCCTCCATCTCCATTCCGGCAAATGGGGTGGGCTGACCCAAGCCGTGTTCGTCTTGCACGCGTTTCTGTTCGGCGGTTATAGCGTGGTCTTGTTTTACATCGCCGTCGGTTCATTCATCCTGGCCGCGCTCGAAGAGCTTGCCATCCAGCTTACCCACACCGAGCTTGACGACGAGCGCCTCCGTTCCATCCTGCCCTACCTGCGCCAACGATTAAAGTGAACCGCGCCGCAAGCCGCCTCACCCACCCGCGCCTGCCAGTCGCGCTGGCGTTGGTCGCCATGACACTGGTCTTACCCTCTCTCGGTGTGGGCTTGCAGTTCGACGATTACCTGTTGCGCTCAACCGTCCGCACCACACCCAATGCGATCACGGCTATCCAGCACTTGTTTGTCTTCATGGATGGCGACGCGCGCCACACCCAGCAACGCATGGACAGCGGCGCATTCCCGTGGTGGGCCTTGCCCGAAGGTCAAGTGGCCTTTTGGCGACCACTGGCGGCCCTCACCCACTGGCTCGATTTTCAAGGGTGGCCCACCGCCCTCGCGCTCATGCACGCCCAAAACATTCTCTGGTTCGGCGCATTGATTTTTGCCGCCGCCACGCTCTATCGGCAACTCAGCCCGCACACTTCGGTCGCCGGATTAGCCGCCCTGCTTTACGCTGTGGACGACGCGCATGGTTTTGCCGTGGGCTGGCTCTCGAACCGCAACACGCTCATGGCCGCGCTCTTCGGCGTGTTGACCCTTAGCGCGCATCATCGCTCGCGCGGCGCGAGTTGGCGCATGGGCAGGTTCGCGGCGCCCCTCTTGCTGGCACTCGGCTTGTTATCCGCCGAGGCCGCCCTGGCCACCCTGGCGTACCTCATCGCTTACACGATCTTCTTAGAATCCGGCCCCGTGTTGAAACGCGCCCGCTCACTCTGGCCCTATGTTGGCATCATCGTGCTGTGGCGCCTGGCCTATCAACGCCTCGGCTTTAGCGCGTGGGGCACCGCCTACATTGATCCTGGGCGCGAACCCCTGCGCTACCTATCGGCTCTCATCGAGCGCGGGCCGATTTTGATGCTGGCCCAATGGGCCACGCCGCCCGCCGAGCTTTATCCGTATCTCAATGGTGATACCGCCCGCCTGTGGTGGTGGGCCGCGCTCGCCGGGTTAGTGGCGTTAACCCTCGGCGTGATGCCGCTCCTCCGGCGAGACGCTACCGCGCGCTTCTGGGCAGTCGGCATGGCGCTCTCCATTTTGCCATCGGCCGCCTCGCCCCCTGCCAACCGCCTGCTCTTTTTTGTCGGCCTCGGCGCGATGGGTTTGCTCGCGCACTGGTTGACGGCACGCCAACTGCCGACTTTCGTCTTTCGCTTCTTTGTGGGGCTCCATCTCATCCTCGCCCCGCTCCTCCTCCCGTTCACCGCCTTCAGCCCGGCGTGGTTCGGAAACATCGAACCCGCCCTCAACCGCCTGCCAACCGATAACAACTTCATTACGCAAACCGCCATCATCGTCAATGCGCCCAGCTTCTTCCACACCAGTTACCTCCCCGATGTGCGCGCCGCCACCGGCCTGCCCGTCCCCGCGCGGGTGCGCAACCTTGCCGCGGGGCTGGGGGTCACCCGCCTCACCCGCGCCGACTCGCGCACCCTCATCGCTCAGCCGGTTGGCGGCTATCTCACCGGTTTCGACACCGTCTTTCGCGGAAGCAATCACCCCTTGCAACGCAACGAAGTAGTCAAACTCGCCGGGCTGACCGTCACACTTCTTGAAGTCACCGCTGACCAACGCCCGGCCACCGTCGCATTTCAATTTGAAATCCCATTGGAAGATTCATCCTTGCGCTGGTTTCACTGGCAAGCCGGGCGCTATGTGCCATTCACCCCGCCCGCCATCGGCGAGATGGTGACGGTGCCGTAATGCCCATCACGCTCTACGATGCCACGAATATAGCTACGCTCGATTGGCCGACCACGCCCGATGGCGACTATGCGCGGCGTTATCTCTTGCCGTTCATGCAACATGGCCCGCAAACCTATATTGCCAATGTACATACTGACTTACAAGTCCTGCGCGTCGGCGATACGCTGTTGCCCGTCACGCCCACCGACTATCACCCCGCTAACAGTTACGTCTGCTCACCTTACAATCACTACATCACTTATGGGCAGGAAGAATTTCGCGAGTTGAAAAACCCGCCCGTCGAGGCGGCCCTGCGCGCGTTGTTTGTGCCGATTGGCTGGTATTTCCGCCGCAACTTGTTTGACCGGGTCGTGTATGTGAATAACTGGTTGCTCTCGACCAACCTCTACCCGGCCCTCAGCGCAGAGGTCATCACGGCGGCCCTTAATTTTCTGGTAACGGCTTTTCCCGACCGGGCCATTGTCTTCCGCTCGGTGGATTCGTTTCGCAACCCTTTGCTTTACGCCACCCTGCTGGCGCGGGGTTGCCGCATGGTCTTCAGTCGCAATGTGTACTATCAGGAGGCGAGTCAGGCGTGGGTGCGGAACAAGCAACAATTCAAATTCGACCTCAAGCTTTATCAGCGCTCACCGTACACTGTAATCAATGGCGCCGACCTGCCCCCCGACGCCTGGCCGCGCGTGGTTGAGTTATACAACGCGCTCTATTTGCAAAAGTATTCCTACTACAACCCGCAGTTCACCGCCGCCTTCGTGCGCCTCGCGCTCGAACACAATTTATTGACGATTAAAGCCTTCCAACACGAGGGACGCCTTGACGCCGTGCTGGGCTACTTTGAGCGACAGGGGGTGATCACCCCACCACTATTTGGTTACGACACCAGCCTGCCGCAGAAGTTGGGCCTGTATCGGTTGCTCAGTCTGCGTACTTCGCTGGATGCCATCGAAAATAATTGGCTGGTTCACTTTAGCGCCGGGGTGGGCCGATTCAAGCGGTTGCGGGGCGGCGGGGCGGCCATTGAATACAATGCCGTTTATGACGCCCATTTGCCGCCCGCCCGCCGCCGCCCGTGGACCTTGCTCAAAGGGTTGTTGGATGGCGTGGCGATTCCGATCATCCAAAAATATGAATTCTAAAATGTCAGCGCCATCGCCCCGAGCGTTAGCCCCGCGCCTGTGCCGATAAACAGCAATCGGTGGCCACGCTGGATGCGCCCCGCTTGCACGGCCTCGGTTAACCCCAGCGGGATGGAAACCGAAACACAATTGCCCCGCAAGGCCAGGTTATTAAACACTTGCGCTTCGCTAAAACCCAATTTGTGCGTCAACCATTCCACCGCATGGCGGCTGGCCTGATGCGGCACAACCACCTCCACGTCACCACGTTGCCAGCCCGCTTCCTCCAAAAAGTTGTCGAGAAACGGCCCCACCAACCGCGTCGCTTTCTTGAACACGCTCGGCCCATCCATGTGAAAGGTGTTCATGTCCGGGGTGGTGCTGGGGTTATTCGGGTGGTGAAGCGTGCCGCCGCCTAACATCCGCGTCAGGTCAGCGCCACTGCTATAAGTGGTGAAGCGCGCGTGGTGGATGTTACTCGCCTCGCCCGGCGCGGCGCGCGTCACGACCGCCGCCGCCGCTGAATCGCCGAACAACACCGCGCTTTCTTTTTCGTTCAGGTTGCGCGAGATGGAGGCAATCTCACTGCTAAAAATCAACGCCGTGCGATAGGCGCCCGAAGCCACCAAATGCGCCACGCTTTGCAGGGCAACCGCAAAACTCAGGCAAGTGGCGTTAATGTCGAAGCACGCGCTCCCCCCATCGGGCGCGCCGAGTTCGCGTTGCACAAACGCGGCGGTGCAAGGAATCGCCTGTTGGGGGCCAGTGGAAGCGCCGACAATGGCATCCAGCTCGTCCACGCCAATGCCGGCCATCTTCAACGCTTGGCGCGCGGCGATGGCCGCCATGCCCGCCGTCGTCTCATCGGGCGCGGCATAGCGCCGCTCACGCACCCCGGTCACTTGCTCAATCCAACCGGGCGCGATATTGAGTTGGGCTTCCAATTCGGCGCTCGTCACAATTCGCTCCGGTAGATACGCCCCCAGACCGGCAATTTTCACAGGGAGGTGAAGCGGCGCAAGCGAAGTGGTCATGAGCTATTTTCCTTTGAGACTGATGATTGAGACCGACGGGCCTGCACCCGGCGGCGTTTCGCGCCCAGTGGCGGGGTGGGCACCCCCGCGACAAACTCGATCCGCTCCAGCCGACAGCCGTAACCCCGCACGCTGTCGGTTACCCGCGCTTGCACTGCGGCGGCGACTTGGGCCAAGTTGGCCGTGGCGCTCAGCGCCAGATGCACCCGCAACTGCCCGGGCGCGTCCTGCACCACCAGATAATCTTCAATCTGCGGATGCGCCAACAACACCATGCGCCGCAGGGTGTCGGGGAAAAATGACCGTAGTTTAGAGGAAGTCATCTCAGAGAAATAACAAATATCATCGCACCGACCTTCGATGCGCGCCAGCACGCGAAACTCAGAACCGCATGGGCACGGGGATTCATCCAGCGCCACGACATCGTTGAGCCGATAGCGGATAATCGGCTGAGTCGTGCGCCACAGGTCAGTGACGATGGGCGTGTAGAGTCCTTCAGATTCCGTCAACGCTTCAAACTGCACCGCCACCACATCTTCTTGCAAGTGCAAGCGCCCTGCCGCGCAAGTGACGGCCAGCAAGCCTTCTGTGCATTGATAAATTTGCTCGACCTTGATTTGGAAAACCGCTTCCAAGCGTTGCGCTTCTTGCGGCTCCAACACGTCGGCCACCGAGATGAGGCGCACGGGATGAATCGTGAGGCGCCCCGCGCGCACTTCATCGGCCAGCAAGCCGAGCAACAACGGCGGGCCAATCAACACGGCGGGCTGAAACGTGTTGAGTTGCGCCACGCTGGTTTCGAGCGGTTGCATCAAATTAAAATAGCGGAACTGCACCAACGCGCTGTGCGTTTGTTGATAGAGATTGCTGTTCGAGCGCAGGAAAAAGGCCACGCGCAAACCACCCGCCCACACACTGGCCCACGGAATGGCAGGCAGGGCGCGCGCCAAAATCACGCCGGCCCACGCGGCTTGTTCGCGCGGGCTGATCAGAAACAAGCCGCGATGGCCGGAAGTGCCGGAGGATAAGCCAACGGTCAACCGCGCCGGGCCGGGCAACACCGGGCTAAAATCGCGGCGCTCTTCGGCGTGGAGCGCCACTTGCATGGCCGTCTCGCGTGACACACCGTATGTATTGAACTCCGTGAAGTTGTCCATCATCAAACGCTTATCCACGATGGGCAATGTGCGCCAATCGGCGAGGGCGTGATCGCGCCAGTGCGCGCGATAAAACGGCGAATGCGCTTGCACATATTGCACTAGGCGTTGCGCGCGGCGCGCTTGATACGTGGCGAGTGAATGACCGCGCAAAGTAGCCCACCGATAACGAGCCGCGAGAAAGTGATAGGCGAGGTCGAGGCGCGGCGACATATCAGGCCTGCGCCGCGAGGGTTTGGCCCCACGCGTAGGCTTCAGGGCAATGCGTGGGCAGAATGCGAATGTGGGGGTGCGCCTGCCAAAAATGGTGCAGGCCCTCCACCGTGGCTTGCACGGCGTCCGGCTCATCAGCGATAAGGCGCGTGAGGCCCGCCGGGGATTTGCGTTCACGAATGGCGCGCGTCAGCCATGCCCCATCGGCGGCGAATAACAGCGGGCCGTGGGGCGTGTTGGCGAGCAAACCGAATTGGCCGCGCGCATGACCGGGCAAACGCACGAGTTGTAAAGCCCCATCGCCAAATACATCGTGGCTGGCGCCGAGGCCGGGCACCGCCGGGCCGTTAAATGTTGCGAGGAAATCGGCGCGCGCGGCGAAGTCGGCGGGCAACAACGCGGGGATGAAGGCCCGCCGCAGGGCGCTGAAGCCGCGCCGGGCGGAAGTGTCGGCAAAACCATCGCGGTCGGCGATGAAGCGCGCCGCCGGAAAGTCGCGCGCGCCCGCGAGGTGGTCGGCGTGAAAGTGCGAGACGATGATGGTGCGGATGTCGGTGGAGGCAATGCCCTGCCGCGCCAAGTGCGCCACGAGCGCAAGTTCCGGGCGGATGCGTAATGGGGTCGCCAGGCGATAAAGCACATACGGCCAACGCAGAGTCTCGGCCAACATACGCGGCGCATAGCCCGTATCCCAGGCCAGCCAACCGTGTTGAGGATGCTGGAACAATGCCACCAGCGAATGACATTCAATGGTGCGGCGCGCCCCGCCTTGCATCAGGTGATGCTCGGAGGCCAGGCAGTAGCCTGTATCCAAAATGCGGCATGTCACGGTAACGCTCATAAGGTGGCCAAAGTTTTCTCGATGCCTTCGGCTAACGCATAGCGCGGGTGATAATCCAAGTCGCGGTGGGCGGCGGTGATGGCGTAGGTTTGAGTGCGCGCCAAAAGCAACACCGAATAACGCGTGAGGCGTGGCTCATGCCGAGTCACAGCGGCAACGGCTTCCATCAGTAAGGCGACGCTCCAGGCTAAGCCAACTGGCAAGACGCGGGTGGGCGCGGGAATGTGCAAGTGTTGTAACACTTGGTTAATCACCTCCCACAGGAGTGCGTGTTCACCGTTGGTGATGAGGTAAGTTTTACCCACTGCCGCCGGAGCCGTGAGCGCCAGCACCGCCGCGTCGGCCGCGTTTTCGACGTAAGTTATATCCACCCGGTTGCGGCCATCGCCAATTTGCGGCAGGCGGCCCGCGCGGGCGGCGGCGATGAGGCGCGGGAGCAAGGCTTGATCGCCGGGGCCAAAGAGCGCTTTGGGGCGCAGAATCACCGACGGCACATCAGTGGCGGCGCGGACGAAATCTTCACCGAGCTTTTTGGTGAGGGCATATGTGGAGGTGAAGCGGTTCGGGTACGGTGCGGCTTCGGTGAGGTTGTGTTGGTCGCGCCCATCAAACAGCACGCTGGGCGAGGAAATGTAGACAAGCCGTTGAACGCGATGGTGGCGACACCCTTCGATAATGGTTTGGGTGCCACTCGCGTTGATGGCAAAAAAATCGGCGCGTTTACCCCACGGGGCCGACAACGCGCCGCTATGACACACCGCATCCATGCCCACGCACGCTTGCTGTACAGTGGGCGAGTCACGCAAATCCACTTTCAATGGGCGCGCGCCCTGCGCCAGCAAATCTGGCACGGCGGCAAAATTCCGCCCCAAGATGCTGACCTCATCGCCACGTTGCAGTAAAGCACGCGCAATGTAGCGCCCCAAAAAACCTGTGCCGCCGGTGACCAGAACCTTCATGCGCCGCGAGTATAGCATAGGGGGTTATCATTCAATCGTAGAAGTAGGTCTCTTTAAATCTTTCCTCCATAACCGGACAAACCCCAGGTTAATTTGGCGTATCCCGCGCAAAGCGAACAATCGGAATACGGTACAATCAGTTCATGTCTGTTACGGCTCCGAATGGTGCGGCCCCGCTGGTTGAATTGCGCGCGGTTGCCAAAATTTATACCACCGCCGCCGGGGAATTCCCCGCTCTGCGCGAGATCAATCTCACCATCCAAACCGGGGAGTTTTTAGGCGTCATTGGCAAATCGGGCGCGGGCAAATCTACCCTGCTTAATATGATTACCGGCGTGGATCAGCTGACACGCGGCGAAGTGCTGGTGCGGGGCGAAAACCGGATGACCTCCGTCCATCAGCTCAACGAAAACCAAATGGCGCTCTGGCGTGGGCGCACGCTCGGGGTGGTTTATCAATCCTTCCAACTATTGCCCATGCTCACCCTGCTCGACAACATTATGCTGGCCATGGATGTGAGCGGCCTCTACCACCCGCGCCGCAGTCGGGAGCGAGCCATGGAATTGTTGCGGCTGGTGGAGATTGAAGAACACGCGCACAAATTACCGGCGTTCATCTCCGGCGGGCAACAACAACGCGTGGCCATTGCCCGCGCGTTAGCCAACGACCCGCCGCTCATCGTGGCCGACGAGCCGACCGGCAGTCTCGACTCGGTCACCGCCGACCATGTCTTTGGCGTGTTTGAACAATTAGTGCGGCAGGGCAAAACCATCATCATGGTCACGCACGACCAGAGTTTGGCCCCGCGTTTCTCGCGCCATGTGCGGCTGGCCGATGGCGAGCTCGTGTAACCATGTCTGAACCCATGATTGAACTGCGCCAGGTGGTGAAGAAATTTAAAAACGCCGCCGGGGAATTCACCGTGCTCAAGGGGGTGGACTTGAGTCTCTACCGGGGCGAATTTGTGGCCATCGTGGGCAAGTCGGGCAGTGGCAAATCCACCCTGCTCAATATGATGACCGGCATAGATCATCCAACGGCTGGGCAAGTCGTCATTGGCGGCACGGATATTTACAAGTTCACCGAGAGCCAGCGCTCGCTCTGGCGCGGGCGCACGTTGGGGATTGTGTTCCAGTTTTTCCAGTTATTGCCCATGCTCACCCTGCTCGAAAACGTGATGTTGCCAATGGACTATGTGAATTGCTACGGCTTCGACGAGCGCCCCCGCCGCGCGCTGGACTTGCTGGAGATGGTGGGGCTGGCCGCGCAAGCCCACAAACTGCCCGACGCGGTGTCCACCGGCCAGCAACAAAGCGCGGCCATCGCCCGCGCGCTCGCCACTGACCCGCCCCTGCTGGTCGCCGATGAGCCAACGGGCAATCTTGATTCGCGTTCGGCGGATGTGGTGATTAACCTGTTCGACTCACTCTCCAAGAGTGGCAAGACCATTGTGATGGTCACGCATGACCCGTCGCTCACCGAGCGCACCTCCCGCACCGTCATCATCTCCGATGGTGAACTGGTGGATGAAACGGTGGCGCAGGCCTTGCCCTCGCTCAACCACCGGCAAATGCTGGGGGTCACCCGCCAACTCGAACGCTTCACCTATCAGTCGGGGGCGACCATTCTGCAACACGACCAGCATGTGGATTATTTTTACATGGTGGCCCAGGGCGCGGTGGAAGTGGTTTTACGCGACCCGCACAAAACAGCGGTCGCCCGGCTGGGGCGCGGTGATTTTTTTGGCGAGGTGGAATTGCTTAAAGGCGGCCAGGCGCTGGCCAGCGTGCGGGCCACCGCCGATGGCCCGGTGGAACTGGTGGCGCTCCATCGGGATCCGTTCGCGCGCCTCGTGGCCGATTCCCCGCTGACCCAGGACGCGCTCGGGCAAATCGTTCAACAGCGGTTGCAGGAAAATCAAACTCAAGACCGGCGCACGGCGCGGGGTGATTAATCCATGTTTAGACCCCGTTGGCGCAAAGTCGCGCATGATCTGGTAGACAACAAACTCCGCACCCTGCTGGTGGTCATCTCCATTGCGGTGGGGGTGTTCGCGGTGGGCGTCATCGCGGGTGGGTATCAGATCATCTCCGTGGATATGAGCGCCAGTTATGCCGCCAACAATCCGCTCAACATCGAAATCCGGTCCGCCGATTTCGATCAAACGCTGGTGGACACCATCGCCAATCTGCATGAGGTGAAAGAAGCCGAGGGACGACGTATTTTCAATGTGCGCGCGCGGCTGGCCGGCACAAGCGAGTGGCAAACGCTGGGTCTGGTCGCGCTCGACGATTATGCCGAACAACAGATCAATCTGTTGCAACCCATTGCCGGGCAAACCAGCCCACTCGAAAATCAACTGGTTCTCGAAAAAGAAGCCCTGACTGAACTGGGCTATAGCGTGGGGCAAACGCTCGAAATCGAAATGGCCGATGGCTCGGTGAAGACCCTGCCGATTGTGGGCGTGGTGCAAGACCAGGCCACCGGCGCCGATGATTTTCTGGCCCCGCCCCTCTCCTTCATCCACCTGGACACGCTCGAATATCTGGGCCAAGCGGCGCTGTTCAACCGCTTGTTTGTCACGGTAGCCACCCACCCCAACGATCTCGAGCATATCCGGCAAGTGGGCGCAACGGTCAGAGACAAGATCGAAAAAACCAATGTCGGTGTGTTCCGCTCGGATATCGCCAAAAGCAATGAACACCCCATGGCCTCCATCGTGCAAGCCGTGTTGGGCATTCTGGGCGCGTTGGGCGTGCTGATTTTATTCCTCAGCAGTTCGCTCATCGCCAACACCCTCAGCGCCCTGCTCAACCAGCACCTGCGCCACATTGGCGTGATGAAACTGCTCGGCGCGCGGCGCGGCCAGATCGTGCTGATGTATATCGTCCTCATCCTCGCCTTCGGCCTCATCGCGCTCCTCATCGCCGTGCCGCTGGGCGGTCAGGGCGCATATGAGCTGGCCACCTTCATCGCCGATAAGATGAACTTCAATCTACTCGGTTATCGCCTCATCCCCATGGCGGTGTGGATTCAAATCGGGGTGGGGCTGGCCGTGCCTCTGCTCGCCGGATTAGCCCCGGTGTTGAATGGAAGCCGCATCACGGTGCAACGCGCCCTGAGCGGGGATGTGGTGACCAGCACGGAACAGAAACCCACCCGGGGGACCGGTTCCCTGGCGGACGCGCGCCCGCCGCGCCCCGGGCCCCGCCTCCATTTGCCGCGCCCGCTCATTCTCTCGCTCCGCAACACCTTCCGGCGCAAAGGCCGCCTATTACTCACCCTCTTCACCCTCACCATGGGCGGCGCCATCTTCATCGCGGTGTTCAACGTGCGCGTCACCCTGCATGACTACATCGCGCAAATCGGCAACTACTTCCTCGCTGATGTCACGCTCGATTTTGACCGCCCTTACCGCTTAAGCGAAGTAGAACAATTTGCCTTACAAGTGCCCGGCGTAACCCATGTGGAAGGCTGGGCGTTTGCCAATGCCGAAGCGCTTTACGCCGATGGCACCGCCGGTGACAACCTACTCATCCTCGCGCCCCCCTCCGGGAGCCAGCTGGTTTCGCCGTTGCTCTCGTCCGGGCGTTGGTTGCGCCCAGACGACAAAAAAGCGGTCGCGGTCAGCGAGGGGTTACTCAAGACCTTCCCCAACCTTCAAGCGGGTCAGACCTTGCGGCTGAAGATAGATGGTCAAGAAGACGATTGGCTGGTGGTGGGCATTTTTAAATTTGTCAGCCAACAAGGCAACATCGCCTACGCCAATTACGAATATATTTCCCAGCTGACCAATCTCGCCAACCGCTCGGTGTCGTATCGCATTGTCGCCGAACGCCACGACCCGGCGTTTCAGGCCGTAATGAGCGCCGAAGTGGACCGGTTCTTCCGCGACCAGGGCTTTCATGTGCGCGAAGTCCGCACCGGCCTATCCACGCTCGCCACCGCCTCCGAGAGCCTCGATATCCTGGTGGCCTTTTTGCTCATCATGGCCGTGCTCACCGCTTCAGTCGGCTCCATGGGACTGGCCGGGACCATGAGCATGAACGTGCTGGAGCGCACGCGCGAAATCGGCATTATGCGCTCCATCGGTGCCACCGACATGGCCATCGTCCGGGCCGTCATCGTCGAGGGCGTGGTCATCGGCGGCATCTCGTGGCTCATCGGGGCCATCGTCTCCTTCCCCATCACCTACATGCTGGCCACGATCATCAGCACGGCCATTTTCGAATCCACCATTGATGTCAAATTCACCGTGGATGGATTTGCCCTGTGGCTGGGCGTGGTGCTCATTCTCTCCGCCTTTGCCAGCGTCCTGCCCGCTCGGAGCGCCTCCCGGTTGACCATCCGCGAGGTGCTGGCCTACGAATAAACCAGCGAGTGGCCGTCGGGTGTTCAGCCCCGGCGACCAATCTTCAGAGAACAGAAATAACCCCTATGAAACCTTCAAGTTTTTTCCTACTGCTCGTTGTCACTGCCCTGCTCGCCGCCTGCTCACAGGCCACGGCCACCCCGCCCCCCGCCACGCCCCAAGTTGGGGCGGAAGCCGTGGTCGCCGAGGGCCATTTGGTCCCGCGCGATGATGCCTATCTCACTTTCGCCCTGCGGGGCAAAGTCGCCGAAGTGCTGGTGCAAAAAGGGGACGTGGTGGAAGCCGGGCAAGTGCTCGCCCGCCTCGGCGACCGCGAACCCGCTGAAGCCACACTGGCCGCCGCGCAGTTGGAACAGGCCGCCGCCCAACTCGAACTGACCAACGCCCAACAGGCCTACGATACCCTCATCCGCATCGCGAGCCTCACGCACGCGCAAGCCTGGGTGAAATACAACGAAGCCCAAACAGCCCGCGCCACCGCCGACCGCGCCTGGGAGGCCTTCGATACCGATGCCCTAGAGACCGATCTGGAAACGGCTACCGACGAAGTCAAAACCCGTGAAACTGAACTACAGGACGCGCAAGATGAGTTTGATAAATATAAGGCGCTAACCAAAGACAACGAGCGGCGCAAAACGGCCAAAAACGTCCTCGACACCGCCCAAAACAATTACAACGAAGCGGTGCGTAAATGGGAAGAGCTCCAGCGCCGCCAGGATAACTTGCAAGCGGCACGGGACGCCGCCCACGCGGCCGAGGCGGAAGCCGAGCGCTTATTTACGACCACCGCCGAAAGCGCGGTGAGTGACGCTCTCACCCTGGCGCAGGCCCGCCTTGATACCGTCAAAGTCCGCCTGGAAACTGCCGCCGCGCAAATCGCCGCCGCGCAAACCAACCTCAACAACTACGATCTCAAAGCCCCGTTTGCCGGAACCGTCACCGACCTGAGCATTGCCGCTGGCGAATCCGTAGGAACCGACAAATGGGTGGTGCAACTCGCCGATTTTTCCATTCAGTATGTGGAAACCTCCGACCTGAACGAACTCGAAGTCGTGAAAATTGAAGTGGGGCAAACCGTGCGCCTCGTGCCCGACGCCCTGCCGGAACTGGAACTGCAAGGCATCGTTGAGTCCATCGCGCAGGCCGCTAAAATGCAAAGCGGCGATGTGCTCTACACCGTGAAAATTAATGTGGATAACGTGGACCCGCGCCTGCGCTGGGGCATGACGTTTGAAGCCACGTTCGAGCCGTAAACATGGGCGAAAACCTGCCCCAACCGCGCTGGCCCGACGCTGACGACCGCCGTGCGCGTCTGCTCGCGGCCTGCCCCAAGCTTGAACCCATCTTTCGCCGCCATGCCGAGCGCCAGCATATCCCTGGCGTGGCCTATGGCGTGGTCATGGATGGCGAACTGGCCTTCGAACATAGTTTTGGCGTGCTGGATGTGGCCGCGCAAATTCCGGTGCAACGCGACAGCGTTTTTCGCATCGCCTCCATGACCAAGAGTTTCGTTGCGCTGGCGGTCATGCAACTGCGCGATATCGGCCGGGTACGGCT
>CAYUFY010000064.1:0-18860 GCA_964443795.1 uncultured Anaerolineales bacterium | reverse complement strand
CCCCGGCTCCTCCCCTGTTCGCGTTCTAAGCAAACCGTGTGGCTGGCAAAGAGGGAGCGAACGGAGGAGGCCGGGTGGGGGCCAGCGCTTGTGCCTAAAACCCCTCCAACTTACTCATATCCGCCAGCCCCTTGCTCAACCCCGCAATCTTTTGCAATAACCCCAATCGGTTCTCACGCACGGCTTGGTCATCCGCCATCACCAGCACATCATCAAAAAATTTGGAGATGGCCGGAATCATGGGAAGCACCGCGCTTAAAAACTCTTCAACGGATGAAACCGATTTAGCGGAGTGGCGTTGATAAGCGGCATACAGTTCTTTCTCCGCCGGGTCTGATAACTGTTCACTGTTCACTGATAACTGCTCTTTCACCTCCCGCGTAATCCGCACACAGCGCGAGTAGGCAGGCAGGATTTGCGCCCAGTCGTCGCGCTTGACCCACGCGGAGAGTTGCGTCACGGCTTGCAACGCGCGCGCGGGGTTATGCGCTTGTTCGGCCAGCACCGCTTCGACCACATCGTAGCGATAGCCCGCGTCGAGCAGTTGGCCGCGCAGACGGCCTGCGAGGAAAACCAGTAAATCAGTAATTAGTGTATTGGTAATTGGATGAACCGAGGCCGGTTGCAAATCGAGCGCGGCTTGGAGGGCGGCGCGTAAATCGAAGTCTAGATTTTTCTCGGTGAGGATTTGATTGACACCCAGCGCGGCGCGGCGCAGACCGAAGGGGTCCGCCGACCCGCTGGGGGCGAGGTTCGCGGCGAAGAGGCCCACGAGGGAATCGAGTCTATCCGCGAGGGCCACGACCACGCCCGGGAGCGCGTCCCCGCCCGCCGCGAGGTAGTGGTCCCGAATCGCTTGCGCCACTTCAGCAGATTCGCCGGAGCGCAGGGCGTACTCGCACCCAATGATGCCTTGGAGCGCGGTCATCTCCACCACCATTTGCGTGGCGAGGTCGGCTTTGCACAGGTGCGCGGCGCGGAGCGCGGCTTGCGTGTCGGCTTCGTTCAACTGCAATGCGCTCGTCACCCACGCGGCCAGTTTTTCAATCCGCTCCGACTTATCGAGCATGGAGCCGAGTTTTTTCTGGAAGGTGAGCGTGGCGAGTTTGGGGCGGAACTCTTCCAATTTGAGTTTCACATCTTCGCGCACAAAAAACGCGGCATCGGCAAAGCGCGCGCGGATGACGTGCTCGTTGCCCTCGCGGACGAGGCCGAGGTGTACGTCATCGCCATTGCGAACAGCCACGAAATAAGGCAAAAGCGTGGCGGGTGACGGGTGTCGGGTGTCGTCACCCGTCACTTCGTCACTCATCACTTTTTCAACCGGAAAATACCGCTGATGCTTTTTCATCACCGCCACCAGCACATCGCGCGGGAGGGCGAGGTGTTCTTCATCAAACGCGCCGAGGAAAGCGGTGGGGCGCTCGACGAGATTGGTCACTTCATTCAGCACGCCTTCATCCGCGAGACGACCGCCCACCGAGGCCGCGAGGACGCGGGCTTGTTGCAAGATTGATTCGCGCCGCGCGGCTGGGTCAACGGCGATAGTCGCGGCGGACATGGCGGCGAAATAATCGTCGGCGGATTTAATGAGGATGTCGGGCGAGCCGAGGGGCCGCAGACCCCGCGAGGTGTTGCCCGCCCGCACGCCCGCGTACTCGAAGGGGATGACCGCGTCCCCGAGCAGGGCCACGAGCCAACGGATGGGGCGCGAGAAGGCGGTGGGGTCGCCCGCGCGCCAGCGCATGGTCTTCTCGAATTTAATGGCGGCAATGAGTTTGGGGAGCAAGTCGCTGAGGACGGCGAGGGTGGGTTTGCCGGTCTCGCGCACGGTGGCGACCAGATATTCGCCGCCGTCTATCGTGCGTTTTTCGAGCGCCTCAACGGCCACGCCTTTGCTCTTGGCAAAGCCTTGCGCGGCAGGGCTGGGCGAGCCATCGGCGAGGAAGGCGCGCGCGGCGGGCGGGCCTTTGACGATGGTCTCGGAATCCGGTTGGCGTGGGGCCACATCTTTGACGAGGAGCGCCAACCGCCGGGGTGCGCCGACCACGCTGAGGGTGCCGTACCCCACGCGGGCCTCGGTTAAGAATTTCGCGCCGAGGGCCGATAACTGCTCGAGGGCCGAATCCACGTCGGAGGCAGGTAACTCTTCGGTGCCAATCTCCAAAAGCAAGGAAGACGGAAGGAGTGGGGAGGACGTAGGTTGAGGGCGAAGGTCTTCTTCCTTCTTCCGGCTTCCTTCTTCCTTCATCAATGGGTATTCAAGTTTTTGTCTTTGTTCAATATACGCTTCCGACACTTTGCGCGCGAGGCCGCGAATTTTGCCGAAGGCGGCTTGGCGCTCGGTGACACCCACCGCGCCGCGCGCGTCGAGGATGTTGAAGGTGTGCGAGAGTTTGAGGACGTAGTCGTAGGCGGGGAGGACGAGGCCCGCTGAGAGGGCGGCTTGGCATTCGGCTTCGTAGAGCGCGAACATTTGCCGCACCCGCTCGACATCGGCGATTTCAAAATAGTATTTGCTGTGTTCGAACTCGCCCTGCCGCATAGCCTGGCCGTAGGTGACGTGCTCATTCCACGGCTCATCCCAAATGGCTTTGGCGTTGTTGAGGGCGATGAGGATGCGCTCGAGGCCGTAGGTGATTTCCACCGAGACCGGGTCGGTGGCGATGCCGCCCGCTTGTTGAAAGTAGGTGAACTGGGTGATTTCCTGCCCGTCGGCCCAGACTTCCCAGCCGAGACCCCACGCGCCGAGCGCGGGCGATTCCCAGTTGTCTTCGACAAAGCGGATGTCGTGTTGGCGCGGGTTGAGACCCACCGCTTCGAGCGATTGCAGGTAGAGTTCTTGCGAATGGCCGGGGTCGGGTTTGAGGATGACTTGGTATTGGTAGTGTTGCTGAAAGCGGTTGGGGTTTTCGCCGTAGCGCCCGTCGTCGGGGCGGATGGAGGGTTCGACGTAGCCCACGTTCCACGGTTCGGGGCCGAGGACGCGGAGGAAGGTGCCGGGGTTCATGGTGCCCGCGCCGACTTGCTGATAGTACGGTTGCCAGATGAGGCAACCGTGGTCGGCCCAGAATTTTTCGAGGGTGGCGATGAGGGATTGGAAGGTGTGTTTAGGCATGAGGAGGGGACACGGATTTATAGAATGGTGCGGATTTTTTCATCAATCCAAGCGGTTACTGTGCTAGCCGTTTCAGCCAACGGTCTATTGGTAGTATCAAGCAACGTAATCTGCGGCTGGGTGGTGGGCGCGTGGGTTTGGAACCAGCGGTTGAAGCGGGTGTGTTCTTCGATGTAACTGGCTTCGCCCGCGCCACGCCAGGCCGGGCGTTGGCGCAAACGGGTCGCCAGAACTTCGTCGGCGCAGACCAGCGCGAGGTAATGCACTTGGGAGAAATAACGGCGCTCAACGCATGGCTCGATGTTCTCCGGCACGCCGAGGCCCGCGCCAAACAAAACCACCGGGCGGCCCGCTTGCACAATGTTCTTGCACATTCGTAACCAAGTTTCAAAAAAATCGCGGTAATTGTTTTCCGGCTGGTTAAACTCTGGTCGCCACAGGATATCCGAGTCCAGCAAGATGGCTTGGGTGAACTGACCCAATAAGTGGTTGCACACCGCAGATTTGCCCGCGCCGCTCGCGCCGGAGACAATCAATAGCGGCAAGTGGCGAAAGGGATGTTGATGACCACATTCGGGGCAGATGGCGAATGGGCCAACCGGGTCAATGACTTTATCGGCGCGGTAGAGGCCGCAGTGGTGGCAAACGTTGAGCATGACTTGAGGGCCAGACGCGCAAACATTTGGGCAGTGAAGAAGGTGGATTAGTTAGGAGGCGCGTCTTCGGAAGGTAGGTGGCCTTCGCGGCGGAGGTAAGCCAAAATATAGCGTGAGAAATCGTCAAAATCATCTAAATGGTTATAGAGAATATCGCCGACTTTTTGCGGGTCAACAGTTAGATAATGATGGACGATAATGTTCCGAAATCCGGTCATGGGCATGATGCGTTCTGCAAAAGCGGAGGGGAGAACACCAACTCGTCCCAACTTCAATAAAATTTCACGGTGGGCATCAGGCACATCCGAACCACTACCAGCCAATAAGTGCGCGCCAATGTCAGTGACGTGCTCGACACTAATTTGGAGTAGATGTAGCAAGCCATTCCAGCGCAACGGGTCGTCACTTAATTCTTTCAGGCTAAATTTTTGCAGGGGACGTATCACAACTACTTGCTCACCCAGCGAGGTAAGCAACTTTTGAACAACGGGAACCTTAATCATGCCGCTTTCTCCAGATGGTCAGTTGATACAGGTGCTCGCCCAAGTCGGTCACTTAAATAGGCGAAGGCGATATGGCGAAAATGTTCTGTGTCGGCATATCGGCTAATCGCTGAAGCCACAAATTCAGTCATCGGGGTTGTGACAGGGTCTTCGTAAAGCAGGCGACCATATTTGACAATTTGATGGGACAACAATGGGGTCGTTTCGTTTAATATCACTACATCTACTTCGTTTTTGCGTAAAATGTCCATCAAGGCATTAGTCAAATCTAACCTCACGTCAAAATAACAATCGCGCGAAGTACCCAGCGCAAGCAACACCGCAATATCCACATCGCTCGAAGCGCGCGCTGTGCCTTCGGCTTGTGAGCCGAAGAGATAGGCTAACACGACCCCGTGCTTGATGAAGAGGGCTTTGAGTTCGTCTAGATGAGCATCAGTAATCATGCTGTTTCCCTCTGTATCAACTTCAAAAACTCCACGCTCTTCAACTGCCGCTCCAGGGTGTGTGTGATGTGGCGGGTCATCAGACGGTCTATCTCGGCGTGGACGCTGGGGCGCATTTGCAGGGCGATGGCTTTGGCGTAGGGGTTGGATTGGAAGTAGCGCAGGTGCTTGAGGGCATTCATCGAGATGGGCACCACGCGCGGGGCCGCCTCCCCGCAGTGGGCGCAGACCGCGCCGCCACCGTCAAAGGAGAAATACTGGTCTTCAGCCACAACTTGCTCGCCGCCTATCACGCATTGAAAGAGTTGCGGCTGGTAGCCCGCGAGGCCGAGCAGTTGCAGTTCGTAATAGCGCGCGGTGAGCGCTGGGTCGGGCGAGTCGCACAGCCAGTCGAGGGCGTGGCCGAGGAGTTCGTACACTTCGGCGCTCTCCTGCTCGTCGGGGATGAATTTGTCGAGAAGTTCTACCACGTAACTGGCATACGCGCCACGCAACAGGTCTTCACGCAGAGGGCGGTAGCCGCTGATGGTCTCGGCTTGTGTGATGAGGTCGAGGTCGCGGCCCTTGGCGAGGAAGAGTTTGACGCGCGTGAAGAGTTCGAGATGCCCGGCCTTGCGCGAGGCGGGTTTGCGGATGCCCTTGGCCATGACGCGCACTTTGCCCCGCTCGGGCGTGAGGAGCGTGAGCAGACGGTCGGCTTCGCCCAAGTCTTTGCGGCGGAGTACAATGGCTTCGGTGCGGTAAGTGCGTTCGCGCGCGGGCATACGGAGGATTATAGCAAATACAAACCCGGCCACTTTTACCCCGCCTGAACCATCATCCCAAACAACCAGTATTTAAGCGACAAGCTATGGCTCATTCGGCATCCCATGTGGAACAGGCGCGTCCGGCCCGCCAAGCGGACGCGCTTGTCCGTCCCAAACTTTACATTCCGCAGACTCGCCCCAATGGGGTGCCGCGCCCGCGTCTGTTGGCGCGCCTAAACGCCGCGCTTGATTGCCCGCTCACGCTCATTGTCGCGCCACCGGGGTTCGGCAAAACCACGCTCCTGGGCGAGTGGATTGCCGCCGCGCCCCGTGCCGTGCCGGTCGCCTGGGTTTCGCTCGACGAGCATGACAATGCCCCGGCCCGTTGGGGCAGGTATATCCTGGCCGCCTTGGGGACTTTGGAAATTGGGTTGGGCGAAGACCTGTTGGCGGAATTTTCCACGCCCACACCCCCCACTTTGGAAGCCGCCTTCACCGCGCTGGTCAACCAGGCCGCCGAAATCACCGAGGATTTTGTGCTGGTGCTGGACGATTATCACTTTCTCACCCGGCCCGAGATCCATACAGCGCTCGCGTTCCTCGTGGCGCATTTGCCGCCGCGCATGCATCTCATCCTGGCCAGCCGCGCCGAACCGCCTTTCGCGGTGGCGCACCTGCGGGCGCGCGGGCAACTGGTGGAACTGCGCCCCAACGATTTACGCTTCACCCCCGAGGAAGCGACCACTTTTTTAAATCAAGCGATGGGGCTGGCCCTCACCCCCGCCGATGTAACCGCGCTCGAAGCCCGCACCGAAGGCTGGATCGCCGGCCTGCAACTGGCCGCGCTCTCCATGCGCGACCACACCGACCATGCCGCCTTCATCCACGCCTTCACGGGTAGCCACCGCTACATCTTCGACTACCTCGCCGAGCAGGTGCTCAATCAGCAAGCCCCCGCCACCCAAATTTTTTTACTGGAAACTGCCGTGCTCGACCGACTCTCGGGCGCGGCGTGTGAGGCGCTCATCGGGCAGGGCGACAGTCTGGCGCAGTTGGAGCGCCTCGAACGCGCCAATCTGTTTTTAGTCGCGCTCGACAACGACCGGCACTGGTATCGCTATCATCACCTCTTCGCCGATTTTCTGCGCGAGCGCCTGCGCCAAACCCAGCCCGCCCGCTGGTCCGAGCTTCACCGCCGGGCCGCGCGCTGGTGCGAGCAAAACGGCCTCATCCCCGAGGCCGTGGGGCACGCGCTGGCCGTGGGCGATGCCGACGACGCCGCGCGCCTCATCGAGCAAATCGCCGAATCCATCTGGATGCATGGCGAGATGATTCACCTGCTCGGCTGGCTTGAAGCCCTGCCTCCAGCGCTGGTGCGCGCCCGCCCGCGCTTGTGCATTTTTTACGCGTGGATCCTCAACATCCTGGGCCGCTACGACGACGTGGAAGCCCGGCTCAACGACGCCGAGCGCCAACTCGAACAAATTGCCTCCCCCGCCGAGCGCGCCACCATCCGCGGCATGATCGCCACTGAGCGCGGTATTGTGGCGATGATGGAAGGGGAAGTTGACCGCACATTGGAATTTTCCGAGCATGCCCTGCGCGACCTGCCGCCCGAGAATTTGGTCTGGCGCAGTGTGGTGGTCCGCAATCAGGGGAATGCCTACCTGCTCCGGGGCGACACGCTGGCCGCGCGGGAGGCGTTTCAACAGGCGGTCGCCATGAGCGAGCGCGCCGACAATTTGTACATGATGATGGTCACGCTCTACGAACTGGCCGAACTGCACATTGTTTGCGGCCAATTGCACCAGGCCGAAGCCCTCTGCCGCCGCGCCATCCGCCTCGCCACCGAGCGCCATATTGTGGGCATGGCTGTGCCGGGCGCGCTCCACAGCGGCCTCAGCGAAATCCTGCGCGAATGGAACCGTCTCGACGAAGCCCGCCACGAAGCCGAGATCGCTTTGGACTATGGCCGCGCCGGGCGCAGTCTGGGCGTGCAAGTGTGCGGCTACACCCGGTTGGGGATGATCCACCAGGCGCAGGGCCACCCGGCCCACGCCCAGGAAGCCTTTCACGCCGCCATCCAACTCGCCCCCACCTACCGCCGCACTTCGTTTCTCACGCATCACGACGCGCAAGCCCGCTTGTGGTGGCGACAAGGCAATTTGGCCCAGACCGCCCGCTGGACTCAAGATCGCGGTCTCGCCCCTAACGATGAACTCAATTATTTGAATGAAATGGGCTATCTTACCCTTGCGCGGGTTCTACTGGCCCAGGGCCAGTTGGCCCCGGCGGCCCGCCTGCTCCAACGCCTGCACGCCGCCACGACCGCGCAGGGGCGGGTGGGGCGGGTTGTCGAGATCAACCTTCTGCAAGCCCGGCTTCATCACGCGCAAGGCAATCACCCTGCCGCGCTCGCCGCGCTCCAAACCGCCCTCACCCTCGCCGAACCCGCCGGTTATGTGCGCCTCTTCGTGGACGAAGGCGAACCCCTGCGCCGGCTAATCGCCGATTGCCGCTTGCAAATGAAAAACCAGCCCACAGCCCTGACCAACTATACCGATCGCTTGCTGGCCGCCTTTGCGCCAACCATCGCCAATCATCAATCACCCATCGCCAATCTTCCAGAGCCGCTCAGCGAACGTGAACTCGAAATCCTGCGCCTGCTCGCCGCCGGACAATCCAACCACGAAATCGCTCAGCGCTTGGTCGTCGCCCTCAGCACCATACAATGGCATCTCAAAAACCTCTACAGCAAACTGGCTGTCCATAGCCGCACCCAGGCCCTCGCCCGCGCCCGCGAATTAAATTTAATGGATTGACCGGGCGGCCAACCGCGCCCGCGCGGTCACAACCTCCCGCCACTTTTTCGCGTCCCCCCACGTTTTAACGGGGATCGCCGGGGCGCGTTCCCCCACGCCGGGTGCCCGTCCCCCCGCTGGGCGCGTTAAAAACCCCCCTTCGCGCCCACATATTTGGGGGGTGACTTCCCCCCTCCCCATCTGCTAATCTACAACCATTCTTAGGCAAGAAGATCCCTTCCACGGTCTTCTTCCTCCTCTAAACGGGCGGAGCGCGCCGAACTCCGCCCTTTTAATTAATAAAACCCTGACCGATCAGCATAACGCCGCTCAGTCAGAGTTAATCTCTCACCTTACGCAGTTGAGCGTATTTTTTAGAATGTCACTCCGAGCGGTAGCGAGGAGTCTCTACGCTAATTGTAGAGATTTCTCGCTTCGCTCGAAATGACAGTGCGTAAGGTGAGTTAATCTATCAACCGCTTTGCGAAAGGAGGTGTTTCCTCACCTCGCTTATAAATCCACCCCCTTACCTACTGGCTCATTTATTCAGTATCTCTTTTGGAGGAGAAACATGTTCCGTCAGCGTTTCGCAACTGTTTTTAGTTTAGCCGCGGTTCTGGCGCTGGTCCTCACCGCCTGCCAGCCCGCGCAAGTTGAAGTCCCCGTCACGGTCGTGGTCAAGGAGACGCAACCGGCCGTGATTCAAACCGCCGTTGTGCAACAGACTGTCCCGGTCGAAGTGCAGGCCGGCGCGTTCACCCGCCCCAACCCGGTCTTGAGCGACCTGCGGGTGCGGCAAGCCCTCGCCTATTGCACCAACAAGCTCGACCTCGTTAAATCGGTTTACCCCCTTTTGACCGAAGAGGCCCAACAAAATTTGGTGATGGATTCGTTCCTACCCCGTTTCCACTGGGCCTACGCCGGGGATGAAAATATTACCAAGTATTCGTTTGATGTCGCCACCGGCGGCCAACTGCTCGACGAAGCGGGCTGGACCCTGGCCGACGGCGCGACCTACCGCACTAACGCCAATGGCGATGAGCTATCCCTGAAGTTCACCACTACCACCGCCGCCTTCCGGCAGACCTGGGCCGCCGTGTTCGAGCAACAAATGCGCGATTGTGGCGTGCGCCTGTTGCGCTTCCATGTTCCATCGGGCTGGTTGTTCGGCGATACCACCGGGCTCGCGCGCCGCGATTTTGAACTCGCCGCGTTTGCATGGACGGGCCAGGCCGACCCGGCTGGACAAACCCTCTACGCCTGCGATCAAATCCCGCTCCCCGAGAACGGCTGGGCCGGGCAGAACGGCATGGGCTGGTGCAACGAGACCGCCAGTAATGCCATTAAACAGGCCAATAACACCCTGCTCCGCGAGGAACGTCAGCCGGCCTATGCCATTACCCAGCAGGAATACACCAAGGATGTGCCGGTCATCCCGCTCTTCAACCGCACCGACACCTATGCCATCAGCGCCGGGTTCGAAGGCTTCGCGCCGCGCCCTGGTCAGCAGTTTGTGAACTACAACGCCAACGAGTGGGTCCTGCCCGGCAAGGACACCATTGTGTATGGCTTCACTCAGGAACCCGCCTCGCTGTTCACCCTGGTGGAAAGCGGCCAAACGGCGGTGCTGGCCAATGGCTTCATCCAGGGCTTTGCGTGGACGAGCCTCAACTATGATTACGCCGCACACGCCCTCAAAACCCTGCCCACCCTGGAAAGCGGCCTCACCCAAAACAACGAAGTGGAAGTGAAGGCAGGCGACAAGGTCGTGGATGCCAATGGCAATCCAGCCGAACTGGCCGCTGGCGTGAAAGTCGTCAATTCTGTCGGCGAAGTGGTGGAGTTCACCGACACCCCAATCAAAATGAAACAACTGGTGAGCAAGTTCGAATACCGAGACGGCCTCACCTGGTCCGACGGCACGCCCGTGACCCAGGCGGACTACGAACTCAAGTTCAAGATTGACTGCGACCGCGAGTCCGGGGCGACCTCCTTCATCGTCTGCGACCTCATCAGCAAGCTGGAGTTCGCCGACAACGGGTACACCATCACCACCCTGCCGGGTTCGCAATCGCCCATCTACTTCCAGAACTTTGATGCCCAGGGCCTGCCCGATATCTACCCGGCCCACCGCGTCATCGAATCTGACGGCCCGTATCAGGGCAAGACCCTCGCCGAAGTGCCTGCCAAGGACTGGGCCACGCTGACCGAACTCTCCGAGAACCCCATCGGGGTTGGCCCGTACGTCATCAAAGAATGGGTGAAGGGCGAGAAGATGGTCTTCGAAGCCAATCCCTATTACTTCGGGGGCGCGCCCCAGACGCCCAATCTCGTCATTGCGTTCATCACGCCCGAGAACGCCGAAGCCCAACTCATCGGCGGGCAGGTGGACATCCTCGACTTCACCACCCTCGTCGGGGTCTCCGAAGCCCTCAAGAACGCCACCGATGCTGGATTGGTCAACGTCATTGTGGACCCCTCATCCAATTGGGAACACATTGATATGAACTTGTTCGTGCCCTAACGCTTAATCATCAGTTACGCCATACGGAATACGCCGCTAGGTGCGCGTATTCCGTATGGCGTCTTATGCCCCGGAGCAGTGCCATGACCCACTACCTCATCCGTCGCTTGCTTCAAATGTTCGTCGTGGTGCTGGTCTCAGCCGCCGCCTCGTATGCCTTGTTGAACTTCGCGCCCGGCGGTCCGCTGGCTGGCCTGCGGCAACAACAGCAGAACGGGCGCTTCCGGCTCACCGCCGAAGATGTGGCGCGCATTCGGGCCTATTTTGAACTGGACCTGGAGTGGCCGGTGCGCTTCACGCGCTGGCTGGTCGGCCAACCGCGCGGGCCGCTGGTCATCAACGGGGTTGAATACTTCAGCGAGCTTATCGTTGGTTGCCGCACGCCCCGCGAAGAAATTTTGCAGTACGCCGATGGCCGCCAGGAAACCCGCCTGGCCGGGTGTTTGGAAAATGTGCGCCTGCGCGATTTAGTTGGCCGCCGGGTGAGCGATGGCGTGTTGTTTGGCGATTTTGGATTGTCCTGGAAATTGTTGCGCGACCGCCCGGTGAGTGACCTCATCCTCAGCCGCCTGCCCAAGACCCTGCAACTCACCCTGCTCTCGACGGGCCTCTCGCTCCTCATCGCTATCCCGCTCGGCGTTTTTTCGGCGGTTAAGCAATATACCCGCTTCGATTACTTCGTGACCACCCTGGCTTTTCTCGGCTCGTCCATGCCCACCTTCTTTTTTGGCATCACGTTCATCTTGCTGTTCTCAATCATGCTCAAAAGCTATGGTCTGCCTTATCTGCCGCCCGGCAGTTCCGAGGCGGTGCGCGAATATACCGTGCCCGGTTTCGGCCTCATCCAGCCGGGGAGCGCGCTCGATGTGGTCTTGCACAGCCTCCTGCCGGTGTCGGTGCTCACCATTGTGAGCGTGTCGGGTTTCAGCCGCTTTGTGCGCGCCAGCATGCTGGAGGTGTTGCGGCAGGATTACATCCGCACCGCGCGCGCCAAAGGCCTGATCGAACCCTGGGTCATCAGCAAGCACGCCTTGCGCAATGCGCTCATCCCGTTCATCACCGTCTTTGTCTTCGCCCTCCCCGGTCTGTTTGGCGGGGCCATCATCACCGAGTCGGTGTTTTCGTGGCCGGGCATGGGGCGGTTGTTCCTGCTGGCGCTCCACGACGCCGATTATCCGGTGGCGATGGCGGTGTTATTCATCACCGCCGCCCTGACGGTGGTGGCCACCCTCGTGGCCGACTTGTTATATATGCTGGTGGACCCGCGTATCCACTATGCCTGAGGAGCCTGCGCCCATGACCGCCCAGACCGAGACCATCTTTCTCGCCCCCGAAACCCTGGCCGCCCCCTCCGAGAGTCCAACGCTTATGGTCCTCCGCCGCTTTATGCGGCACAAAATGGCGATGCTCTCCATCTTCATCATCCTCGCCATTTTCAGCATCTCGCTTTTGGCCAAACAACTAGCGCCGTTCACGTCCAATGAACTGACCGTGGGCAAATACTTCGTCCCGTTTGGCTCAGTGGAGGCCAAAACCGGCCGCGTGTATTATTTGGGCAGTGACAACATTGGCCGCGATTATTTCTCACGCCTCATCTACGCCGGGCGCATTTCGCTCACCGTGGCGATGACCTCCACCTTGCTGACCCTCTTCATCGGCGTAACGGTGGGAGCCTACGCCGGTTATTACGGCGGTTGGCTGGATAGCCTCCTCATGCGCGCGGTCGAGTTTCTGGCGACCATCCCGGCCCTGCCCCTCTTGCTCATCGTCTCATCCATGTTGCTCCGCAACGAGGAACTGATCCCCATCCCCAAAGCGGTGCTGGAGGGCATGGGGCAACTCATGCTCTTGAGTCCCCGCGATGTCCGTCAGGCAGTGCTCATCATCATTGTCCTGTCTGGGCTGGGCTGGCTCAACGACGCGCGGCTCATGCGCGGCACCGTGCTCTCCTTGCGCGAACTGACCTTTGTCGAAGCCGCGCGCTCCCTCGGCCTCTCCGATTTGCAGATCATCGTCTTTCACATGATTCCCAACGCCATGGCGCCCATTATTGTCAACGCCTCGCTCAACCTGTCGGGGTTTATCGTGGCCGAAGCGGCGCTCTCGTTTTTGGGGTTTGGCATTCAAGACCCTATCCCCACTTGGGGGAATATGCTGGCGGGCACTCAGCAATTCATGTTTGACCGCCCCTGGCTCCCGCTCGTCCCCGGCCTGCCGATTGTCTTGTGTTCACTGGCCTTCAACTACATTGGTGATGGCTTGCGCGATGCGCTTGACCCGCGCTTGAAGATGTAGCAGGGGCCTCACCAAACACATTACGAATGGCGCGAGGAGATGATTATATGAATGGGTTTTTACGTGGTTGCGGAATCGCCCTAGTCCTTGGCGCTGTCTTGCTGATTTTGATAAATGTGGTCCTCTCGCCTTTTTATCTGCAGGCTATGCAACAGGGAGAGGCGGCCTTCAGAACCTCAGAAATTTACTTACTCCGCATATCTGCGGCGCTTGTGGATGCCCTATTTTTTCTTTTTGGTTGTCTCGGGTTGCATCTTGGCCAAAGAAGTGTCGCGGGCAAATTTGGCACGCTGGCCTTTTGGGTTTCATTTGTCGGAACCAGTCTTTTGTTTGCGGTTGAATGGGCCAACCTGTTCGTGCTCCGTGCGGTGGCTCAAACGAGTCCCGCAAGCCTGAGCGCTCTCGACAAGTCATCCCTAATGACCGTCGGGTTTGCCTCTGCGGCGGGGCTCTTTATGCTCGGTTGGCTCTTGTTATCCGTAAGCCTCTGGCGGGCAAATGTGTTTCCGCGCTGGGCGGCGCTCACGACGTTGACGGGGTTGATTTTGATCCCGGCTTTGGGCGCTACGGCTCTAAGCTTCGCCGGGCAGATCACCGGGAATATCATTTTCGGACTGGGATTAATAGGTTTAGGCTATTCCTTGGCCAAGAGCCCATAGCAAGGCGCACGCATTGACGATAACTCTTCCGTGCCCGTTGTTGTCGTCCTCTGTGTTGGGGTCTTGGCTCGGTGGCGTTCAATTACATTAGCGATTGTTTGCGCGATGCGCTTGACCCGAGATTGAAGATGTAGCATGCAAGATCTCTTGAAAGGAGAATTTCAACATGGAAGATATATTCATAGCCCTTTGGTGGTTCGGTCCGATTGGATTAGGTATTTTCTTTATGGGGGTTGGCGTTTTGTTGTGGGGGATTAGCCAAATCCGAAACAAATAAGGGCTCTACCGTTTTTGACGGGATTGGCGTAGGTCGCGCTTGTTGTAGATTGAAAAATTAATGACCTAATGCAGGATGGGCCTGTCACCCCGAGCGACAGCGAGGGGTCTCTACCTTGTATCAGTGCGAAGGAGAGCTAACGTAGAGATGCCTCGCTTCGCTCGGCATGACAGTGCGTAAAGTGAGTTCTTAATTCGAAACAAGTCAGCTTGAGAGTTTCCCACTCACCAACGCCACCGCGCCCCAGAGCGGTGAGTCTGCGCCCAGCGCGGCAGGCACAATGTCGGCGGAAATGTCGGGGAGGGTGTTGGCTTGGGCCGCGCGGTGGACTTCGGCCCACCACCTGGCTCCGGCTTTGGTGACGCCGCCGCCCAAAATAACGCGGTGGGGGTTCATCAGCGTCAGCGCCAGCCCTAGGCCGTGACCCAAATGGCGCGCGGCGGCCAGCAAAACTTCATCAGCCAGCGCCTCGCCCTGAGCGGCGGCCTGGGCCACCAGTTCCCCGGTAATCGCTTCAGCCTTGCCGCCCGCGAGGTGTAATACAAGCGAATCGCTGGCCGTCCGCAGTTGGGCGCGGGCCGCGCGCGCGAGGGCCGGGCCACACGCCAGGGATTCCACGCACCCCCGGCGGCCGCAGGTGCATACCGGCCCGTCGGGTTGCACGGTGAGGTGCCCAATCTCGCCCGCCAGGTTGTGCGCGCCCCGGTGCACCCGCCCCCCCACAATCCAGCCGCCCCCCACGCCCGTGCTCACGGTCACATAAAGCAGGCTGGGGCAACCCTGTCCCGCGCCAAAGGCATATTCACCCAGCGCCGCTGCATTGGCGTCGTTATCCACGCTCACCGGCACGCCGAAATGTTTTTCCAATTCCGCGCGGAGGGGAAAATCGTGCCAGCCGGGCACATGCGTGGAACGGCGCACCCGCCCGGTTTCAAAATCCACCTGCCCGCCAAAACTCACGCCGACCGCGCCCAGTGGGTGTGCCTGCCCGACCAGCAGTTCCCGCGCGAGGCGGAGGACAATGTCCAAATCTGCTTGCGCGTCGGCGGCGGGCGGGCGGAGCTGTTGGCGTTTATCGAGCCACTGGCGTTCCCCGACGTAAGCGAGAGCCGCGGCGTGTTTGGTGCCGCCGAAGTCGAGGGCGAGGAGGAGGGGGTTGGTCATGAGGCAGGGGATCAGCGACTTTGCTAGACCGGGAAGTAATTGTAAACTGGAGTCAATGGAATTCATATCAAAGAAGGCTTGTCGGTCTTTGGAACGGAGTCGCTTGTGACCAAACCTGTCATTCTCACTGTTGACGACGATCCCACGGTGCTTAACGCCGTCGAGCGCGACCTGCGGAAGAGGTACGGGCAGGATTATCGCCTGATGAAAGTCAATTCAGGTAGCGCGGCGCTCGGGGCGCTGAAAGAGTTGCAAAGCCGCAATCAGAGCGTGGCCCTGTTCCTCGCCGATCAGCGGATGCCGCAAATGACGGGAGTGCAGTTCCTCGAACAGGCGCGCGCGCTTTTCCCCGAAGCCAAAAAGGTCCTGCTCACCGCCTATGCCGACACCGAGGCCGCCATTTACGCCATCAACGAAGTGGAGTTAGACCACTATTTGATGAAGCCCTGGGACCCGCCCGAAGAGCGCTTGTATCCGGTGCTGGATGAACTGCTGGCCGACTGGAAAGCCAAAGCGCCCTGGCTGTTCGAGGGCATCCGCGTGGCGGGAACTTTGTGGTCCTTGCCCACGCACCAAATCAAGGACTTCCTCGTCCGGCACCAGCTCCCTTACCAGTATCTCGATATCGAGCGCCAGCCCGCCGCCAAAGCCCTGGTGGAGGACCACAATCAGGGTCAACTCAAAATCCCTACGGTGTTTTTTCCCGATGGCACGGTGCTGGTCGAGCCAACCCTGCAACAAGTGGCCGAAAAGGCGGGCCTGTCCACCGAGGCGCAAATGCAGTTTTACGACCTCGTCATCATTGGCGGGGGGCCAGCGGGCTTATCGGCGGCGGTGTATGCCAGTTCCGAAGGCCTCGATTGTCTGCTGGTTGAGAAACACGCGCCGGGCGGCCAGGCGGGGAGTAGCCCGAAGATTGAAAACTATCTCGGCTTCCCGATGGGTATCTCGGGCGGCGATCTCACCCACCGGGCCGTGACGCAGGCGCGCCGCCTGGGGGCCGAAATCATCACCGCCCAAGCCGCCACCGCCATCCGCTTATCCGACCGTTACAAGATTGTCACGCTCGCCAACGGCACCGAGGTCGCTTGTCACGCGCTGTTGCTGGCCACGGGCGCTTCATTCAACACGTTGAAAATGCCCGGCGCGGCGGAGTTGACCGGCGCGGGCATCTATTATGGCGCGGCCCACACCGAGGCTTACTACTACAAAGGTCAGCCCGTGGGCGTCGTCGGGGGCGCGAACTCGGCGGCGCAAGGCGCGTTGTTCCTCAGCCGCTACGCCAGCCAGGTGATTATGCTGATTCGCGGGTCAGAACACGTGGCCGCCCAACATCTGGTCAATGCCCTCAAGGCCGACCCCAAAATCGAGCTTCGTTTGAACACCGATCTGGTCGAGGCGCACGGCACGGACAAGCTGGAGGCCGTGACGATCAAGCATTCCACGACGGGCGAGGTGCTCCGGTTGCCGACGGCGGCGCTGTTTGTATTTATCGGGGTCAAGCCCCAAAGCGAGCTGGTGGTTGACCTAGCCCTGCGGGATGCGAAAGGCTATGTGCTCACCGGGCTAGACCTGATGCCGGGCGGTCGCCGCCCGGCGGGATGGCCGCTTGACCGCGATCCTTTCGCCTTCGAGACGAATATCCCCGGGTTGTTCGCGGCGGGCGACGTGCGGTTTGGGACAAACCATCGGGTGGTCTCGGCCACCGCTGAAGGCGGCACCGCTGTAGCGATGGTCCGGCAGTATCTTAAGACTCTCTAACATGAGCATTGAATTTCTCCGCCGCCTCCCGCTGTTTGCCGACCTGCCGGAGGCCGACCTGCAGGCGCTCTACCAACGCGCCGAGCCGCTGACGCTCGCGGCCGGCGACTGGTTGATGCGGGAGGGCGAGCAGGGCGACGCGCTCTACGCGGTGTTGGAGGGCGAGATTGAAATTACCAAACGCGCGGGCGAACAAGACGTGGTGCTGGCCATGCGCGGGCCGGGCGAGGTCATCGGCGAGTTGGCGCTGTTGGAACAGACCCCGCGCTCGGCTTCGGGGCGCGCGGTGCAGGAAACCCATTTGTTGACGATTGGCAAGGAGGCGTTCAAGCAAGTCCTGGCGCTGAGTTCGTCGGCGGCGCTGGCCTTGCTGAACACCTTCAACTCGCGCCTGCGGAGCACCGAGGCCATGCTTCGGCAGAACGAGAAGATGGCGGCGCTCGGCACGCTGGCCGCCGGGCTGGCGCACGAATTAAATAACCCCGCCGCCGCCGTGCAACGCAGTTCGGCGCAACTGCAAGCGACCCTCGCAGTGTGGCAACAACTCACCAATCAGTTCGACACCCTGAATTTTTCCCCGCCTCAACATGAAGCCTTGCACGCTCTGCGACGCGAAGTCTTTACCCGCGTCGCGGCCCCGCTCCAACTTGACTCCCTCGCCCAAAGCGACCGGGAAAGTGAATTGCAGGATTGGCTGGAGCGCCAACGCGTGGACGAAGCCTGGGAATTGACCCCGGCCTTGATTACGCATGGATTCGACACCGCCACGCTGAAAGCACTGACCGACGCTTTCGCGCCGGAGCACCTATCCACGGTGGTGCGCTGGTTGGCGGCGAGTTGTTCGCTCCAAGCGCTTATTGGCGAAGTCCACATGGGCGCGGAGCGCATCTCCGAAATCGTGAAGGCGGTGAAAGCCTATGCTTATCTCGACCAGGCGGCCATCCAGGAAGTGGACATCCACGCCGGGCTGGAAAACACGCTTATCATTCTGCGCCACAAATTGAAGCAGGGTGTCACGGTGGTGCGCGATTTCGCCAGCGACCTGCCGCGGGTGGAGGCCTACGCCAGCGAGCTTAACCAAGTGTGGACGAACCTCATTGACAATGCCGTGGATGCCTTGCAAGGCGCTGGGCAAGTGACGCTACGCACTTATTGCCACGACAACCACGTCATCGTTGAGGTCGCCGACAACGGGCCCGGTATCCCGCCCGAAATCCAGACCCGCATTTTCGACCCATTCTTCACCACCAAGCCCCCCGGCTCCGGCACTGGGTTGGGTCTGCACATCGTCTACAACAGCGTGGTGGACAAGCATGGCGGCCAAATCACCCTGACCTCTCACCCCGGGGCGACGACCTTTCAGGTCACGCTCCCCATTCAACTCCCGCGAGGGCACCGATGAACGACCAACAACTCAAAGAACTTTACCGGACCATCAAAACGATTGCGAGCGTGGGCCTGTCGGCCAACCCGCAGAAACCGAGTTGGGGGGTCACGCTGTATCTCAAAGAGCACGGCTACCGCATCATCCCGGTCAACCCGACGGCGAAAGAAATTCACGGCGAACCGGTTTACCCCGACCTGCTGGCGATTCCCGACCCAGTGGACGTGGTGCAGTTGTTCCGCCCGGCGGAAGAGGTGATGCCCTTCGTCGAGCAGGCGATTCAGATTAAGGCCCAAGTCGTGTGGATGCAGGAGGGGACCGCCAACGCCGAGGCGGCGCAGAAGGCTGAGGCCGCTGGGTTACGGGTGGTCATGAATCGGTGTATGCGAGCGGAGCACATCCGCCTGCACCCGAAGCTGTTACAGAATATTTTTTAATCGCTTATGGATGGGGCTCTACCTTGTCTAAGCGCCTAATAAAGCCAGAGTAGAGATGCCTCGCTTCGCTCGGCATGACATATAAATGG
>CAYUFY010000063.1:0-18954 GCA_964443795.1 uncultured Anaerolineales bacterium | reverse complement strand
GGGTAGGCTTCGAGATCAATGCCGTTGGGGATGACAACGGGTTGGAGGGTGGGGACGAGTTTTTGCAGGGCGGTCGCGTCTGCAGCGGAAACACAGGTCACGGCGGTCACGGCGCGGCAGGTGGCGGCTTCGAACTGTTTGAGCCGGGGCAGTTGCAGGGCCGAGTAGAGCGCGGCGGGCCAGCGCCGGGGTTGAGTCACATCGGTGCTGAGGGCGCGGGCCTGAATAAGATATTCAGCATTGTGGGCATCGTAGATCAGGCGGGCGGGGGCGCGGCGCAGGATGGGCAGATAGGGCGCGAGTTCCAGGCCTTCGATATGGATAAAGTCAAAGGCCGTTTGGGCCAGCAAGGCCTCCAGGGCGCGGGCAAAGGCGGGCGACCACAAGCGGCGGGCCAGGTCAGCGCGCGGGGAAAGCAAAGTCCGCAGGCGCTCGGCGGTGGTGCGGCGGGGCGCGGGGAGCGTCACCACGGTGGGGCAGGCCACCCGCAGTTCGGGCGCGGCGGCGGTTTGGTCGTCAGCCGCAAAGGTCAGCAGGGTGAGGGTATGCCGCTGAGCGAGATGCCGGATTAACCCCCAGTTGCGGATGGCGGTGCCCTGGTGCGGCGGATAGGGGAGTTGCGGAGTGAGGAAGAGGAGTTTGATGGCGGCCTCGCGTTTGAAGGATTGCCGCCCAGTGTAAACACGATTGGCGCATTGTCAAAATGAGTTGATGGGTGACGCGCCTCTGTGATGTTTTATGTGGATGAGTGCTATTGCCCCCCCCGATCACGGCGCAAATCGCAATCAGGAGGATCTCTTCTAACGGATAATCGGTGAGCGCAACGTCTCGTGGATCGGTTAAGTGCCCAAAATGATGGTGCAACGTGGCAGTCGGTGAAACGGTCATCGCTTTAGCCGCCACAGTGGAAGCCGCCAGTTTACCTCAACACTGGCTTGACATAGGAGTATGCAATCGCCCTGCATTATCTTCAGCATTTCAGTGTTTTTCGGTTACAATTGCCCTCGCGGGAGACTTCCATCTCCCGCGAGTCTTGTATGGACACCTCCCACATTCGCAACTTCTGCATCATCGCTCATATTGACCACGGCAAATCCACCCTAGCCGATAGGTTATTGCATTTAACCGGCACCGTCCCAGACCGCGACACCACGGAACAAATCTTAGACTCGATGGACTTGGAGCGCGAGAAGGGTGTGACCATCAAAGCCTCCGCCGTGCGGATGGCCTATACCTCCACCGCTGGCAATGCCTACGAACTCAACCTCATTGACACCCCCGGCCATGTGGACTTCGGCTACGAAGTGAGCCGCGCGCTGGCCGCCTGCGAGGGCGCGGTGCTGGTCGTGGATGCCACACAAGGGATTGAAGCCCAAACGCTGGCGAACCTCTACCTCGCGCTAAACGCGGGCCTCGAAGTGATTCCCGTTATCAATAAAATTGACCTGCCCTCCGCCCGCCCGGATGAGGTGGCCCAGGAAGTGACCTCGCTCCTCGGCGGCAACGCGGATGAAGTGCTCCGCATCTCCGCCAAAGAAGGCACGGGGGTCCCGGCCCTGCTCGAAGCCATCGTCAAACAAGTGCCCCATCCTAAAGGCGATGCCACCGCGCCTCTGCGCGCCCTCATCTTCGATTCGCACTACGACTCGTACAAAGGCGTCATCGCCTACGTGCGCGTGGTCGAGGGGCAAATCAAACACCCGGGCAAGTTCAAACTGATGGCCACCACCATCACCACCGAGTCGGTGGAGATTGGCACGTTCGCGCCACAACTCGTCAACACTGGCGAACTCAGCGCGGGCGAGGTCGGCTATATCGCCACCGGCCTCAAGACCGTGCAACAGTGTCGGGTCGGCGACACGCTCGTGGCCGCCGATGACCCACTGGCTCAGGCCCTCCCCGGCTACCAAAAAGTCAAACCTATGGTCTTCGCCGGAATTTATCCGGTCGAGGGCGAAGACTATCAAAATCTCAAAGAGGCGCTCGACAAACTGCAACTCAACGACGCCTCGCTGGTCTTTCAGCCCGAGACCTCCACCGCGCTCAACTTCGGTTTCCGGTGCGGGTTTCTCGGCCTGTTCCATATGGAAATTGTGCAGGAGCGCCTCGAGCGCGAATACGATCTGGATATCATTGCCACCGCGCCATCGGTGGAATATGAAGTAACGCTCACTAACGGCGAGAAAATTTTGATTGACTCCCCGGCGGAATTGCCCGACCCCAGCACCATCACGGTCATCGGTGAGCCGTGGATGCGGATTCAGATTTTCACGCCCGAAAGTTATTACGGCACGATTATGGATTTGGTGACCAAACGGCGCGGCGAGTTTGTGGAGCAGGAATACCCGGCGCCCGGGCGGGTTCTGTTGACCTACGACATCCCGCTGGCCGAAATGATTATAGATTTCTACGACCATCTCAAATCGCGCACGCGTGGCTATGCCTCGCTCGACTATCAACTGCATGGCTACCGCGAACAGCCGCTGGTCAAAGTGGAAATCTTGGTCAACGATGAGCCGGTGGATGCGCTTGCGCTTATCGTCCACCAGGATGACGCTTACAACAAAGGCCAGCAACTCGTGACCCGTCTCAAAGATTTAATTCCGCGCCAGCAGTTTCAAGTGCCAGTGCAGGCCGTGTCGGGCGGGCGCGTCATCTCGCGCGCCAATGTGCGCGGGATGAAGAAGGATGTGCTGGCCAAATGCTACGGCGGCGATATTACGCGCAAAAAGAAACTGCTGGAGAAGCAAAAGAAAGGCAAGCGCCGCATGAAGATGGTCGGCGTGGTCGAGATTCCGCAGGAAGCCTTTATGGCGGTCTTGAAGCTAGGGGAGGATTAGCGCGTGCGAAAGTCAGCGCAATGGGTCGTGGGGAGTGCGATTAGCGTTCTGGCGTTGGCGCTGGCCTTTCGCGGGGTGCAGGTGGGCGAGATGGCCGAGGCGCTCCGCACCGCTCGGTTCATTTATCTCGTCCCGGCCATTGGTTTTATCTTTCTGGGTCAACTGGCGCGCGCGTTGAGCTGGCAGACCATCCTCGGGCGGCAAATCCCCTATGGGCGCGTATTCGGTGTTTTGAACATCGGGTATCTGCTCAACAACATCCTGCCGTTCCGCCTCGGCGAGGTGGGGCGCGCGTATCTCATCACCCGCAACCAGAACTTCAAAACCTCGCACGCGCTGTCGTCGGTGCTGGTCGAGCGCGTGATTGATTTGAGCATCGTGGTCATCATGTTCGCCGCGCTGTTGCCGGTGGCCGCCGGGGTGCCGTGGGCGCGTGAGGCGGCCTTCACCGCCGTGGTGGTCAGTGTGGTAGCCTTGAGCGGTTTGTTCATCGTCACCCATAACCGCGCGCTGGCCCTGCGTTTGTTTCGGTGGGGCAGTGGCCTCGTGCCGTTGGCCAAGCGGCTGGAACCGCAACTCCTGGCGTTTCTCGATGGGATGGACGCGCTCCACGACTGGCGGCGATTTGCGCTGGCGGCCTCGGCCTCGGCGGTGGCGTGGTTGTGCGCCGGGCTTGCCGCGTGGATTTTGCTTTTCACTTACGCGGTGTCCGCGCCCTCGTTAGCCATGGGGTTCTTTGTGCTGGTCATCTCCGCGTTGGGGGTGGCCTTGCCCTCGGCTCCGGCTTCGATGGGCGTGTTCGAAGCCTCGGCGGTGGCCGCCCTCTCCGCCTTCGGGGTGACCGGCGCGGTGGCCCTCACCTATGCGCTCACTTTTCACGCGGTGGTGTTGGGGGTGACCATGTTTTTGGGGGCGCTGGCCCTCGCGCAGGAGGGCGAGACCCTCGCGCATCTGGCGCAATCCGCGCAGGGCTGGTGGGCCAACGCGCGGGCCGCCGACTTGCCTCCGGTCGCCGTACCCCCGGCGGGCGAGACCACGCCCCGGCCCTCGTCGTAAGACCCGCCCGTTTTTTTTGCGTCAATGAAAATTCTTGTCGCCCTCACTTATTATCGCCCACACGTTTCGGGGTTGACCATCTACGTTGAGCGATTGTGTCGCGCCCTGGCGCGGCGCGGCCATACCGTGACGGTCTTGACCGCGCACTACGACCATGCCCTGCCTCTGCGCGAGACCCTGAACGGCGTGACCGTGATTCGCGTGCCGGTGGTGGCGCGCATTAGCAAGGGCGTGGTCATGCCCACCATTGGCCTCGAGGCGTGGCGGCTCGTGCCGCAACACGATGTCTTTAGCATTCACCTGCCGCAACTCGATGCCACCGGCTTCGCCCTGCGCGGGCGGTTGTTGGGCAAGCCGGTGGTGGTCACCTATCACTCCGATTTGTTGCTCCCGCCCTCCCTCATCAATTGGGCGGCGGGCACGGCGATTAACTTGAACAACCACGCGGTGGCCAACTTGGCCGATGCGTTGGTAGCCTACACCGACGACTTCGCTCAGAACTCGCCGTTCCTCTCGCAATATCTCAAAAAGATTCACGTCATCCCGCCCCCGGTGGAGATTCCCGAACCCGCGCCCGAGGCGGTGACGGCCTTCCGGGCGCGGTACCACCTCGACGGTTCCGGCCCGGTGATTGGTCTGGCGGTGCGCCTCGCCGCCGAGAAGGGCGTGGAATATTTGCTCGAAGCCATGCCCGTCATTCTTCAGCAATTTCCCAATGCGCGCATTGTTCACGCTGGCCCGCGTGAGGCCATTGGCGAAGGCGAGTATGTCCGCAAACTGCAACCTCTGCTCGAAAAATATCACGACCGCTACCAACACGTCGGCACGCTCGACATGGCGGGCATGGCCGCGTTCTTCGCCTGTTGCGCTGTCCACGTTTTGCCGAGTATCAACAACACCGAGACGTTTGGTCTGGTGCAAATCGAATCGGCGCTATGTGGCACACCCACCGTAGCCAGCGCCCTTCCCGGCGTGCGGATGCCCACGCAGATGACCGGCATGGGGCGCACCTTCCCCCCGCGCGATTCGCGCGCCCTGGCCGAAGCCGTGTGCGAGGTGCTGGCGAACCGCCCGCACTACGTCCGCCCCCGCGCGCCGATTGCCGAAATGTTTTCGCCGGACACGACGGCGCAGAGGTATGAGGCGCTGTTTGAAACATTACTAAAAAGTAAAAAGTGAAAAGTGCTTGACCTTTACTCTTCACTTTTCACTCTTTACCTCACTAATGACTGACGACCTCCTCTGGCGTAACCTCCAAGACCTCCCTGCTTTTCGCGGCCTCCTGCGCGCTGTTGAAGCCCGGTTTTATCAGGACATTCAACTCCCTCAACCCGTGCTCGACCTTGGTTGTGGCGACGCACATTTTGCCTCTGTCGCTTTTGACCACCCGCTGGACGCAGGCGTAGACCCGTGGACGCCGCCCCTCCGCGAGGCCAATCGCCTCCGCCGCTCGGCGTATAAACTGCTTACCCAAGCCGAAGGCGCGACACTGCCGTTTGAGTCCAATCACTTTGCCAGCGCGGTCAGCAACTCTGTCCTCGAACACATTCCCGACCTCGATCCGGTGCTGGCCGAGGTGGCCCGGGTGCTTAAGCCCGGCGCGCCCTTTGTGTTCTGTTGCCCCAGTGATTACTTTCTGGCCTTCCTCTCCATCTCGGCCGGGTTGCGGCGGGTGGGGCTGGGCGGCCTGGCCTCGGCGTATGAGTCCTTCTTCAACCGCATCTCGCGGCACCACCATTGTGATAGCCCCGCGGTCTGGCAAACGCGGCTGGCGAAGGCCGGCTTTAGCGTGGAAAAGCATTGGTATTACTTTTCCATTGGCGCCCTGCGCGCGTTGGAATGGGGCCACTACTTTGGCCTGCCCGCCGCCCTGGCGCACGCCCTCACCGGGCACTGGCTCCTCTCGCCCACCCGCGCCAACCTCGCCCTCACCGAGCGCCTTCTGCGCCCGTACTATGAAGAGCCATTGCCCGAAAAAGGTGCGTACTTATTTTTTATTGCGAGAAAAAATTAAGTTGGCAGTTCCTTCCAGATGAAAAATGCTGAAACCGTTTTAGGCTTTGGTTTGGCGTGTATCACTTCAAGTAGTTGGAGAAACCGTGGCCATTGTTCTCGAAACATCGCGTCTCATACTGCGACATCTCGAACTAACTGACTTGAATGACCTCTACAAGTTATATGGCGACCCCGAGATTCGCAAATATTTCCCGGAGGGTGTGCTAACTCTGGCTGAGACCCGCGAACATTTGGAATGGTATATAGACGGTCCTCGTCATCATCCAGAACTAGGCTTATGGGCAACCATGCATAAGGAAACCGGCCTATTTATTGGACGTTGCGGCTTGCTACCTTGGAAGATTGAGGGCCAACAGGAAGTCGAGATCGCTTATTTACTTGATAAGCTGTTTTGGCATCAAGGTCTGGCTACTGAAGCGGTTCAAGGATTACTGGAATACGGCTTCGAGAAATTAAATCTGTCCCGCTTAATTTGCCTGATGGCTCCCGAAAACAGCGCCTCGCAAAGGGTCGCTCAACGAGTTGGCATGAGCCTTGAAGGAAAAGTGGATGGTATTGCCGCAGACAATTTTCTAACCCTGATTTACGCAATCAATAAACCAGCCCCAGTGCCATTAACGCAAGCCATTATGTAGGCAAGTAAATGTGTATGTAATTGAGCTTAGGCGATTTGAGCGCCCGATAGTCGCGGTTGCAAACCGCTCCCACACCCCCTCCTCATGCCCTCCCCCTCCCTCCTCGACTGGCTCCGTGCCAAACTCGCCGAGCCGCGCACCCAGCGGCGCGTGCGCTTTGGCACGGGTGGGCTGGCGGTCGTGCTGGGCCTACTGGCCTGGCCTGGCTCCGCGTTCATCGGCTTGCTCTGGTTGCTGGTGGCGCTGGCGTGCCTGGGGCTGGGTTTGCTGGTGCAGGGGAGCGATGAACCGCGCGTGGCCTGGCCCACGCGCGAAGGGGTGACCAACTTTAGTGAGCCGGGCCAAACTGTGCCCGTCGCATCTGCGCCCCCCGCGCGGTTTGATCTCGCCTCCAATTTCGCCACCTTCCGCTTGCCACTCGCGGTGGGGCTGGCCCTGGCTGGACAATGGCTATTCACCTATCAGCGTGAGAATGCGGGATGGGGCGCATTGGGGTATCTGCTCGCCGCAGGGTTGTTCGTTTGGAGCATTTGGCGCGATCAATTATTAGCGCCGCGCGTCGAGTTGGCGCCCGCTGAGGAACTCTTTGGTTTGCGCCTCGCCCCGTTGGGCGTGGCTCTTCTGGCGGGCGGGTACACCTATTGGGCCGCCGGGGATCATCAGTTCCGGTTGGATGTGGTTCTGGCGTGGGGTATCGCTGTCGCGGCCTGGCTGGCCGCCGCATGGGATGTATCCCTTCGCCCTCGCGCCTTCTGGGAACGCCTGAATAACGTATGGCACGCCGAGACCTTCACCTTCAAGTTTTCGCGTTCGCATTTATTGCTCATCGGCGTTCTTGCCATCGGGGCTTATTTTCTCTATAGCCAACTGCCCGCCATCCCGCCCGAAATCACTTCTGACCATAGCGAAAAACTGCTGGATGTGAACGATCTGGTGCAAGGCCAGCGCCCCATCTTTTTCCCGCGCAACACCGGGCGCGAGCCGTTGCAGTTCTACGCCACCCTGCTGGTCATCAATCTCTTCGGCACCGGGCTGACCCACCTCTCGCTTAAAATTTTCACTGCCTTTGCGGGGTTGTGTACGCTCCCCTTCATCTACCTCATTGGCCGCGAGTTGGAGGATGACACGCTGGGCTTGCTGGCCGCGCTCTTGGCGGGCGTCAGCTTCTGGCTCACGGCCATCAGTCGCGTGGGGTTGCGTTTCCCGCTCTCGCCGGTGTTTGCGGCCCCGACCCTGTATTTTCTTTTGCGCGGGTTGCGGCGCGGCACCCGCAACGACTTTTTGCTGGCAGGCTTGTGCGTTGGCACCGGGCTGTATGGTTACAGCCCCTTCCGCATTGTCCCGGTGCTGGTGGTCGCGCTGGTCGCGTGGTGTGCGCTCTGGCCGGTCGCGCGGGGCCGCCGCTGGACCCTGCTGGCTCACGCCATTTTTCTGTTTGTCACGGTCTTCTTTGTTTTCCTGCCGCTTCTGCGCTACGCTAACGACGTCCCCGAGATGTTCTGGTATCGCACGCTCTCGCGCCTCACCGATAGCGAGACGCAAATCGTTGGTTCCAAAGCCGCTGTGTTTCTGGCTAATCAACTGGATACCTTGCGCGCCTTCAACTGGCAGGGTGATCGCGTGTGGGTGAACACCATCCCCGATATTCCGTTTCTGGATTTTATTACCGGCGCGCTCCTGATCCTCGGCACGCTCTACGCGCTCGCGCGTCTTCTATTCCGCCGTGATTGGGTGGCCGGGGCGCTTCTCCTGGCGTTGCCCATTTTATTTTTGCCCTCCAGCCTCAACCTCGCCTTCCCGGATGAGAACCCCTCCATCGTCCGCATGGGCGGGGCCATCCCCGTGGTTTTCATTCTGGTCGCCTACCCGCTGTGGTTGTTGCACAAACGCTTGCGCGTCACGCTCGCCGCGCCCGCCTCGGGTTTCGTCCCCGCGCTGGCCGTAGTGCTTCTCGCGGGTGGCTCGGCCTTCATCAATCACGACCTCTACTTCAACCAATACCCGAAGCAATACATGGAGTCCGCCGAGAACGCCTCCGAAATCGGGCAGGTCATCCACGACTTCGCGCGCTCCATCGGTTCCTACGAAACGGCGTTTGTGGTGCCTTACCCCTATTGGGTGGACACGCGCGCAGTGGGAATGTATGCGGGTAACTTCGGCTGGGACGCCGCGTTGTGGCCCAACAATCTTGATATTCTCCAAGGCGACCCGCGCCCCAAAATGTTTATCCTCCACCCGGACGACCTCACTGAGCGCCCGGATTCGTTCCCGGCCGGCCTCCGCACCCTGCGCGAACTCTATCCCACCGGCACGGTTTCCGTTTATCACTCGGCCTACCCTGACCATGATTTCCTTATATACTTCGTGCCTGGCACGGCCTCGACCATTGACCTTGAAAAATTGCTCGGCGAACCCACAACCCCATGAGTGATTCTGAATTGACCCTTGAACCGTTGGATAACCCCGCCGGGGAAGCCGCACCCGCGCCGGAACCGGCACTCCCGGCGGGCGCCGTGCCCCCTCGGGAAAACCTCCCGCCCGCCGGGGGGCCGCTTTCCCCGTCGGATTTTCTCCAGCCGCGCTTTCTCCTCGATGCCTTCCTCATCGCCCTCATCGTCATCGGCGTTTACTTCCGTTTCTCGTGGACGAATTGGAGTCAGGGCACCGACTTGCACCCGGACGAGTATGGCCTGACCGCGCATCTCACCCAAATCTCGATTCCGAAATCCGTTGACCAGTGGTTCAACACGCGCCTCTCGCCGATGAGCTTCTACGACAAATACGACGAGACCGGCCAGCGCACGCAGGGCGGCCCCGATAACCGCATGCGCTGGGGCCAATGGCCGCTCATCATCATTCGCTGGGTCGCCGAGCAGAGCGGCAACACCGGCTACACCGAACTGCGGCTCATGGGGCGGCAACTCTCCGCGCTCTTCGACGTTGGCTCGTTGTTCATGATTTTTCTCATCGGCTGGCGGCTTTATAATCGCCGCATTGGGCTAATCGCCGCGGCTCTCAGCGCGCTCGCGGTCATGCAAATTCAGCAATCACATTTCATGACCACTGACCACTTCGCGGCATTCTTCACGGCCTGCGCCATGTATTGCGCCATCCGCATTCCCGGTAGGGGCGTTCAATTGAACGCCCCTACCGGGCGAGGGTGGCAGTGGTACGCCCTCTTCGGCCTGGTCTCTGGCATGGCGCTGGCCTCGCGCATCAACCTCGTGCCACTGCTGGGCATGATTGTCGTCGCGGCGTTCATTGTGTATTTCGAACGCTTGCAAAAAGATGATTTGCTCAAGGTGTTCACCGACGCTGGCCTGCGCGTGGGGCTGGCGCTGGTCGTGGCCGCACTCACTTTCCGCATCACCCAACCGGCCACTTTCCGTGCCGAGACCGGTGACACGGGCTTCTTCACCCTCACACCCAACCCCGATTGGGCCGACAGTATGGCCGTGGCCCAGGCCGAATCGAGCGGGCAGGGTGGTGGTCCGCCCGGTGAGCAATGGACCAACCGCACCGTGCTGGTCTTTCCGTTTGTGAACATGGTGCTGTGGGGCATGGGGTTGCCGCTCGGTCTCGCGGCGTGGGCCGGATTGGCGTGGGCCGCATGGCGTTCGCTCAAAGCCAAAGAAGAATGGCAGAAACATTTGCTACCGCTGGTCTGGGCGGGCGGCTATTTCCTGTTCATGGGTACGCGCTGGGTCAAATCCATCCGCTATTTCCTGCCGATCTATCCCTTTATGGCGTTGTTTGCGGCGTGGGCGTTGTATGAATTGTGGCAGAAGTCAGAAGTCAGAAGTCAGAAGTCAGATGGTCGTAGCACTCAATTTCCGACTTCCGACTTCCGATCTCTAATCTCTAATTCCCATTTGTTGCCTGCGCTTGCTTTTCTCATCGTCACCCTCGGCACCCTCGCCTGGGCCTACGGCTTCACCAGCATCTATCGCCACGACAACACGCGCATTCAGGCCTCGCGCTGGATGTATGCGAATATCCCCGGCCCGTTCAATTTGCACTTCGAGACCGACACCGGCCAATACACCGAACCGATTCCGTTCCCGCCCGGCCTGCCCATTAGCGAAGCGCCGTACCGGATGCAGTTCATGGCCCACGCCAGCGGCGCGCTGAGCGGGCTAACGTTGGGGCATGCCACGCCGGCCGGTGGCGCTCCGGCGGCCATGCGCCTCGTCCTCGCCGCCGACCCCGACGGGAAAAACGTCCTCGCGCAGGGCGCGGTGCTGGTCTCGCCCTCGACCACCGACCCGCGCGGGGACACGCTCTCCGTCGCCTTTGGCCCGACCACCGTCATCTCCGGCGTGACTTACTATCTTTTTGCCAGCACCGACCCTGGCGTAGCCATTAGCGTCGTCGGCTCAACGGTCTCGAATGAAAACTGGGACGAGGGCCTGCCCCTGCGCCTGGATGGGCGCGACGCGTTTGGTGGCCTCTACACCGGTGTGACCATGGAAATGCAGTGGTTCGACAACGAGGACAAACGGCAAATGCTCCTCGCCAACCTGGCCACGGTGGATTACATCATCCTGCCGAGTCAGCGCCGCATTTGGGCCTCCACCCGCTTGCCAAATACCTACCCCATGACCATGGAGTTCTATCGCGCGTTGTTCGATGGCCGCCTGGGTTTCGAACTCGCCGCGCAATTCCAATCACCCATCGTGATTGGCCCGTTGCAAGTGAGCGATCTGGTGGGGACGGCGGCGTGGGGCCGCGCCCCGGAGATTCCGAACCCCAACGATTTTTTTAACTATAGCCAACTTGCCGCCGAAGAAGCGTTTAGCGTCTACGACCACGCGCCCGTGTGGATTTTCCGTAAACGCGCGGACTTCGATCTCGGCGCGGCGCAGGCGTTTCTCAAATCGTTTGATCTCAGCACTGTCATCAATCAAGGCCCGCGTGACGCCACCAAGGCTCCGCCCTCGCGCCTCATGCTCCCCGCTGACCTGCTCGCCGCTCAACGCGCCGGAGGCACCTGGAGCGAAATGTTCGACGCGGCGAGTCTGCTGAACACGAGCCAGCCGCTCGGTGTGTTTGCGTGGTGGGCGCTTCTGCTGGTGATGGGTTGGATCGCGTTCCCGCTCACTTGGGTGGTGTTCGGCGGCCTCGCGGATGGCGGCTATCCCCTCGCGCGGACGGTGGCCCTGCTGGTGGTGGCCTGGTTCGCGTGGTTCCTCGCCAGTTATCAAGTTTTGCCCTACACGCGTGGGACCCTTGCGCTGGGCTTGGCGCTCCTCGCCCTCGCCTCTGCGCTCCTCGCTTACCTCCGCCGCGCTGAATTACGCAATTACTTAATTGCTAATTACCGCCACCTCCTGATTGTTGAAGGCGTCTTCCTCGCGCTCTTCCTCTTCGACCTCGCCATCCGCTACGGCAACCCCGACCTGTGGCATCCCTACTTCGGTGGCGAAAAGCCCATGGACTTTTCGTACTTCAACGCGGTGTTGAAGAGCACCTACTTCCCGCCCTACGACCCGTGGTTGGCAGGTGGCTACATCAACTATTACTACTACGGTTACGTCATTGTGGGGGTACCACTCAAACTCCTGGGCATCACGCCAGCGTTTGGCTACAACCTCATCCTGCCCTCGCTGTTTGCCATGCTTGGTATCAACGCGTTTTGTGTGGCCTACAACTTGGTAAAGGCAAATCCCAAACCCCAAACCCCAAATCCCAATTCAGCCCCCATCATCCCTGAAGCCCAGTCCCTCATTATTGACGACCAATCACCAATTACCAATCAGCAATCACCAATCAGCAATCCCTCACTCACCCCCGCACACCCACATACTGCCTCTCCCTACTTCGCCGGGATCGCCGCCGCCCTGCTCATCGTCGTCCTTGGCAACCTCGGGCAGGTTAAATATCTCGCCAAAGGTTTCCAGCGGGCTGCCGACCGCGCGGCGTTAGCGGAATCCCTGCTGGGCGATAACGACTTCACGGCCACCGTCAACGGGGCGGGGCGCGTCTTCACCGGTCAAAGTGAAATTCCCATCGGCCTCGGCTCGTGGTATTGGGACGCCACGCGCATCATCTCCGCCGAAGAGAACGAGCGCTCCAAAGCCGCCGGGGAAGGCGACCAGAACGGCAACGAAATCGCGGAATTCCCGTTCTTCACTTTCCTTTACGCCGACTTGCACGCACACATGATTGACCTGCCGTTCACCGTGCTGGCGCTGGCCTGGGCAGTGGCTTATTTTGTCAGCATCCAACGCAAACGCGCGTGGTACGAATCGGCGGCCCTGTGGGTGGTGGGCGGCCTGGCCCTCGGCGTGACCCGCCCCACCAACACTTGGGATTACTACGTCTACCTCGCCCTCGCTGCCGTCGCCATCTTCGCCGCGCACTGGGCCAAAGACGAATTCCGCTTTTCACGGGCGCTGTTCATTGATGCGGGCTGGCGACTGGTTGTGCTGGTCGGCCTCGCCACCATTTTCTATCGCCCCTACGACCAATGGTTCGCCAGCGGCTACACCGAGTTCGAGTTGTGGAAAGGCCCCAAGACCCCGCTCAACGCCTATCTCTATGTTTACGGCTTGTTTCTGTTCCTCGTCGTCAGCTTTTTGATTGTGGAGACGCGTCGCTGGTTGGCCGAGACCCCCGCGACGATTCTGGCCGACGCCGATGAGTGGTTGCCCGCCCTGGTGTTCGCGCTCCTCGCGTTTGCCGCCGCCGTGGGCGTGTTCCTGTACCTCGGCGCGGAGACTGCCATTGTCTCCATTCCGGTGATGACCTGGGCCGGCCTGCTGCTCCTGCGGGCCAATGCCAATATGCCGCTCGAAAAACGCGTCGCGCTGTTCTGCATTGGCACCGGTATGTTCATCACCCTGTTTGTCGAAATCGTGGTGCTCAAAGGCGATATTGGGCGGCAGAACACCATCTTCAAGTTCTATCTGCAAGTGTGGACGTTGCTCAGCATCGCGGGGGGCGCGGCTGTGGCGTGGGTGTGGGATTCCCTGCGGGATTGGAAACCGGCGTGGCAAAACGGCTGGCTCGTCGGGCTGATGACGCTCACCGCCGGGGCCGCGCTTTACACCGTCACCGCCGCCAACGCCAAAATCCAGGACCGCTTCCCGGCGCGCGTCGCCGTCGAGAGCACCGACCCCGGCGCGGATTGCAAAATCCTGCCCGGGATGCCGCTCCCCGAGAATTTCGTCAACCATCAAAGCCTGCCGATTGAAGACCAACCCCACACGCTCGATGGGATGGCCTATCTCCAGTGGAGCGCGTATTGCGACAAGAGTTATATCCTGCCGCTGGCGTATGATTACGAAGCGATGCGCTGGATGCAGGATAATGTGATTGGTTCGCCAGTGATTGTTGAAGCGCAGACGTTTGACTTGTACCGTTTATCGAGTCGTTACGCGTGGAATACCGGCCTGCCCAATGTGGTCGGCTGGGACTGGCATCAGCGCCAGCAACGCGCCGCTCTGGCCACCGACTTCATCCAAATGCGCGGCATCGAGACCAGCGCGTTTTACCAAACCATTAGCGATGCCGAGGCCATGGACTTTTTGAAAAAATATGAAGTGCGCTATATCGTCGTCGGCCCCATGGAACGCGCCTATTACCCGCCGGAGGGCATCGCCAAGTTCACCAGCATGGCCGCCGCCGGGAAAATCCAGTTGGCCTACGAAAACCCCGGCGTGAAAATTTATGAAGTGCCTGTGGATGTAGCCGGACAGTAAGTCACTTAAGAGATTATTTTTTTGTGAAATGTCATGCCGAGCCGCATCCTGACGCGGCGAGGCATCTCTACGGTAGTCCTATAGCGCACTATGATGAGGTAGAGACTCCTCGCTTCGCTTGGAGTGATACTCTATAAAACGATTGAGGAAACCCCATGCCCACCCTTACCTTCGACACTTACTACCGCTACGCCGACCTCACCACCATTTTGCAGGACTTGGCTGCCCAGTACCCGGCGCTGTGCAAACTGGCAAGCATTGGCAAAAGTTATGAAGGCCGCGACATCTGGTGCGCGGTGCTGACGAACATTGCCACCGGCCCCGACACCGACAAGCCCGCCTTCTGGGTGGACGCGAACATCCACGCCACCGAAGTCTCACCGTCTTCGTGCGCGTTGTATGCGATCAATAAAATCCTGACCGGATACGGGACCGATCCGCAAATCACGCGCCTGCTCGACACCCGCGCGTTGTACATCGTCCCGCGCTTAAACCCCGATGGGGCCGAGCTATTCCTCGACGAGCGGCATCGCAGTGTGCGCTCCAGCGTGCGCCCCTACCCGCGCCCCGAACAACAGGACGGCCTTGACGAAGGTGATGTGGACGGCGATGGCCGCATCCTCACCATGCGCTTGGTGGATCCCAACGGCGCGTGGCGCGCTCACCCGGACGACCCGCGTATCCTCGTCCCGCGCGCGCCCGATGAGGCCTGGAACGCTGGCCCGTACTATCGCCTGCTCCCCGAGGGTTCCATCAAGAATTACGACGGCGTGAGTATCAAAGTCGCGCCCCGGCTGGAAGGCCTCGATCTCAACCGCAACTTCCCGGCGGATTGGACGTTTGAAAGCGAGCAACACGGCGCGGGGCCATACCCCACCAGCGAGCCGGAAATTCGCGCAATGGTGCAGTTTATTGTGGACCATCCCAATATCACCGGGGCCATTGAATTTCATACCTACAGTGGCGTGTACCTGCGCCCTTATGGCACACGCGCCGATGAGCACTTCCCCACCGACGACCTGTGGACGTTCCAGGAGATTGGCAAGCACGCCACGCGCCTCACCGGCTACCCGGCCATCTCGGTCTTCCATGATTTTAAATATCATCCCAAGCAAACCATCAAAGGCACCTCTGACGATTGGCTCTACGACCACCTCGGCGTGTATGGGTGGACGTGCGAACTGTGGAGTCCGCAACAGCAGGCGGGTATTGACTTGAGCAAGAAGCCCACTGGCTCCAGTTCGCAATTCATCGAATGGTATCGGGAACACCCGATAGAAGACGATTTGAAGATGATGAAGTGGAACGACGAAGTATTGGAGGGCAAGGGCTTTGTCAATTGGTATAAATTCACTCACCCGCAGTTGGGTGAAGTGGAATTGGGCGGTTGGAATGATGAATACTGCTGGCGCAACCCGCCGCCCCACTTGCTCGAAAAAGAAATTGCCAAACACGCAGACTTCATCATCTTCCACACACTTATCTCGCCCTTGTTGGAATTCAAGGACATCACCCTTACCCCGGTGGGCAAGGGGGCTTATCATCTCCGCGTGGTCATTCAAAACACCGGCTGGTTGTCCACCTCCATCACGGCCCGTGCCCGTGAGAAATCCCTCATCCGCGCGCTTGAACTGGAAGTGACTCTGCCCGACGGCGCAACACTGGTGACCGGCCAGCGCCGGGTGGAACTCGGCCAGTTGGAAGGCCGCGCGCTCAAAAGCTCCTCGGCCTATTGGGAAACCGACCCCACCACCGACCGCGCCAAAGCCGAATGGGTCATCCGCGCCCCGGCGGGAACGGCCATTACACTCACTGCTACTCATCAACGGGCCGGGAAGATTGTTAAAACGATTGCTCTGGCATAGCGAACAGTCAGCAGTCATCAGTGACCAGTCGCCAACTCACTGATGACTGTTCACTGATAACTGTTTTTCATGTCCCCCGACCTCCTCGCCTTTCTCAAATGGTATCTCGCCCTCCTCGCCCTCGGTGCGGTGGCGACCCCATTGGCGTTTAAGTTCTTCCAGCATTTGCCCGAGCGTGGCTATGCATTGACCAAACCACTGGGGGGGCTGGTGGTCTATTACGTGTTCTGGTTCTTAGGTTCCATCGGTTTTCTGGGCAACAACCTGGGCGGGCAAGTGTTGGCGATGGTTGTGGTGCTGGTGGCGGGCACGATGTGGCTCAAACGCGCCGGGCTGGACGAACTGCGCGCGTGGGTGGTGGCGCATCGCCGTTACATTCTGGCCGTCGAGATTTTCTTCTTGTTCGCTTTCGGCCTCATGGCCTGGGTGCGGGCCTACAACCCCGATATCGTCGCCACCGAAAAACCCATGGAATTGATGTTCATCAATTCCATCCTGCGCAGTCCCGCTTTTCCGCCGCAGGATGCCTGGCTCTCCGGCCACGCCATCAGTTACTACTACTTTGGCTATGTCATCGTCGCCGCCCTCGAGCGCCTCACCGCCGTGCCCGCTGCCTATGCTTTCAATCTTGGCCTTGCCATGCTTTTTGCGCTCACCGCAGTGGGGGCACTTGGCGTTACTCTCAATCTGATTGCGCTAGTTAGACAGGAAGAAGGAAGAAGCAAGAAGCACACAGACGCACCTTCTTCCCGCGAAGCGTTCCTTCTTCCTCCTTCCTCCTTCCTTCCTTTCTTCTTCCCTGCCCTCCTCGGCCCGTTGTTCGTTCTCCTCGTCGGCAACTTCTATGGCGTGCTGGCCATCGCCCATGCCAATGGAATGTTGGCCGAGCTAAAAATTCCAGCGGTTTGGTATGAACCCGGCCGGGATACTGGCACGGGGACACGCTGCGCGGCGGCATACCCGGAGGCTGACCCCGGCCTGCGCGTGGGTTTGGTGAACGTGTGGACGTGGTTCGACATCAAGGGGACGAACACCCCGCCACCCACTGCGCCCGCCGCGTTTAACTGGGACCCGAACTTTTGGTGGTGGTTCAGCGGTGCGCGTGTGGTTCACGACTGTAACCTCGTGGGCGTGGAGACCGAGGCTATTGACGAAGTGCCGGCCTTCTCCTTCATCCTCGGCGATATGCACCCGCATGTGTTGGCGCTCCCATTTGTGGTGCTGGCGGTGGCGGTGGCTTTGCAATGGTTACTTGGTGCAAGTGGCAAGTGGCAGGTGGCAGGTGACGTGACCACCTCCAACTCTTTCTTGCCACTTGTCACTCGTCACTTGTCACTTGTTCCGCTCGACACCTTGCTCCTCTCCGCCATCACCCTCGGTGGCCTCGCCTTCCTCAATACCTGGGATTTCCCTATGTACTGGTTCGTGACTAGCGCCGCCTTGTTCGTGGGGTGCGGGTTACGTTGGGGTTGGGCCGGGTTGCTGACCCGTTGGCGCGAACTCGGCCTTACTGTTCTGGCCCTGGCAGTCTTGAGCCTGATGTTGTATCTCCCCTTCTTTCTCGTTTTCCAATCACAGGCCAGTGGCATGTTGCCGAACTTGATTTATCCCACCCGGTTTCAGCAAACGTTTGTCATGTTCGGCCCGGTGTTGGTGGGGGTGGCGCTCCTCGTGGGCTGGGTTGCTTACCAAAACCGCGCCGTCATTGACCGCGAGAGCGCGTGGTGGGCGGGCGGCGGCCTCGTGCTGGTCTTGGCGCTGTTTGTCGGCGCGTTGGCCTGGGGCGGCTCGCTTAACCCGGAGCTTTCCACTTTTGTGGACCGCGCCATTGCGCCCCTCACCCGCGAACAAGCCATCGGGCTACTCTGGCAACGCCGCCTCGTGGATAGCCTGACCACGCTGTTTTCGGCTTTGCTCATTGGTCTCAGCGTCGGTCTAGGCGTAGGTTTTCTAAAACGACTCCCCTCCCCCAACGGGGGAGGGGCTGGGGGTGAGGGCGAACTCCCTCTCCTCTTCACCCTCCTCCTCATCCTTACCGGCGCGCTCCTCCTGCTTGGCCCCGAGTTTGTCTATCTGCGCGACAACTTTGGCTCACGCATGAATACGATCTTTAAGTTCTATTTTCAAGTGTGGGTCTTGTGGGCTTTGGCGTCGGCGTTTGGCGGGTGGTATCTGTGGCACCGCGCGGGCCAGCGTTTCCGTTGGGTCGTCGGCGGCCTGCTGGGCCTCGCCATCGCTGGGGGGTTGGTCTACACCCTCGCCGGAATTTACAGCAAAGCCGATCATTTCAAGAATCCGCCCACGCTCAATGGCCTCGCTTATTTCGAGCGGAGCTACCCCAATGACTGGGCCGCCATTCAATGGTTGCAGAACAACGTGGCGGGTTCAACTGTCATCGCCGAGGGCATTGGCGGGCAATATTGGATTGAGGGCCGCTTCTCGCGCTTCTCCATGATTACTGGCCTGCCCACGGTGATGGGGTGGCCCGGCCACGAGGGCCAATGGCGCGGCCAGTATTTTGCCAATGTCGCCGAGCGCGAGGGGCGTATCCGCGAACTGTATCAGACCCGCGATTGGAACGTGGCCCAGGCCGTGCTCAATGATTATCAGATTGAGTATGTTATTGTTAGCGATCTGGAGCGGGCCAAATATCAAGACCCGCAAAGCAGTCAGCGCCTCGATCAGGCTAAGTTTGATCGTTTCATGTTGCCGGTTTTCCAAAGCGGCGATGTGACAATTTATCAACGCGCGGATGGCAAGTAGTTGATGGCCGATAGCCCATGGCTAATAAACAACACCCAATTACCAAATTACCAATTACTAATTACCAATCCCCCAA
>CAYUFY010000062.1:0-19085 GCA_964443795.1 uncultured Anaerolineales bacterium | reverse complement strand
CCGCCACCGTAAAAAAATCGGCGACGGTGGCGGAGGTAATCCACATCTTGCGCCCATTCAACACCCATTCATCACCCTCACCCACGGCGCGTGTCGTAATCCCGCCGAGGTCGGAGCCAAAATCTGGTTCGGTCATGGCGATGGTGCCGAGTTTTTCGCCGCGCAAAGCCGGAGCCAATAAGCGCGTCTTATGGTCATCGGTGCCAAAGCGATAGACGAAATCCGTGCCCATCAAACACTGCATTGAAACCGCCGCCGCCAGCGCCAGCGACCCGCGCGCTAATTCTTCAGCCATCAAACAAAACGTGGTGAAGTCTGCGCCCATGCCACCCGCGCTTTCGGGGTAGCGCAACCCGAAGTAACCGAGTTGCCCGCATCGCCGGAACAGCGCCATCGGAAATTCGCCGCGCTCATCGAGTTCTGCCGCTACCGGAATCACTTCCTTGTCCATAAAATCCCGCACGGATTTGCGAAACAGAATCTGTTCCTCAGTGAAAGAGAAGTTGGTCATAAGTAATAAACAAAAAGTGAAAAGTGAAGATCGAAAATTTACTTTTTACTCTTCACTTTTCACTGGCTTCTTCTCCGCCAAATGAATCAACACCCCAAACGCCTCCTTAGGATGAATGAACGCCTCGCGCCAATACTGGCCCTCAAACGTCACGCCCGGCGCGTAGGTGTGCCGATAGGCGATGCGCCCACCTCGCCGCTCCAGTTCGGCAATCGCCGTATCTAAATCTTCCACTTCAAAGGTGATGTGATGCACACCTGGCCCGCCGTTGCGCTTGATGAACTTAGCCACCGGGCTGTCCTCGCGCGTGGCTTGCAACAACTCCATCTTGCTGGCACCAATGTCAAACGGGCGATAGCGAATGCCCATATCTTCGATGTTTTCTTCGGGGTTAAACTTGGCGCCGAACCACTGCTCGAAAAACGCTTGCGCTTTATCCAAATCTTCGACTGCCAACGCCACGCGCTCGACGCGTTTGATGTAATCCATACACTTTTTCTCCACTGCCCAATTATTTCAGGCGACCACTTTTGCTTCTTCCAGCACGGTGCGCAACACCCCGATGAACTCGGCATTCTGTTCATGCGTGCCGACCGTGACGCGGAAAGCATTCGGCAATCCCATACTCCCTGCCCAGCGAATGATGACTCCTTTGCGGAGCGTAGTGTCCACCAGCGTTTTCGCGTCCATCGGCGGGCCCATCACCAAAATAAAATTCGCCTCACTGCGGAGATAGCATAAATCCAACTCATCAAACGCCGCATACAAAAACTCGCGCTCAACCCGCACCAACTCGGCGCTTTGGCGTTGGTAGTCGTAGTCGTCCAAACTGGCGCACGCCGCCGCCAGCGAGACCGAGCCGGTGTTGAACGGCATCTGCGCGTGATGCAAATACTCAATCAGGTCGGGCCGGCCGAGCGCGTACCCCACCCGCAAATTCGCCAGCCCCGATTTTTTGGAGAAACTCCGCACCGTGATGACGTTTTGGCCCTCTTTGATATAGCGGATGCTATTCTGGTGGTCCGGGTTGCTCACAAAATCGCCGTAGGATTCATCAAACACCACCACCACCTGTTCGGGGAGATGCGCCATAAACTCATCCGCCTCCGCGCGGGTGATGATGGTGCCGGTGGGGTTGTTGGGCGTGCAGAGGAAGATGAGGCGCGTGGCGGGGGTGATGGCGCGCCGGATGGCGGGCAGGTCAAGCCGCTGGTCGGCAGTCATCGGGATTTCCACCGTGCGCCCACCAAACATGGTGGTGAGAATGGCAAACATCGGGAAGGTGGCGCTGGCGGTAATGGTCTCGCCGCCCTCGGTCATAAACCCATGTGTGACCATGCGGAGCACATCGCACCCACCGTTGCCAATGAGCACATTCTTTTCGGTAAAAGCCGGGTCAATGGCCGGGCCGAGTTTGTGGCGGAGTTCCTTCTCCCAATAGTTTGGGTAGCGGTGCGCCTCAGTGAGAATTTTGGCCGCCGCTTCAATCGCCAGTGGCGATGGCCCCAGCGGGTTTTCGTTTGACCCGAGCTTGGTAATCTCGTCGAGGCCAAGTTCCTCCTGCACTTCTTCAATAGATTTGCCCGCGATGTAAAGTGGCACTTTCAAGAGATGAGGATTGAGATGTAATTGAGTCATAAAGGCATTGTTGGTTTTTGATTGACCATTGCTGATGGTGACAATCAGCAATAGTCAATCATCAATCAACAATCTCCGTCTTTTGTTCCAAGGCTTTCAACACCCGTTCCGGCGTCATGGGCAATTGGGTGAGCCGAATACCAACTGCGTCGTAGATGGCGTTGGCAATCGCGGCGGCGGTGGGGGTGCCGCCCATCTCGCCCACACCCTTCGCGCCGAACGGGCCTTGTGGGTCATCGGTCTCGATGATGATGCTTTCAATCTCCGGCATATCGGCGGCGGTGAAGAGGCGGTAGTCGAGAAAATCGGGATTGAGCACGCGGCCCTCGCGGACGAGGACTTCCTCGGTGAGCGCGTACCCCAACCCCATTTGCGCGCCCCCCTCGATTTGCCCTTCCACGGCCATGGGGTTAATCGCCCGCCCCACATCGTTGGCACACACCAGCCGCAGGACGCGCACCTTGCCCGTCTCGGTGTCCACTTCCACCTCGGCCATCTGCGTGCCGAAACCATACGTCGCTGAGATGTTGCCCTTGTAAGTGTCCTTATCCACTAATTGTGTCGGCGGGTCGTACCACCCCTCGCCCATAATCACTTGCCCGCCCTCGCGGAAGTGCCGCGCGCGCGCGACCTTGCTAAGAGAAAGAGAATTGGAGATTGGGGATTGGAGATTGCTCTCCCCTGCTCCCCTGCTCATCTGCTCCCTTGCACTGTTCCTATCCTCTACCACAACAATTAATCCATCCTGCGCTACCAACTTCTCCATCGGGACTTTTAGCATCTCCGCCGCCGTCTCGAACAGTTGCCGCCGGGCCGCGCGGGCCGCGAGGTGTGCGGCATTCCCCGCAATGAAAGTCGTCCGGCTGGCGTGAACCCCCACATCCCACGGCTTCACATCCGTGTCGCTGTTGAGCACATCAATATCTGCCACCTTCACGCCCAACACATCCGCCACAATCTGCGCCAGCACGGTTTCGGAGCCTTGCCCAATTTCGGTGGAGCCGGTGATGAGTGTGACATGGCCGAAGTCATCCACCTTCACGATTGCGCCACAGCCATCACTCCGGTAAATGCGCGCCCCGCCGCCGACGTTGAGGGTGGAGGCGAAACCGATACCCCGCTTGATGTGAGAAATTGGAAGTCGGAGGTCAGAAGTTGGATTCTGTCTTGGCCCGGCTGTTTTCTGACCTCTAACCTCTGACCTCTGACCTCCAACATCCGCCCGCGCGGCCACCGCTTCCAAACATTCCTTCAGCCCGCACGAAGTAATTTTGAGCCCCTGCGGGGTTTCGGTGTTCGGCAGGTTGGCATTGCGGATGCGGAAATCCACCGGGTCAAGATTCAGCGCCTCGGCCAGGCGGTCCATCAAAGTTTCAGTGTAGAACGTGGATTGCGGATTGCCGTAGCCGCGCACCGCGCCGGTGATGGGGTTGTTTGTGTACACGCAATCGGCTACAAAGCGGACGTGCGGCACACGATACAGCGAGGCCGTGGTCTCCATCATCACCAGCGGCGTGACACTGCCCCACGAGACATACGCCCCGATGTCCAGAAGTGCGTACGCGTCCCGAAAGGTGAGCCGCCCCGCGCGGTTGGCCCCGGCCCGCGCGCGGATTTTGGCGGGCTGACGCACGGGCGCGGCCAGAAACTCCTCGTGGCGCGAGAATGAGACGCGCACGGGTTTTCCGGCTTTGCGCGCCAACAATGCCGCAATGGGTTCAAACGGATAAATATCCAACCCGCGCCCAAACGCGCCCCCGATGGCAGTCTGGATGATGCGGATGTCACTGCCTTCTAGCCCGAGCGCCTCAGCGAGGTCACGTTGAAGCAGGAACGGAATTTGCGTGGTGCTGTAGAGGGTGAGGTGCCCCCGATGGTCAAACGCGGCGATGACGACGCTGGTCTCCATGGCCGCGTGGGCGACATAGGGCAATTGGTACTCGGCCTCAACGACCACGTCGCTCTCGCTTTCGCTCTGCGCTGGGTCGCCATGAAAATAGTTGTAGCGCTGGAAAAGATTGCTCTGGCGCTCGGGATGGATGAGCGGCGCGTCGGGGAGCAGGGCCGCGCCGGGGTCGAACAGCGCCGGGAGCGGTTCGTACTCGACCGTGATGAGTTCCACTGCCTCAGCGGCAATATCTTCATCTATGGCCGCCACCGCCACGATTTCATCGCGCAGACTACGGGCAATATCGCCTTTGAGTGGGGTGTTGTCTTTGCCATAGCCGAATTTGGTGCGCGGGTTGTCGGCGGCGGTAATGACCGCTTTGACGCCGGGGAGTTTTAACGCGCGGGAAACATCCACGCTCACAATGCGGGCGTGCGGGTGTTGGGAGTAGAGAATGCGCCCGTGCAACATCCCGGGCAGGCGCACATCGTGGCCGTACTGACTGCGGCCCGTGGCTTTGTCGGGCGCGTCCAGCTTGGGCAGGCGTTGGCCGATGACGGTGCTCATCAGCGCGCTCCTTCCGGCTCGGTCACCGACAAAACGGCCTCGACTATCTTTTTGTACCCGGTGCAACGGCACAGATTTCCGGCGAGGCCGAGGCGCACTTCGTCGGGCGTGGGATGGGGGTTGGTGTTAAGCAACGCGATTGAGGCCATCACCATGCCCGGGGTGCAGAATCCGCACTGGATGCCGCCCTGCTCAACGAGCGCGGTTTGCACGGGATGCAGAGTCCCGTTGGGGGAGACTCCTTCAACGGTCAGCACTTCTGCGCCTTCGCAATCCGCCGCGAGGACAAGACAGGCGGTGACGGGCTGGCCGTCGAGCAACACCGTGCACGCGCCGCAATCACCCGAGTCGCACCCGCGATGTGCGCCGCGCAGATCGAGTTCGTTGCGGAGCACGTCGAGGAGCGTCCGGCGCGGGTCAATCAGCACTTCGCGCGGCTCGCCGTTGACGGTGAGGGATAAGTGAAGTTTAGGCATGAGTGGAACGCACTTTGACCGGAACCCTCCCGCCGATTGCTTGAACCTGCGGGAGGGTGATGACCAATTAGCTGCTCTTTTGGGGCACTTGCGGAATGATCCAATTGATTAACGCGTGCGGCGAGCGCGTCTGGATATACACCCGCCCCGGCCCGGTCATGACGACCACCAAGCCCTCGCCCGAAAACAAAGTGGCCTTGGCGCCTCCGACGCCTTTTCTTTCGACATTCATGCTGGCATCAAAGGCCACCAGATGCGAAGTGTCCACCGTGTATTTCTCGCCTGGGCCAAGCGTCCGGTCAAAAATCGCGCCGTATGAAGAGACCAGGAGTTTGCCGGTGCCGGTGATTTCCAACATGGAGATGCCTTCGCCAGCGGTGAAAGCCTTGGCGCTAACTTTGGCGTTAACCTCCACCCCGTTTTCAGAAGCCAGATACGAGCCTGATTGCACCAGCATCGGCGCGCCAGTCATCTCGATCAGGGCCACATCGCCGGGGAGATCGGGGGCCAGGGTGACTTCGCCGCCATTGGGGCCGGCCTTCCAGAAGTTTTGAAAGAAAGACTCGCCCCCCAACAGGGAGCGCCCCAAAGATTTGAGCAAGCCGCCTTCGGCTTTGGTCTCGATCTCCAAGCCATCTGAATAACTGACCATGGACCCCGAGTCCGCGCGGATGCGCTCGTTGGCGGTCAGTTTGACGATGGCCAAAGAATATGAGGGACGGTGTTGAATATCAATTTCCATTTTTGACTCCTATGGGTAAGTGATCGGATTTTTAATTTACATACGCTAGGGCAGGGGGCTGTTTTTGATATTAGCTGGATGCCTCTTTTCTCTCACGTTGAGAAAAGCCAGCGCTGAGTCAAGCCATCCCGGCTAGACCTCTGCGCACCAAGACGCTGACTATTTTGCGCCGATACCAGGCCGAGCCGCGCACGTCGTCAATGGGGGTGGAATCTTCGGCGGCGAACTGAGCGGCGCGGTCAATGCGTTCGGGGGTCAGCGGGCGGTCCAGTAATTCGGTTTCGGCGCGGCGGGCGCGGAGGGGAACGGGGGCGACCGCGCCCAACACGATGCGCGCAGATTCGCAGTGATTGTTTTTGACTTGTAGGGCTATGCCCACACCCACAATGGCAATGTCCATGCACTCGCGGGGCGAATGCTTGAGATAAACGGCTGGCCCGGCGGGCGGGGGCAGTTCCACCGCGACCAGCAATTCGCCCGGGGTCAGCACGGTCGCGCCGGGGCCGGTGAAAAATTCATCGAGCGGCACGCGCCGTTCACCGCCCGGGCCGACAATCCGCGTGGTCGCATTGAGCGCTATCAAAATCGGCGCGAGGTCGGCGGAGGGCGCGGCGTTGCATAGGTTGCCGCCCACAGTGGCGAGATTGCGGATTTGCACCGAGGCCATGGTGGAGGCCGCGTGCGCGAGAGCCGGATAGTGTTGGCGGACAAGGGGCGCGGTGCGGAGTTGTTCGAGGGTGGTGAGGGCACCGAGGGAAAGGTAATTGGTAAGTGGTGATTGGGCGACGCCGCGCAAGTCGGGCAGGCGCTTGATGTTGACGATGACTTTGGGGGCGAGGCGGCCCGCCTTCATTTTGAGCAGAAGATCGGTGCCGCCAGCCACCACGCGCGCCGAACCGTTGTGCCGCGCGAGCAGGGCGCAGGCTTCGGTGAGGGTGGTGGGGGCGAAATATTCGAAGGGTTTCATGGAAGGTGAAAAGTGAAAAGTGAACTGCCCCAATAATTCAGTGACGCGCTCCGGTTTCCAAGGCTTTCAAATTTAGCTCGACCGCTTTGGCCGGGCCGAGGACGCGCACCGATTCTTGCAAATCGGCCACGCTTAAGCCCAAGCCACCCCGCGCCGCCGCAAAGCCGAGCACGACGAGGTTGGTCACGGCGGGCGAGCCGAGGTCTTTGGCGCAGGCGTCGGCGTTGAAGGTGAAGACGCCCACGTTTAATTCCTGCAAGCGATTCATCACCGTGAGGTCAAACTCATCGAGGCTATTCACATATACCCGGCCACCCGCGCGGATGAACGGCAAGTTACGCATGGCCTCGGTGCGGTCAAAAGCGACCAACGCATCGGCGGTGCCGCGCCGGATGAGCGGAGCTGCACTGGCGCCGAGTTTGATGTGCGCTTGCACACTGCCGCCGCGCTGGCTCATACCGTGATTTTCTGAAGCCATGACGGATTGGCCGCGCGTCATGGCCGCATGGGAAATAACTTTGGTGGCAAAGACCACGCCCTGGCCGCCGATACCGGCGAGGATGATGTTCATGGTAATTTGTAATTGGTAATTACGAATTACCAATTACGACCTCCTTCGGCACAATAAATCCCTTATAGCACGCGTCAATGCACTGGCCGCAATCCACGCAGATGCGATAGTCAACATCCACGCGCGAGCGGTCAGGGCGGAGCACGAGCGCCGGGCATTCAAAGGCTTCGACACAATAGCGGCAACCGTCGCACTCTTCGGTGATGATGACCGGGACGGGGTTGGCGGTGATGGGCGAGCGGTCATACAACACGCACGGGCGGTCAGCGATGATGACGGCCACGCCACCGTCCGGCGACTGAGCATAGGCTTGCGCTTCCTTCAGTAAATTTTCAAATGGGTCATGGTCGTAAGGGTCAGCGGTGTGCACGTAGCTCACCCCGCAGGCCCGCACCATGTCGGGGATGGAGACGCGGGTGGCGAGGCCGCCATCGGCGGTGTAGTCGTTGGCGGGCGTGGGTTGCGCGCCGGTCATGGCGGTAGTGTGGTTGTCGAGAATGAGCAGGACAAAGCGCGCGCCGGTATGCACCGCGTTGGCCAGCGGCACAATGCCCGAGTGCAGAAATGTCGAATCGCCAATCATCGCCACGATGGGGCGCTTGTCGTGGGTGAGTTTGGCCGAATGGAAGAACCCACTCGCCATCGTTATCGCCGCGCCCATATCTACAAACGTATCAATGGCGCGGATGTTGGTGCCGAGCGAGTAACACCCGATATCGCCGGGGTAAATGGCTTGCGGCCCGAAGGTGTGCTTCATGGTGTACATGGCCGAGCGATGCGAACAGCCGGGGCACAAACGCGGGGGACGTGGAGGAATCTTCAGAGATTGGACGAGACCCGCGAGGGCGGAGTCGGCGCTCAGCGGCGGGACGCGGAACCCGGCGCGGGTGAGGGCCTCCGCGAGGAACTCGGCAATCACTTCGGGCGTCAGCTCCCCGGCGTTGGGCACGGTCCCGTCGAGTCGTCCACTCACATTCCGGCGGTCGGCAATTTGCAATTCAATGCAGGCATCCGGTTCTTCAATCACAATCACGCGCTCATGCCGCGCGATGAAGTCGGCGACCAACTGGCGCGGTAACGGATAGGGGGTGCCGATTTTGAGCATCGGCAGATTCACGCCCAGGTCGGCGAGCACTTCCTGAGTGGTGGTGAAGGCCACACCGCTGGCGATAATTCCCAGTCCCCAATTACTAATTACGTCTTGGGTAATTGGTAATTGGTAATTGAACGGTGAGGTTTGCCATTCGTTTTCAATCGCCAGTAATTTGTCGTTGAGTTCCCGGTGGAGTTTGAGGCGGTAGACGGGGGTGGCGGCGAAGCGTTGCGGGTCTTTTTTGAACCCGGCGGGGTGGGGCAGATGGGCGAGGGTGTCCTGGACTTCGACGGTTTGCACGGCATGGCACACGCGGGTGGTGGGGCGCAAAATGACCGGGATGCGGTGTCGCTCGGACAGCTCAAAGGCCGCGCGGGTCATGGCTAACGCCTCGGCAGGCGTGGACGGGTCGAAGACGGGAATCTTCGCGGCGAGCGCGAGCAGGCGCGAGTCCTGTTCGGTCTGCGAGGACAGCGGGCCGGGGTCATCACATGGGACAATCACAAATCCGCCGACCACGCCCATGTAGGCCGCGCTAAACATCGGGTCGGCGGCCACGTTCAGGCCGACTTGTTTCATGGCGGTGGCCGCGCGCACACCGCTCCAACTCGCGGCCAGGGCGACTTCAAAGGCCACTTTTTCGCTGGCACTCCACTCGGTGTAAATCTCGCGCCCGAGTTTCTTTTTGAACTTGACCACGCCTGCGAGGATTTCGGAACTGGGCGTGCCGGGGTAAGCCGTGGCTACGCCACACCCGCTTTGGACCAGGCCGAGGGCGATCGCATCGTTGCCGAGAAGAAGTTGAAGGCTCATGATTGGCTGATCTATTGGGCGTGTGGCTTGCGCGTGTAGAGCGTGACAAACTGGCGGCAGATAATGAGCCGGCAGTCAGTGCATTCCGGGCCGATTTCTTCCGGCGGCACTTTTTCGGTGCGGACTTCGTAGCCGAGCGCGGTGTAAAGCTCAACATACTCAGTCATCCGCGTAAAGTCGGCCATGAACCGCCGCTCCCAGCCTTCGGCCAGCAGTTTCGGGTCGCCGGGGCGCTCGAACTCCGGCAACCGCGGGGTCGGGGAATCCACGGCGCAGGGGGCTTCTTCGAGCGGGAACATGCCATCACGGAGAAAATCATTCATCAGCCACCTCCAGGTTTGCAGATAACACGATAAAGACGACAGGATTACACATAAATAAAAGAGCCAGCCTTATTTGGCTGGCTCTAGCGTGGGGAGACCGGAGTGGGTCGGTGGATGCCGCAACACAAACATGGGGCGATCTCACTTGTGCCCGTTGGGGCTTTGCATGGTGTTCTGAATGAAGTCGTTGGATTGCTCATTGAGCAAACTCCGATAACCTTTGAAAACTTCGGCGGCTTGGGTGCCCAACCAGCCTTCGGGCAGGAGCGCGGTGGGTAGGTTGGGGTCGAGTCGTGGAAACGGACTGTACTCGTGCGTAATCCAAAACCGTTGCGCGAAACAGTGGGCCGCCGCCAGGCCATCCCCCCGTACTAGTTGCTGAGTGCATTTGTCATACTCCGGTTCCCAGCGGGCAATAAAGCGCGCGTATTGCTGGTTCAAATTCTTCAAGTCCCAGCACCGTTCCACAATGTCACGGTCATTGCCGATGGTCAACTGTAACTTGGAAAACATCTCCACATATGGCCGGGCTTCCAAATCGTCGAGCAGGGTCTCCACTTCGGCGTGGCGGTCATTGGGGGCGACCCAGGTGCCGGGCGCCAATCGGCCAAAGCCCAGCCAGGATAAACGCTTCCGCAAGTCATTGCGCAGGCGGCGCTTGCTTTCCGGCAGGGAGTAAACGACCAGGTGCCATTGGCCGTCCCATTGCACTTTGCGCGGCTCGAAAATGCGTTGGCCGCCTTCGGTGAGGATGCGGCGCCCGCGTGGGGTGACGACATACAAACTATGGCGGCCCGCCCGCTCTGACTTAAACCAACCTTTTTGGCGCATCCGCGACAGGGTGGACCGCGCCGCCCGTTCGCTGACGCCCAAAACTTCCAACATTTTGAGCAGGCTCGCCGTCCACACTTGGTCGCTCCGAGGGGTGATAACATCCCCGAACAACACCAAAATGATAAATTGCGTGCTGAGATGTGGGCGCTTTGGCATGTGTCATTTTTAATGCACAGCGTCTAAAAAATGAGACATATTTAGTCTAACATGAAAAGCGGGTTTGTCAATATGGTTTTGGGCTATTTTGATGAAGTGAGGATTATCCCGCCCCGGCGGTGAGGCTTTCGACTACCAGATCGCCAACCTGAACGGTGGATAAACCACTGTGCGCGTCCACCGTGGGGAGGCGACGTGAGGCGAGGAGCGCGGCCACGGCGGTTTCGACCCGGCCCGCCGCGGTCGGTTGACCCAGAAAATCCAACAGCATCCCGGCGGAGAGAATGGCGCCGATGGGGTTGGCGATGCCCTGTCCGGCAATATCGGGGGCGGAGCCGTGAATGGGTTCGAACATGCCATTGCGCCCGGGGTGAATATTGCCCGAGGCCGCCGTCCCCATCCCGCCCTGTAGCATCGCGCCGATATCGGTGATGATGTCGCCGAACAGATTGGTGGTCACGATGACGTCGAACGCCTCGGGGCTTTTAATCATGAGCATACAACACGCATCCACGTACAAGTGGTTTTGGGTCACGTCGGGATACTCGCGCCCGACTTCGGCAAAGACGCGCGTCCACAAATCCTGTGCGCGGATGGCGTTGGCCTTGTCTACCATCGTGAGCTTTTTGCGTGGGCGGGCGCGCGCCAGCTCAAACGCATACCGGATGACGCGCTCGGTGCCGGAGCGGGTGAAGATCATTTCGGCAATGGCCACTTCATCGGGTTGGCCTTTGCGGAACACGCCACCCAGCCCGGTGTAGGCGTCCTCGGTGTTTTCGCGGATGACGACAAAGTCCACGTCACCTGGCCCCTTGCCTTTGAGCGGACAGAGATGCTCGGCGTAGAGTTTCACCGGGCGCAGATTCACGTACAGGTCCAACCCCATCCGCAGGCCCATGATAACGGAGCGCTCCACCAGGCCGGGTTCCACGCCCGGGTGCCCAATCGCGCCGAGGTAGACCGCGTCCAGCGTCCGCCATTCATCAATCACGCGCTCCAGCACCAGTTCCTTCGTTTTGAGATAGTACGCGCCACTATAGGGATATTCCACCAAATTAAAATCAAAACCGTCTTTGACCGCGCCCAAAACCTTAAGCCCCTCGCGGATGACCTCCGGCCCGATGCCGTCGCCGGGGATGACGCCGATGTTGTAGGTTTGCATATCAAACTTTCAACCGCCGCGAAATCACTAATCTTTGAATCTGCGCCGTGCCTTCATAAATCTGCATAATCTTCGCGTCGCGCATCCATTTTTCCACCGGGTACTCGCGCATGTAGCCGTAGCCGCCGAGGATTTGCACCGCGTCGGTGGTGACTTTCATTGCCACATCGGCGGCGAAGGCTTTGGCCATGCTGGCCTCAGTGGCGCAGGGCTGATGCTGGTCGTAGAGCCACGCCGCGCGCCAGGCCAACAGCCGGGCGGCGTCAATCTGCATGGCCATCTCGGCCAGCATAAAAGCGATGGCTTGGAAGGAGAAGATGGGCTTGCCAAACTGCCGCCGCTCGTGGGCGTAGGTCAGGGCATATTCATACGCCGCCCGCGCCACGCCCAGCGCGCCCGCCGCGATGTGTGAGCGCGTGATGTCGAAGGTCTTCATGGCAATCTTGAAGCCCTCGCCCTCCGCGCCGAGGCGGTTATCCACCGGCACTTCCACATCTTCAAACGAAAGAGTGGCGGTGTGCGAGGCGCGGATGCCCATCTTTTTTTCTTTTTTGCCGGGCACCACGCCCGGCCAGTCTTTCTCCACAATAAAGGCCGTGATGCCATCGCTCCCGCGTGCCGGGTCCACGGTGGCAAACACGACATACACATCGGCAATCCCGGCGTTGGTGATGAAGCACTTGTAGCCGTTGAGGATGTATTTGCCTTTCTCGCGGCGGGCGTTAGTCATCATCCCCGCCGGGTCGGAACCCGCGCTGGGTTCAGTGAGCGCGTAGGCCCCGAGACAAATCTTGCTCGGGTCGCAGAGTCGGGTGAGGTACTGCATCTTCTGCTCTTCGGTGCCGGCGAGCAGAATGGGCGTGGCCGCCAACGCCACCCCGCCGATGAGGGTGCCAATGCCCGCACAGCCCCAGAAGATTTCCTCGTCCACGATGGCTTTGGTGAGCACGCTCTCGACCCCGCCGCCGCCGTACCGTTCGGGGAAGGAGAAGGTGAGCAACCCGGCTTGATGTGCTTTCTCAATCACTTCCCAGGGCACGTCTTCTTTTTCATCGGCTTCCGGGGCGGCGGGGCGGATGGTCTTTTCGGCAAACTTGTGAGCCATGTCGCGGAATTCGCGTTGTTCGTCGGTCAGGTCAAAGCCAATCATGTGGTGCCTCGATTCAATGGGGACGGGCTACTGTGCGGATGTTTGGGCCAAGCGGTCTTCCACATAAGCCAACAAACCGCCTCGATCAATAATATGCTGCAAAAATTCCGGGAAAGGCTCGGCGTGATAGGTTTCGCCGCGCGTGAGGTTGCGAATCGTCCCGGTGGCGGGTTCAACTTCAATCTCATCGCTTTCCCCAATCCCATCCACCGCCGTCGGACATTCGAGGATGGGCAGGCCAATGTTGATGGCATTGCGGAAGAAGATGCGCGCGAAGGATTTGGCGATGACTGCCGAAACCCCGGCGGTTTTAATGCTGATGGGCGCGACCTCGCGCGATGACCCGCACCCAAAGTTGGTGTCGGCCACAATCAAATCGCCCGGACGCATTTTGTGAATGAACGTCGGGTCGGCGTCTTCCATGCAGTGTTGCGCCAACTCGCGCGGGTCGGCGGTGTTGCAGTGGCGGGCGGGGATGATGGCATCGGTGTCAATGTTCTTACCGAACTTCCAAGCATGACCTTTGAGTAGCATCGAAGGACTCCTGATTTAGAACCTATCTCTAAACCTGTCAGGTCTTCAAGACCTGACAGGTTTTTCGGAAATTTAGAGATAAGTTCTTAGCATTATTGCGGATTGTGTTTTATGCACAAGCGCCGTTATTTCAAAACTTCATCCGGGCCAGCCAAGTGCCCGGCCACCGCCGAGGCCGCGGCGACATAGGGATTGGTCAGATACAGTTCGCTGGTGGCGTGGCCCATGCGGCCTTTGAAGTTGCGGTTGCTAGTGGACACACACCGCTCGCCGGCGGCCAGCACGCCCATGTGGCCGCCCAAACATGGCCCGCAAGTGGGGGTGCTCACCGAGCATTCGGCCTCGATGAAGATTTCAATCAAGCCTTCGCGTAACGCATCTTGATACACCTTTTGACTGCCGGGGATGATGACCGTGCGGACGCGCGGGTGGGTTTTGCGGCCCCGGAAGATTTCGGCGGCGGCCCGCAGGTCGGCGAGGTTGCCGTTGGTGCACATCCCGATGACGACCTGATCAATCTCCAACCCGGCGATGGCCGAGACCGGTTTAACGTTCTCGGGCAGGAACGGCATCGCCACAAACGGCTCGAATTTGGTCACGTCGAATTCATATACGGCGGCATACCGCGCATCGGGGTCACTACGATGATAAGTGCCTTCACGCGCCCCGGCTTGCTGGCAAAAGGCGCGCGCCTTGTCATCGGCGGCGAAGAGCCCCGTTTTGGCTCCGGATTCAATTGCCATATTGGCCATGGCAAAGCGGTCAGCGAGGCCGAGATGGTCTAAAGCGTCGCCCGTGAATTCCATGGCTTGATACCGCGCCCCATCCACCCCAATGACCCGGATGGTTTCAAGAATCAAATCCTTGCCGCCCACCCATTTGGGCGGCTGGCCGTGATAAATGAACTTGACACTCTCCGGCACTCTGAGCCAAATCTCGCCGAGGGCCATAGCCGCCGCCGCATCGGTGGAGCCGATGCCGGTGCCAAACGCGCCGAGAAACCCATGGGTGCAGGTGTGCGAGTCGGCTCCGGCGATGATGTCGCCCGGGGAGACCATGCCTTTCTCGGGCAGGAGGACGTGCTGGATACCCGCGCGGCCCACCTCAAAGAAGGTGATGTTGTGCTCACGCGCAAAGGCACGACAGCGTTTGACAATCTCGGCGCTTTTGATGTCCTTGGCGGGCGTGAAGTGATCCATCACAAACACGACTTTCTTCGGATCCCACACCCGCGCGCCTTTGATTTTCTCGAACTCTTCAATTGCCACAATGCCCGAGAGTTCCGAGGCCATCACAATATCCACGCGCGCGTTGATGAATTGGCCCGGATGGACTTCGGCCTGACCGCAATGGGCGGCGAGGATTTTTTCGGCAAGGGTCATGCTCATGGAAGTCTCCAGTAGTCAGATGTCAGAAGTCAGACGATTGAGTTCAATTAGGCGTTCAGGCGGAAGATACCCTTCGCTGGTCCAGCCCCGCGCGACGTAATATTCATCCAGCATCATTTGAAATTTCTCGCGGTCAATGTGATGGCCCTGGGTCACGCGGGCGGGCATGGGGTCGTCGAAATAACGTTTGGGGAGCGTGTCGTCCGCGCGGGTGCGGCCAAACTCTAGGTTAATCTGCCGTTCCAAATCAATCACGCGCCGCCCCACCGCGCGCAACCCGGCTTCGTCAAACGCCAGCCCGGTCACGGCGTTAATCAACTCACCAAAGTGTGCGTAGCCCAGCAAATGCGGCGAATTGAAGCCGTGCGTGACAAACTTGCAAAGGCCCAGGCAATCGGTCACAGCGTAGATGTCGTCGTGCCACGCTACCATGCCCGCCTTGCCTTCGTAGACCGTCGGGTCGGCGCTGGTTTCGACGCCGAAGATTTTCAGCCGCACTTCATCGGGGAGGCGGAGGATGTCGAGCGTGGGGCGGTTGCGAAGATGGTCAGCGCCGCGCGACGCCACCGCGATGCCCAACGCAAACGACTTGATGTAGCGCACATCGTGTGGATCAGATTGTGGGAGGTCTTTGATGGCGATGAGATAATCGGCGGCCTCCGGCGGGAACCGGTGTTTGGCCTGACTGCTGTCCGCGAGGGTATCCCCGAACCCGCGCCGGTACGCGATATCCTCGATGAGGTGCCGCACCCGTTCGTAATCGCCCCACACCAACGGGCCGCCGGTCACCGCATCGTCAATGATGCCGCGCTGATACAACTCCATCGCCCACGCGAGGATGGTGCCCGTGGACGAGGCATCCAGCCCGAGGTCGTTGACCAGATTGTTGAGCAGGATGACGTGCTCGGTCGAGGCCAGACCGATGTTCGCGCCGAGCAAGCCAATGGTCGAATACTCCGGCCCCTCGCCGCCGAGCGTGTTGCGGTGGCGGCAGTGGACGACGCATGAGGTGCACGCCAGCATCTTGTCCGAGTAATGCTCAATCTCCGCCGCATTGAGCGTGTCCGCGAAAAAATTTTCCTGACTATTGCGCGTGCGAATCGCGCCAAGGCGATTGCTGGTGTCGTAGAGAAAGGGCGTGCCCAGTTTGCCCAGCACCTGCACCACTTTGGAGTTTTGTAAATATTGCGTTTGCTCTTTGCGGACGGCGGTTAATTCGGCTTTATCGGCGACGGGGATTGGCGCGCCCCCGCGCGCGACGATGGCTTTGAGATTTTTACTGCCCATGACCGCGCCCATGCCCCCGCGCCCGGCGGTGTTCTTGAGGCCGGTCATCACACTGGCCATCCGCACCCGGTGTTCACCCGCCGGGCCAATGACAGCGCTCACTGTGCCTGCGCCGTGTCTGGCCCTCAGTATGGCCTGCGCCTCGGGCGAAGTCGTGCCCCACACGCCCTCGGCCTCGCGGATGGAGATTTGGCCCGCATCAATGAGCAAGTAACACGGCTGTGCGGCTTGCCCCAAAATGATGAGCCGGTCGAACCCGGCTTTGCGCATGGCCGCCGCGAAGAAACCACCGCAATTGGCATCGCCCAACCCGAGGCTCTCCGGTGATTTGGCACTGACGTTGAACCGCGCGGCGTTGGGGGCAATCGTCCCGGTGAGCAACCCCGCTCCGAAGATGAGCGGGTTGTCCGGGCCGAACGGGTCTATCGTGCGCGGGTCGCCCGCCGCGCGCAGATACTGGCGCAGATAATGCATATTTAGCCCGCGCCCACCGAGAAAAGCGTGGATGAGTTGTTCGGGAGTGGGCGCGATTTTGATCTCACCCGAGATTAAGTTAATGACAGCGGTGTTGGGCATTGATAGCGAATGGCAGATGGCAGATGGCGGAGGTGGCTATTGGCTATACGCCATTCGCCATTCGCTATCCCCCGCTCAGCGGCCACAAAATCTGCAAGGTTGCGCCGTCGGCGAGGGGGGTGTCGGAACAGGCGGTTTCATTGTTGATAATCAATAAGAGTTGCACGTCCTCATGGCCAAACTCGGCGGCGAGGGCGGGGTAACGCTTGAGTAACGCGTTCACCGCGTGGGCCGCAGTTTGGCCGGGGGCCACGCCCACCGTCGTTTCTTGGCGCCCCATCACTCGCCAAAAAGGTTCGCCGAGGCGCACTGTGATTTTCATCGCCCAACTCCTACGGGAACTTGTAACGTGTGCGGCAATAAAAATTCCAAATCGCTTTCGCTCACGTCGGTCATGCCCGCGCCGAGCCGTAATTTGAGCACGCGCGTCATGCGGTGAATCTCCTCCTCGGTGAGCAGACGATTGGAACGTTTGGCCGCCGCGAGAATCTTTTCGACGAAGACCGGGTGCGGCTCGATGCCGTGTCGGATGAGCCAGAAGCGGACGTTGTGCTCGCCCGACATGGGGCCAATCTCGATGCCTTGCTCGCGCCCGACCATGCTGGCCGGCACGCCGCAATAGACCTGGTCGGTGAGCCACTCGTCGTGCTTGTTGAGGGCTTTGGCGATGGCCGCCGCATGGACGCCGGTGGCCGTGCGGAAGGAGTCGGCCCCGACGATGGGGTAGTTGAACGGGATGGGCACACCGCAGGCTTGCGCAACCACCTGACAATATTCGGGCAGGCCGCGCAAATCGCGATTTGCTAAACCAAGCAAGTTAAGGTTGACGAGCAAAATTTCCATGGGCGTGTTGCCCGAGCGTTCGCCGATGCCCAGGGCGCAGGCGTGCACCCGGTCGGCCCCGGCCTCGATGGCCGCGAGCGTGTTGGCGATGTCGAGGCCCCGGTCGCGGTGCCCGTGCCAGTCAATGCCCACCGTGGGATCCACCTCGTCAATGACTTCCCGTAAAAACTTGATGAGTGTCCGCACCCCGCCGGGGGTGGCGTGCCCAACGGTGTCGGCGGCACACACGCGATGCGCGCCCGCCCGAATGGCACAGGCGTAGATTTGTTTCAGGGTTTCGGGGTCGGCGCGGGTGGTGTCTTCGGTGACGAACATGACCGGCAGGCCGTGCGCGACCGCAAAGGTGACGGATGATTCAGTGAGCCGGAGCAGGGTGCTGACATCCCACCCCTCGGCATATTGGCGGATGGGGCTGGAGCCGAGGAAGATGGCGGCCTCGATGGCGATGCCCGCCTCCTGCGAGGCATCTACGATGGGGGCGATGTCGGCCTCGAGGGTGCGGGCCGCGCTCTGCGGGACGATGGGCATCCGCTGGTTGGCAATCTCCCGCGCGAGGACGGTCACATCTTTCTTAAAGCGCTCGCCCGCGCCGCACAAGCCTAAATCGGCGGCATCCACTTCGAGACAGCGCATCAGATAGAGCAAATAGACTTTGTCTTGAATGGAAGGGTGGGTGACCGAAGGCGATTGCAACCCATCGCGCAGAGTCTCATCGGTAATCATCACCCGTTTGGGGTAGCGGGGCGCCTCGCCTTTGACATTCCAATCGTAAATATATTCGGAGCCGTGGTTGTTCATGGTTAGGTCTCCTGCGGCTAATGGCTGATAGCGGATGGCGGATGGCTAATGGCCGCTTCGCGCGGTGCAGAGGTAGCGATGAGTTTTTGCCCGGCTTCAAAAGCGCGGAGGTTGGGCGCGAGTAGTTTAGCGGGCAATTTCGCCTGCAAGGTTGCGCGCCAGGCCTCGGCGGGCAGATTGAGCAGGCCCGCCAGCGCGCCAAGCAAAATCATGTTGGCCATGCGCCCGTCGCCCAGGTCTTTGGCCTGTTGCGAAGCAGGCACGGCGATGACCCGCACCCCCTTGTCGCGCAGAAGCTCAAGCGCGTGGTGCGGATAATGCTCCGCCGCATTCACCACCGAGCCGGGGATGATTTCGTGGTCGTTGACGAGCAGTATTCCCCCTTCTCCTGTCGGGGAACTTCCCGACGGGAGAAGGGTCGGGGATGAGGGCCGCAAGTATTCGGCATACCTCAGTCCCTCCAGCTTTTCTAACCCAACCACCACATCGGCTTGCCCGCGTCGGACCAGCGGTGAATGGATTTCCGGCCCGAAGCGCACATGGCTTTCCACGCTCCCGCCACGTTGTGAGACACCATGCACTTCGGTCTGCTTCACGTCGTAACCCGCCTGCACCGCGGTGAGCGCGGTGAGTTCGGCGATGAGCAACACGCCCTGGCCGCCGACACCGGAGAAAATGAGATTTGTTGTAATCATTCTTGTCCGCATCATCAGTGAACAGTTATCAGTAATCCTTACGGTTCGCTCATTTTGGGAGTGGGAAAACTAG
>CAYUFY010000061.1:0-19125 GCA_964443795.1 uncultured Anaerolineales bacterium | reverse complement strand
CCACAAGGTTGATCGCGTTGCCTAGCCCCCAGATCAGCCCGCCCAGAACGCCCATCGCCAAATCCAGCGCGTACATACTCAGCGAAAACGCCACGGCCGGGGGTTGGTCCACGCCGACCTGCCCAAACAAGTACACCAGAATTCCTTCGCGCACGCCGAGGCCGCTGATGGAGAGCGGCACAACCAGCGCCGCCACCGCCACGGGAATGAATAAAAAGAACAGCCACGCCGACACGCCAATTCCCAATGCGCGCGCCAGCAGAATGGCCGCGCTGATTTCGAAAAAAGTGAAGACCAGCGACCAGCCCAGGGCGATGACCAGCGCGCGCGGGCCGCAAGCCGTGATGACCGAATAGGTCTGCCCCACCCAGGCATCCCCGGCGATGGAAATTTGGCGCGGCAACCACTGCGTGAGCCGCCGCAGGATTTTCCCCTCGAACAACAACCCGCTCCCGGCGATTACGGTCAGCGCCATGAGTGCGATGAGCAGGGTGGTGTTGAGGGGGAGCAAGCCGCCCCCCAGGGGCAGGGTGATCAGCGCCAGCAGGAACACCGCCACAAAACCCGTCAGCCGATCCACGATGACGGTCCCGGCGACCGTGTGCGAAGGGGCATCTTCCCGCGCTTCCAGCACCCGCACCACATCCCCGCCGAAGCCGGTGGGCAGAAAGGCGTTGAAAAACGCGCCGACAAAATAGAGATATACCAGGCGGCGGAACGGCACGCGCACGCCTACGGCTTGGAGCAAACTATTCCACCGCTGGGCGCGCACAAACATGCCGCCCAGGGTTAGGGCTAAGGCCAGGCCATACAAGCGCAAGTCAGCGTGTTGCGCGGTTTCCAATAACTCGCGCCACCCGGCTTGTGAAATAATCCAAATCAACAACCCGACCGAAATAATCAGCCGGACGAGGTTAATTAAAGTTTCGCGGGTCTTGGGATTCAATCTCTAATTCTCCCATGTTGTTGTCATAACTGAGTGGCTGGATTGTAGCCGAGGGGCAAGTGGGAGGCTATCAACCATTGGTCTGATAGTTTCTGACAGAGCGGGATGATAGAATTCACTCAGCATCACTTTTCACCTTTTACTTTTCAAGGAACCCCTCCATGCGCTCAGTCGCCATCCTCGGCCTCGGCCAAACGCCCGTGGCCGAACATTGGGAAAAATCCCTCCGTGTCCTCGCGGGTGAGGCGGTCTTCGCCGCGCTGTCCGACGCGGGCCGTGAAACCGCCGACGGCCTGTTTGTGGGCAATATGCTCTCGGGCATGCTCAACCGACAAGAGAACCTAGGCGCGCTCATCGCCGATTGGGTGGGCTTGCGCGGCACCGAAGCCGTGAAGATTGAAGCCGCGTGCGGGTCGGGGGCCGCCGCCCTCCGCGCAGGCCTCATGGCCGTCAGTTCGGGCGCGATGGATAGCGCTATTGTCGTCGGCGTGGAGAAGATGACCGAAACCGTGGGGCCGCAGACCACGGCCGCGCTCGCCACCGCCGCCGACGCCGACTGGGAGGCCGCGCAAGGCCTGTCGTTTGTCGCCATCAACGCGCTGGTCATGCGCCGCTATTTGCACGAATACGGCTGGAAGCATACCGACTTCGGGCCGTTCTCGATTAACGCGCACGCCAACGCGTTGGGCAATCCCAACGCGCGTTTGCACGATGCGATTACGGCGACGGACTACAACCGCGCGCGCATGGTCGCCGACCCCATCAATTTACTTGATGCCTCGCCCATCGGCGACGGGGCCGCCGCGGTGGTGCTGGTCCCCGCCGATACGCTTCGCGTGCACCCCAACGGCCAACCCATCGTCACCATCGCGGGTTCAGCCTCCGCTACCGACTCGCTCGCGGTGCATGACCGCCACGACCCATTGTGGCTCACCGCCGCCGCTACTTCCGCGCAGAAGGCGTATAAACAAGCGGGCGTGGGGCCAGATGAGATTGATGTGTTTGAACTGCACGATGCCTTTTCCATCATGGCCGCGCTCTCGCTGGAGGCCTGTGGTTTCGCCGCGCGTGGCCAGGGGCCAAGACTCGGCCTCGAGAACCAGATCGGCCTGGCGGGTCGCGTCCCCATCGCCACGCGCGGGGGCCTCAAAGCGCGCGGGCATCCCGTCGGCGCGACGGGCATATATCAAATCGTCGAGGTCGCCGAACAACTGCGCGGCACGGCGGGGGCCAATCAAGTTGCGGGCGCGAAAATCGGCATGGCCCAGAACATCGGCGGGAGCGGGGCGACCATCCTCACGCATATCCTGCGGGCGAATTAAGCCCGTGCGCTGATGAGGCTCAAAGCGGTTCACCACGAAGGCTCAAAGACACAAAGTTTAAGTCCTTGAGCCTTCGTGTCTTGGTGGTGAGATACCTGTGAGCCTAAATTCAGAAAGGTCTAGAAAACCTTGTCTACGCTCATCCTCATTTGTGGCTTGCCCGGTTCTGGCAAAACCACCCTCGCCCGACAATTGGAACTTGCCCGCCCGGCTTTGCGTTTATCACCGGATGAATGGATCGCGCCCCTGTTGGCGGACCCGACCAACATCGCCGAGCGCGACCGCTTACGTTCCCCAATTGAAGCCGTGCAATGGGAAGTAGCCAAGCGCACGTTGACGCTGGGCGTGGACGTGGTGCTGGAGTGGGGCTTCTGGTCGCGCGCGGAACGCGAACATTACCGCGCCGAGGCCGAGGCATTGGGGGCCACAGTTGAATTGCGGTATTTGAACGTGGCGAAGGCTGAGTTATGGGCGCGTCTCTCCAAACGCAACGCCGCTTTGCCGCCGGGGACATTTGCGGTGACCGAAGCGGAACTGGAGGCTTGGTGGCGCGTGTTTGAGCCTCCCCTGACTGAGACCCAGTAATGGGCGCGGGCTGTGGCACGGTTACTGCATCTTTACCCGTATACTTGCCGCCGAAAATGGCACCCGGGCCGGGCTCTATTTGCTTGCGCCAATTTACGATTGTGCTATATTCATTTGTAGGCGGCACTCATTCGCCTACGGAGGATATTATGAATAAAAAGTTACACAGCTTGTTTTCGTTAGTCGTCTTGGCCGCATTGGTGCTGGCGGCTTGCACGCGCTCGGCCGGTAGTGCTCCCGTGCCCACGGCCGTGCCCGATGGCTCGGCGGGTGGCGCTGAGACCACCCCCGATGCGGGTGTTCCGACCATGGACGCCACCATGGCCGCTCTCGGCACCCAAGTTTCTGGCTCGATGACGGCGACGGCGGCGGTGCTGGCCCCGGTGGAGAGTACCCCTGTCCCCGAGGCGACTCAACCGCCTGTGGTGGTGGACACCCCCGCTCCAGTGGCCACCGTGGCCCCTATCGCCACCCCCGTCCCGGCGGTTGTCACCTGCGCCAACCCCTATACGGTCAAGGAAGGCGACTGGATTTATAAGATCGCCCGTGATTGTCAGTTGGACGCCGAAGCCATCATCGCGGCCAACCCCGGCATCAATCCCAACCGCATCACCCCCGGCCAAAAATTGAACCTGCCGACCGGCGGCGCGCCTGCTCCTATCCCGGCGGCTTGCACTGGTTCATACACTGTCGTCCAGGGTGACACCCTCTTCCGCATTGCTTACGGCTGTGGCGTGACGGTGGAACAACTCGCCAAGACCAACAACATCGCCTACCCGTATGTGTTGCACATCGGCGATGTCATCAAATTCCCCTAACCCCTCGGCCTAACGTCTAAATTTGGCGCATCGGGGCAGGTTGCCCAAACCTGCCCCGATGTTGTTTTTTAGGAGTCATGCATGTTACCGAAAGTCCTCAAATCCGAACCCATCTATCAGGGGCGCACATTTTTGCTCCGGGTGGATGAACTCGAAATCCGTCCGGGTGTGACCACCCGCTTGGATATTGTGGAGCACACCGGCGCTGTCACCATTCTCCCGCTGGATACAGAAGGCAACATCTGGTTCATCCGCCAGTATCGGCATTCGGCGGGCGCGATTTTGCTCGAATTGCCCGCCGGGACTTTGGGCAAAGGTGAAGATCCCCGCGCAGGCGCCGAGCGGGAATTGCAGGAGGAAATTGGCATGAAACCCGGCCGCCTGGAACACTTGCTGGATTTCTGGCTGGCGCCTGGCTATTCCACCGAACTCATGCGCGCCTACCTCGCCACCGACCTCACCCCCTCGCAATTGGAACAGGATGAGGATGAAATGATTGAGATTGAAAAGATACCCGTCGCCCGGGCGGTGGCGATGGCCGCGAGCGGCGAAATGAACGACTCCAAAAGCCTGGTGAGCGTGCTAGTCGCCGCCAAACGGTTTGGGTGGTGAAAATCCCCAATCTGTACGTTTGAGATTTGAGTGGTTCTCATCAGATTAGTGGGATGGGAGTTGAGAGATTGCCGTGTTCAACCAGAATGGGCAAGCGGAACTGTTCAAAGACATGCTAGCCGTAAGCCCTATGTGCCAGGATAGGTTTGGACACTCTACCCCTATAATTTACTGAAGGGCCCTAGCGGAAAAACTGCGCTTGCTACGAGAAGCCGAACGTTGCCCGCAAGGCGAACTCGGGGCGCTGTTACGGCGTGAAGGCATCTATTCGAGTCACTTGACCGAATGGCGACACCAACGCGACGGCGGACAATTGGCGGCCCCCTCAGCCACACCCGCGCCCGATGGGGGAGGCGGCAACCCCACGGCCGCGCCCGAGGCCGGCGGCACGCAAATCGCCAGCGCCGACTCCGCCACGGTCTGCGCCATGATGTTTGAAGATCTGAATGGCAACGGCAAGCGCGATGCCAACGAAGGCTTAGTGTCGGGGGGCCAGTTCACGGTAGTGGATACGGCCACTGGCGCGCCCTTGCAGTCGTACACCACCGATGGCATCAACGAGCCGCATTGTTTCGCCAATCTCGCGCCGGGCGAGTACACGGTTTCGTCCGCCGCGCCGCAAGGCTATAACCCCACCACCAGCGGCGCGATTCCCCTGCCGCGTTTGGAGGCCGGGGCATACAGCAACACCGAGTTCGGCGCGCAACCCAGTTCAAATACCAGTGGTAATGCCACCGACACCGCGGGCGGCAATTCCCGCTTGCGCATCGCGCTCTTCGGCGCGGCGGGCATCATGTTCCTCCTGCTCGCGGCGGGTGTGGCCGGGTTCTTGATTTTGCGGCAACAGAAATAGGGCGGGAAACAAATCACCCTCCCGCAGGTTTCTGTTCCCACACCTTTGGCGGGTTCATCAACCTGCGGGAGGGTTTCTGTTAAATTGGTCGAGCCCAAAACTTTTCGACTATTAGCCGCCCGCTACACCGCTTTCGCAATCTCCGCCGCCACCCGCGCGTTGTTTTCCAACAGCGCCAGGTTGGCGGTTTTGCTTTCCCCGCCCGTGAGCGGTTGTCACCCTGCCAACCTTGACATTGATAACGTATCGCGTTACTATAAAGGGCGATGATTAAGAGTTTCGCCGACAAGGAAACCGAGAAGGTGTTCAACCGTGAGTTCTCGAAAAAACTGCCGCCGGAGATTCAACGGCCAGCCCGCCGCAAACTCGAAGTGCTGAACGCCGCTGAAACCTTGCAGGATTTGCGGATACCTCCCTCGAACCATTTGGGAAAATTATCCGGGAACCGCAAAGGTCAGCACAGCATTCGCATCAATGACCAATATCGCATTTGTTTCGTGTGGAAAGAAACCGACGCGCATAACGTGGAAATCGTGGACTATCATTAGAAGGCAAACAACGATGGCTGAACGCAAGTTACCCCCCATTCACCCCGGTGAAATTCTGCTGGAAGAATTTCTCAACCCCTTACAGCTTAGTCAATATCGGCTGGCTAAAGATATTAGCGTTCCCGCGCGCCGGATTAACGAGATTGTTTTGGGCAAACGGTCTATTAGCCCCGATACCGCCCTCCGGCTTTCGCGCTATTTTGGTCTGTCGGACCGCTTTTGGATAAACCTGCAAGCCCGCTATGACTTAGAAGTGGAAAAGGATAAATTAGCAGACCGTTTAGACCATGAAGTTCGGGTGTATGTGGTAGCGTGAAAGGCTGAGGCCTCTACACTACTATCGGCCCACCGCTTTCGCAATCTCCGCCGCCACCCGCGCGTTGTTTTCCAACAGCGCCAGGTTGGCGGCTTTGCTTTCCCCGCCCGTGAGCGCGGCGACGCGCGCCAATAAAAACGGGGTCACGGCTTTGCCGCGCACATTTTGCGTCTCGGCCTCACTCAGGGCAATGGCAATGGCCTTTTCCATTTCAGCCATCGGCTTGGCGGCTTCGGCGGGGCAGGGCGCGCAGACCAGCAGGCCGCCGGTGAGACCCGCGCCCCACATCGCGCGGGCGATGGCCGCCACGTCTTCCGCCGAGTCCGCGCGGGCTTCCAGCTTCAAACCGCTCGCGCGCGAATAGAACGCCGGAAATTCATCCGTCCCCCAGCCGATGACCGGAACCCCGTGCGTCTCCAGCCATTCGAGCGTGGCGGGCAAATCGAGGATGGCCTTGGCCCCGGCGCAGACCACGATGACGGGCGTGCGCGCCAATTCGGGCAGGTCGGCGGAGATGTCGGTGGCGTTGCCCCGATGCACCCCGCCGATGCCGCCGGTGGCAAAAACTTTAATCCCCGCCCAGTGGGCCGCGAGCATGGTCCCCGCGACGGTGGTGGCCCCGGCGCGTTTTTGCGCCAGCGCCACCGGGTAATCGCGGCGGCTAATTTTCCAAATATCTTTGGCGGTGGCGAAGTATTCGATTTCTTTTTCGGTCAGGCCCACGCGCACTTCACCGTCGAGCAGGGCCATCGTGGCGGGGGTCACGCCGCCCGCGCGGACGGTGGCTTCCAAGCGGCGGGCCAGGTCAAAATTTTCGGGCCACAGCAAGCCGTGTGAGATCACCGTGGATTCGAGGGCGACAATCGGTTGGTGCTGGTCGAGCGCGTGTTGAACGTCGGGGTGGAGGCGGAGAGGGGGCATGGGTGAGTTGAGGTGACAGTCACTGGGCGTGAAAAGGCTATGCGAGCGCCCAGGTTCGTTGCGTCCAGTGACTCTCACCTCAAATGAGATGGTTTTAGTTCGGCGGCGGGGCGGGGAGGAAGGTGGGCGGCTCGGCGGGGGGTTGCTGGCCCCAGGGTTTAAGTTCGCCGCTGGCCAGCATGCGCTCGAAATCGGCGCGGGCGATGAGGTGCTCCATGATGCCGGGCACATTGCCATCCAAGGATTGAGGGGGGAAGGGCAGGCCGTCGTAGCGTTCGACGACCACGCCGGGCTGGGCGCCGTTCTGAACGCGCTGGATCATAATCAAATCGTCAATGGTGGCCCAAAAATAAATCGCTCCAAGGCTGGGTACCGGCCGCAAGGGTGGAACCTGATCGGTGTCTTCCGGTCGCGGCGTTTCCGGCAAACGGTCGGCGGGCCGGTCTGGGGCATTGGCGGCCCCGGGATCGTCCGTTACGGGCGCGGGGGCATTGGGTGAAGGCATCTCATAAGCGCCGGGTTGGTCATCAGCGCTTTCGGGCGAGATGTTTCGAAGCTCACTGGAAGCCACCAGCTTTTTGAACGGATACATGAAAACAAAAATCTCGGTGAGGTCAGTGTCGAGAATCATCCCGTCCGGCCAATCCCGCATTTCTGGAAATTCATCGCCACTTGGGCGCACCAGGCGCACGCCGGGGTTGTTGCGATGGGTGATGACTTCGGCGATTTCCACCCGGTCGTTGAGTAACGCCCAGAAGTATTTTTCGCCGCGCACGGGGTCGGGGATGTCGCGGGGATTGCGGTAGTCCGGTTCCCACTTTTCCCGGGTGCGCGAGTATTGGCTGTAGTCGCCGCGCAAGCCGGAGAGGTAGATGATGCGATCCACCGCCCAGCGGGTGAGATTATCCAGGTTGGGCGTGAATTCCTTCCATTCTTGCATCTTCACCGCGTACAGGCGCAGGAAGTCGTGGATATAGCGTTGGGCCGAGCCGCCCGCGCGGGAGAGGAAGGCATCGGCGGTTTTGGCCTCGCGGGCGCTAGGCAGAATGCTGAGCATCACCGAGTTTTCGCTCCACCAGCCGCCGCACAGGGCGAGCGTATCTTCAATCATCCGCTGACGGGCCCAGTTATAACCCGTGTCCAGGGTCAGGGCGTCCGCCAGCAGGGCTTGCGTCACGGTCTCGCGCACCGCCAATTGCCCCACCCCAATCCAGATTAAGTCCACCCCGGCCGCAACAAAGTGTTCGACCATTTCCTGGGTATAGAACAGGGACGACATCTGGCGGCGCAAACTGGCGGGTTCGGTTTCGGCGGTCAGCACGGCCTCGCGGGTCGCTTCTCCAGTCAGTGGCGCGTTACCACCGGGCGCGCGCAGATCGGTGCGTTTTTGCAAGGCCATCAATTCTTCCAGGTTGTGCTGGCCAATGAAGTCGGTGATTTCCGTCGTCGCCAGGCGCTTCACATGGCGCACCCAGTTCGGGCTGGGATCGTTGTTATCGGGGTCAATGGTCTGCCCATAGACCACGCGCCGCAGGGCCAGGTCATCCACCGGGTAGGGATTCTTTTCATCCCGCGCCTGGTTGCCGCTCGCCAGCCGGAAAACGATTTCAACATCCACAACTTTGACCGGAATGCCGTCGCGGGTGTAAGCCGCGATGTTGCCGCACTTCTCGGTGTAGTCGCGCAGATCCACGGCCTCGCGGAAGCGTTCGAACCCGTGCAGGTCATCATAGAACCCGGCCCGGTAGACCACGCTCTCGCCCCCCGGGCGTTCAAACAACGCCGCGCTTCGCAAATAAACTTTGGCATTGCCCGGCCCGCCAATACGATAGAGCGGCAGTTCGCGCGAGGCCTTTTCCACTTCCCCATCCTTGATTTGCAGGGTGGGATAGCCTCCCCCAAACACGGCGATTTCGAGATAGTCGCGGGCCACTTGCGGGTTGCCCAACTCAAACAAATCATCGAGATAGCGCGCCCCGGCATTCAGGCTGAGTTGAATCACCAGCCAGCCCAGCGTCGGGTACCACATCGCCCGCGCCAGGCCAAACCCCAGACTTTGGATAAAAGGCTCGACCGCCAGCTCGTTTTGGAAAAACAGCCAGATTTCGTACCACGGCATCTCGATGACGAGACCGACTCCCACCAGGCCCATCATTAATAAGCCGACTCGTTCCCAGCGATAATTGCGCCCGGTTTTATTGCGCGCAAAGAGCCGGCTTTGCCAGGGATTGGCTGAATGAGATGGTGAGCGGGGATCCATCATCTTAGTCTTTCGGATTGTGGGCGGTTTCGCTTTGCAGGCGTTTGGCCCACATGTCCAGCGCGTCAATATGGCGGCGGTGGTTAGCGGCCTGAGTCGGGTTATCTTCGGCCAGGCGGCGGGTGGCTTCGGTGAGGCTGGCCAGGATGTTTTCATCGGTCAACGAGGCTTCCTGCCCGGTCTGCAATTGCCCCCGCACATACCGGGTGAGCAAATCCAACATCTCATAAGCCGCGGCGGCCAAGCCGGCCTTCGCCTCGGGGCCTTGCGCCCGTTGTTGCATCAAGTCGCGCATCCGGCGCTGGCGCTGGCGCTTCCATTGTTCGATCATGCCGGTTTCTATTTCGGTGGGCAGGCGCAAATTAAAGAGATGCACATCCAACACCGCTATCCCACACTCGGCCAAGACCTCTTTCTCATGGGACGAGTTGCGGCGTTTGTAGTGCAACCGATTGGCCACTTCCAACTGCAACTCGCTCAACAAGTTGCTGGTATTCGCCTCCGCGCTAAACAAGGCATTGAAGTCCGCCCGTTTCAACGCTTCGCGCCAGACATCGGCGGCGAGGACGCCGGGCAAATGGTCCCAGCGGCTTTCGCCCGCATCCGCATAGGGGCGGGCGTAAAATGTGCGCTTCGCGTTTTTAGGCTCAAAGGCATACGGCGGGATGGTCGGGTCCTGCCAATCGCGCGGTTGTCGGCGCTCGCCGCCATCCACCATAAATGTCACCCCGATATCTGCGGTCACTTCCACCCCATCGCGGGTGGAAGCCGTCACGTCTTTCAATAAGCGGTATTGTTTCCGTAAATCCAGGGCCTCGGGGTGATCGTCCCCCACCGGATATTCGTTAGCGTTCAGGAACGTGACCCCCGGCCCGACCGCATTGGTAATCTCCAAATCCGTCCGCAACACCACCGCGCTGGCGCTATCCACCAACATGACCCCCGCCGTGCGTTCCTTGGCTTCCCCTTCGCTGGCCACGATCTTGCCATGCTGTACCCAAAAGGCGCGGCTGGTTTTCCCGCCCGCATGCCGTTTGAAGTGATCCCGTGCTTTTTCCCGCTCTTCAGGTGAATAGACGGGGAGGACAAATTGCGAGACCACATCATCCACCCGGTCACGCACAACGGCCATGATGGCAAAGGTCACAGCGGCGGTCGCCAGAAAACGCAACATGGCCCACCACGCGCCGGTGGACAGCATCGCCCACAAATCCACCCCGCGAAACAAAACCCACACCAACCCGGCAATGGTGGTGCCCACCGTCAGGCCGAACCCAAACTCCTCATAAAAGGCGGGCTTGGGCGGGGGCGCTGTTTCTTCGGCTGGCTTTTTGATTCGGGAGACTCGTTTGCCGCGCATGGGAAGATTGTAGTACGAGTTGGAGGGTTGAACAACTAGGGCGCGGGCGCAATCGTTAGCCCGCCCAACGCCACCCGCCCGTCGGGGAAGGCCGGGTTGGTCAGGCGCTCGCCGGTCTTGGGCGCGTACATGCCCGCGAACACGGTATACGCGCCGGGCGGCAAATCCGGCGGGAGGGTCAGCGCGCGCGTCTCGCTCACGAACTCGCCCGGCAACCAGCCGGTGGTCGGGCGAGTCCAATCGGCGGGCGCGCCATCCGATTGCGCCACAATCACCCCCTCGCTATTTTGAAGGTGGACGAAGACGTGGTACGCGCTCGCCGGAGTCTGGTTGCCCGCCCACACGAGCGTCACCGTCGCAGTCGTTCCCGGCCCCACGCCCGCCGGGGGGAGGTTGACCCCGAACAGTGTGACCGGCCCCAAGTTTTCGTTCAGCACGCGCTCCACTGGCGGCGCGGTAAAGACTCTTTCCGGCGCGGTGATATGCACCGCCCAGTCCGATACGCCCATCTCGCCGACCGTAATGTGCCAGGTGTAATCGCCCGTCGTCAATGTCGCGGGCAGGCGCATCGGCCATTGCCCCAACACCGAGTCTCCCGCGTGCCACTGGCTGGTTGGGAACCCCGGCACCAGATCGAGTGTGTGGCTAAAGACCATTGCGCCGGTCGCATCTTTCAAGGCCAATTGCGCCGACCAATCGAAGTCCGGGGTTTGGCGGGCCTGCCAACAGGCGGTCAGCAATATCTCATCGCCGGGCGCGGCTTCATCCCGGTCAAAAGACACGGTTGTCAACGCGATGACTTGCGAGAGATTGTATGGCCCGGCCCCCTCCGCACAAGTTCGCGCCCGCGCGGCCTGCGCTATGTTAATCGGCCCGATCCGCGTTGTGCCAATGCTTTGCAAGTTGTAATACGCAAAGACATTCACCTCCACCCAATACGCGCCGGGCGGGGTTCCAGCGCGCGGGGTGAGCTGGTATGAGTCCAGAATATATTGATCATCGGGCCAGAAGTCGGTGCCGGGCGTGAAGCGCCAGTCGCGCGGGCGCGGGGTATCGCGCTCGCTCCAGGTGAGTCCCTGCTCATCCACCAGCCGCGCTTGAAACCCATAGGCCACGCCCAGTGGATGTTTCGCTTTCCAATAGAGATTGAGCGTGGTGGTCTCGTCGGCGGTGAATGTTTCGTGGCTCGCATCCCAGCCGAGCAGAGTCAGTTCCCCAGCGAAATCGGTGTTCAGCGGGTGCGCGACTCCGGTGAGGCCTGCGGTGGTGAGTTGGCGGCGCAAGAGCGGGGTGAGGCCGGGATCATAGAGGAGCGGACGAAAAAATAAAATCCCAAATCCCAAGAGCCAAAAACCAAAGGGAAGTTTCGAGATGTGGGTTTCGGATTTCAACGCTACGTTCCACAATTCCCATTTACCAATTACTAAGAACCCTATGCACGCCCCCAGCCCAGTTATTGTCAGCGCCCAGCCCAGCACACGCGGCCAGGTCGTGCCGAATTCAAATGTGAGGGTATGTTTGCCAGCGGGGACGGCGACGCTCATTAAACCGTCGGGGTAAGTAATCGTGATGGGCGCGGGAGACCCATCGAGCGTGGCGCGCCAGCCGGGGAAGTAGAAAGTGCGATAGGTGAAGGTTAGCACGTGGGGTGAGTCAAGCGTAAATGAGTCGGACCTCACCCCCGGCCCCTCGCCCGTCGGAAGAACAACGACGGGCGAGGGGAGCGGGTCGAATTTTTGAATCGGCTCGCCGTTGATTAGGCGCGCCCGGTTTTCGGTGAGGTCGGCGGGCAGTTGTTTGACCCACACGGGCAGGTATTCGCCCACGGTGGTGGTGCCGATGAAGTCGGGCGGGATTTCGATGGCGGCGAGGTCGGCGCGGGTGGGCGCGGCGGTGAAGGTCTCGAAGGGCGGGGAAGCGAGGGGGAGACCGGCGAAGATAACAAGACAAATCCCAAAGCCCAAAAACCAATTCCCAAACGGGTGGTTTGAAAAGTGAAGAGTGAAAAATGCGCCCGTGAGGAGGGCGCACCACAAAGAAATGGGGCCGAGCAAACGCCAGGGGAAGAGGGTGAGCTTGAGGAGCGGGAGGTTGTCCCAGAGCGGTTTGGCGGGGGGGGTGATGAGGAAGGTGGCGAGGCTGATGAGGAGGAGGAAAAATCCCAAATCCCAAAAATAAAATCCCAATGCTCCAATGCGCCCGTTACTAATTCTCCAATTACCAATTACCAATAACACGCCGCCAATGAAGCTAATGACAATCGCTACTTGCGGCAGAGCATGCACTACGGGCGGGTTGAGCAGGGCTGGGTCAACCGGCAGGCGCGGGAGGGCGAGTAGTTCGGGGAGCGAGAAAAAGTGATTGGCGTAGTTCATCGCGCCGTTGAGTGTGCCGCGCTCGATTTGGATATAGCGCGCCTCGGCCAGCGCCGGGAGCCAGAAGAAGGCGGAGAGGAGCAGGGCGAGGAGAAAAGGGGAAATGCAAAATCCCAAATCCCAAAAACCAAATCTCAAATCGCTAAGCTCTAATTTATTTTGGGATGACGTATTGCGTATTGCGTATTGCCATAGGCTATACAGCCCAAGAAACGGCAGGGCTTGCAAACTCACGCCGTTGTGGGCGAGGAGCATGGCGGCTAGGGCGAGGCCCGCCCAGACCACCGCCGGGCGTTGCCCGTGCGCCGCGCGGCGCAGGTGGAGCATGGCCAGCGGCAGAAGGGCCAACGCCAGCACTTCGGGGAGCGAGCCGCGCACGTGGGTGTCGTAGAGCAGATAGGGGCTGTAGAGGTAGGCCACCCCAGTGATTAGCCCGGCGGCCTCGCCGAAATATTCGCGCCCGAGCCGATAGGCCAACCAGATCGCGCCGAGCAGGCTGGTGACATAGGCGGCTTTGAAGGCGTTGAGGAAATTCAGACCGAGCAGGTGAAATAGTTCGGCGAGATAGTGGCTGAGGTAGGGGAAAAAATTGAAGACGGGATACCCGTAACCCAACCCGAGGTCACTGGCCCAGCGCGGGAATAACACCCCGGCGCGAATCAGCTGGTCGAGTTCCACCACGCGATAATAGTGTGGCAGATTGTCATTGGTGCGCGGCAAGCCCGCCTGGAAAAACGGCCACAGGGCCGGGAGCGCGAAGAGGGCGAGGAGCAGGTAAGGCGTGAGGCGGCGGAGCATGGCGGCGATTATAACGTGAGGAAAGGTAACGGTCTGGGGTGGGAGCGGATTGCATCCGATTGATGGCTGGTCATCAGGGGCGCGGCTACAAGCCGCGCCCACACTTTTGAGAAGGCCTTGGAGCTTCTCACGCTAACTCCTCACTCTAACTCTCACTCTCCTTTACAATATCCCCATGTCATCTCTCCCTCTTCCCCAAGTCAAATTCACCATGGGCTCCGGCCCGGTGGGTATCCATGAACGGGTGTCGCTGGCCCTGGCCCGCGCGCCGTTGTATCACCAAGACCCGGATTTCCAAAAGATTTTCCGTGATACCACCGATAAACTGCGGGCCATCTTCCGCACCGAGCAAGATGCGTTCATTATGCAAGGCGAGGCGGTGTTGGGGTTGGAAGCCGCCGCCGCGAATTTGGTCGAACCCGGCGATAAATGCCTGAACTTGGTTTCGGGCGTATATGGCGCGGGCTATCGGCGGTATTTTGAGCGGTATGGCGGGCGCGTGGTCGAGGTGAGTGTGCCATATGACGAGGCGCTTGACCCCGGCGAAGTTGAAAAAGTTTTGCGGCGCGAAGGCGATGTGAAACTCATCGCCATTGTGCATTCCGAGACCCCGTCGGGGACGGTGAACCCGGTGCGCGAGCTGGCGGCCCTCGCGCGGCAATACAACGCACTCATCATTGTGGATGTGGTTTCCTCGCTCGGCGGGATGCCGGTGGAGATGGACGCATGGGGATTGGATGTGGCCGTGGCGGGGCCGCACAAATGCTTGGGCGGCGTACCCGGCTCGGCCCTCGTGGCCGTCAGTGACCGCGCGTGGCAGAAAATGCTCGGGCGCGCAAATCCGCTGAGGCGCGGTTATCTCTCTTTATTAGATTGGAAGGAAGGCTGGCTGGGCGAGGGGCGGTTCCCGTTTACGGCTTTCGTCACGAACATCATTGGCTTGAACGAAGCGCTGACCATGCGTTTGGAGGAGGGCTTGGACACTGCGTTTGCCCGGCATGACCACGCGGCGCACATGGCCCGCGCGGGGGTGCGCGGCCTGGGGCTGGAACTGTGGCCCGCGCGGGATGAAATTATGGCGAACTGCGTGACCGCGTTCAAAGTGCCCGCTGGTCTGAACGAAGATGAAATCAAATTGGTAATGAATCAACGGTACGGCGTGGTCATCTCGGGCGGGTTAAAAGAATTGCACGGCAAGTTATTGCGTCTCGGTCATATGGGCCACATGGCGCAACCCATGTATGTGGTCGTCGCGCTTGGCGCGTTGGAGCGCACTTTGCATGACCTCGGCTACCCGGTTAAGTTCGGCGCGGGCGTGGGCGCGGCGTTGGAAGCGATGGGGGAATAACAGCTCGCCAAAATTTATCACTGAACTCCGAATTCTTTATCCGCTGGAACTAATTTGCTTCTCGCAACGTCCTCCCCCTGTCATTTCCCTATGCTATGATATTTCCCTATGGCCGAAACCACCTCTTCCCCTCTCACCCCACCGCGTCGCTTCTATTTTGATTGGCTCGCCCCCACGCTCTTGCGCCCGCGCGCGGCGTTTGCCAACATCAACGGAGCGAGCGGCGACACCTGGCTCACGCCCATTATCATTCTCATGCTCACGGGGCTTGGTCGGGTGCTGGCCACCGGCTGGCTCAAAGCCCAAGCCGCGCTCATCAGTGGCCCCGTGCTCCCGCCCGGGTTCGAGAATCTCCCACCCGACCAGCAAACGCAATTTTTTGAAGCCCAAGCCGCGACCTCCGGCCCGGTGTTTGTGTATGTCTTCCCGGCCATCATGGCGCTTCTCCAAGTGTGGCTGGGCTGGCTCATCGTCACCGGTGTATTGCACTTGGTACTCACGCTCCTCGGCGGGCGCGGCTCCACGCGCGGGGCCATGAACATCGTGGCGTGGGCCAGCCTGCCCTTTGCCGTGCGCGACCTCGTGCGCGTGGGCTATATGCTGTATTCACAACAACTCATTGGGCAAGCGGGCCTCGCGGGTTTCGCCCCCACCGACGGGATGTTGGGCGCGTATCTCGCGCAAGTGTTGGCGCAAGTTGACCTCTACTTATTTTGGCACATCTTCCTGCTCGTCCTCGGCATCCGCGCGGGCGATGGGTTAGCCACCGGGCGCGTGACGGGCGGCGCGGTCATCACGTTGCTCCTCATCGTCCTCCTCGGCGCGCTCCCCGGCTTTGCCGTCGCCCAATTGAGCTCGTTGACGATTATTCAGCCATTCTTCTTTTGATAGTAGGGGCAGGTCTCAGACCTGCCCTTACCCCTAGTATGTCCTTCATCCGCGTCTCGGCCCTCCACAAGTCCTTCCGCATGGGGCGCGAAACCGTCCACGCCCTTGCCGGGGCCGACCTGACGATTGAGCCGTCCACCTTCTCGGCCATCATCGGGCCATCGGGGTCGGGCAAAAGCACGTTGCTCTATTTGCTCGGCGGCCTCGACCGCGCCACCAGCGGAAGCATTGACGTGGGTGGCGAAAAACTGGAAGAACTGGATGAGAACGCCCTCGCGGTTTACCGTCGCCGCACGGTTGGATTCATCTTCCAATCGTTTAATCTCATCTCCAGCATGACCGCGCTCGAGAACGTCATCTTTCCCATGCGGTTTGCCCACATCCCAGCGGGAGAACGCAAAACCCGCGCGTTTAACTTGCTCAAGCAAGTGGGCCTGGCAGACCGCGCGCATCACAAGCCCACCGAACTCTCGGGTGGGCAACAACAACGGGTTGCCATTGCCCGCGCGCTGGTCAACGACCCACAGCTCATCCTCGCCGATGAACCCACCGGCAACCTCGACACCCGCAGTGGCGCGGTGGTCATGCAAGTGCTGGCCGACCTGCATCGGCAAGGCCGCACGCTGGTCATGGTCACCCACGACTCCAACATCGCCCGCCACGCCTCGCACACCATCCGCCTGCTTGATGGCCGCGTGGTCAGCCTGGAAGAATATGAAGCGGCGCTCGCGGTGGTCGAAACTGGCTTGTAAAAATTCTGGACACAGATTTTCACAGAGGTGCACAGATTGAAAACCTCTGTGAAAATCTGTGTCCCACTTAAACATCTTATGACCAAACTATCCCGATTATCAATCACTCTCTTCATCCTCCTCAGCCTGCTCTGGCCTGCCTCGGTCTTCGCCGCCGTTGGCCTCACGGGCGTCGAGCCGCGCACGGTGTCGAACCAATCGGCCACCACGCTGGTGGTGCGTGGCGTTGATTTTCAAAATGGCGCGGTGGTGGTGGTCGAAGGCTATGGCGCGCTCGAGACCGATTTCGTGAGCGCCGCCGTCCTCACCGCCATTTTGCCCATTGGGGTCCCCGCCGGAACCTACGCGGTCACGGTGATTAACCCCGATGCGACCTCGGCGACGTTGGCGAGCGCCCTAACCGTGGCCGGGCCAACGGCCACCCCCGCGCCCACCGGGACTGCCGCCCCCACGGCGTTTGTGCGCCCCCTCATCACCGTGCAATCCTACGGTGCGAGTTCGGTTGAACTGGCCTCGTATGAAGATTTAGATTTTGAAATCACACTCCTCAACTCCGGCCAAAGCACCGCCACCAATGTCAGCGCCACCTTTGTCGCGGGCGACCTCATCGCGCGGCAAACCGGCGGCATTCATGCCGTGGGCACGCTGGGGGCCGGGCAAAGTTCGCGCTTCTTCCAACCGCTCACCACTGGCAATTTATTGGGCAAGAACATCGCCACCATGGAAGTGCGAGTCTCATACACCGACCAAAACGGCACAGCCTATAACGACACTTTCACGCTCACCTTCGCTGTAGCCCAACCCGATTACAGCGCGGCGGCCACGCGCACGCCCACCCCCACTGCGCCGCCCAGTCCGCGCCCGCAACTGCTGGTCACGAACTACAGCGTAGATGTGGCGCAACTCCAACCCGGCCTAAAATTTAATTTGAGTTTGCAAGTGCAAAACGTCGGGACGGGCAAAGCCAAAGGGGTCACGCTCATCGCGGGCGGCGGCACTTCCAGCGGGGGCGGCTCCACCGGCGGGACCCCGCAACCCGGCGGGGGAGTCTCCGGCGCGGGCGGCGAGTTCACCAATTTTGCGCCCGTCGAATCGTCCAACATTCAGTTCCTCGGCGATGTCGAATCCGGGGCGTCGTTCACCGCGCTCCAAAAGCTCATCGTCAACGCCACCACCAAAGCCGGGGCGTACACCATGAAAATTTCGTTCACCTATGTGGACGACAAAGGCGCGAGTTTCACCGACGACCAAGTGATTACCCTGCTCGTCTATCAACCGCCCATCGTGCAGATGAGTTTTTATCGTGAGACCGGCCCGCTCTTTGTGGGTCAGCCCAACCAACTGCCGTTGCAAGTGGTCAATCTCAGTCGCGGCACGGCCTTGCTCGGCACGCTCAAAGTCTCGGCGGCGGAAGCGCAGTTGAGCAACAACACCGTGCTCATCGGCGCGCTCGACCCCGGCTTCCCGTTCACGCTCGATGCCATGCTCATCCCCGACCACCCCGGCCCGTATGAAGTGGTCCTCACGCTCGATTACACCGACGACTTCAATCAGGTGCAGACCATCACGCAGACCATCGCGGTGGAAGTGCTGGACGGCGGCGGGGTGATTGACCCCGGCGGCGGTGGCGGCCCGGTAGACCCCGGCATTTTTGAACCGCCGCCACCCGAACCAGAAACTTTGCCCCAAATGATTTGGCGCTTCATCCGTGGTCTCCTCGGCCTCGACAGCGGCGTGACTCCGCTCGGTGGGGCACCCGTTGCCCCCGGTGAGTTTCCCCCGCCCGATATTCAAATCGTCCCGCCGAAAGGCTAAAACTGAAAAGTGAAAAGTAAACGGTCACTTTTTACTTTTCACTCAGCGCCGCAACCATGAACTTCTTTGACCTCCTCACCCTCATCCTTGAAAATCTCAGCCGCCGCAAAGCGCGCGTGGCCCTCACGGCCATCGGCGTGGTCATCGGCACGGCGGCAGTGGTGGTGCTGGTCTCGCTCGCCATCGGCCTGCAAGAGAACGCCACCAATCAACTCTATGGCATCAATGACCTGACCCAAATTCAAGTCTTTCCGAACTATGGCGATTTCGGCGGCGGGGGCGGGCCGATTGTGTATAGCAGTGTGGGTGGCGGGGGTGGGGGGGGCGGGCAAACGCCCTCCCATGAAAAGCGTCCAGCCCGGCCGTTGGAGCGGCGACCATGTCGCGAGTTCTTCAAGTTGCTCGACAACGCGGTCACGCAACGCCGGTTCACCCGTGAGGCGATACGCCGCCGCAAACATTGGCAGCTCCGATGCCAGTGCCGCGCATGCCGCATGATCCGACATCGCCAGCGCAAAAATCTGCTGCGCCACAGGCTCAAGCGGTACCGCACGACCATCACGCCACGTGCGGTGTTCGTCGACAGCGGCCATTGGTACGTGCTCGCC
>CAYUFY010000060.1:14965-19175 GCA_964443795.1 uncultured Anaerolineales bacterium | reverse complement strand
CCTTTGCCAGTCCATGATGTTTTGCTCTTATTTACCAAGAATACAACTATCGAGTCAATAAATTTCTCGGCGGCTGGGCGGAAGTAGGTGTGACCAAATTCAAAAGTAATCCGGCGACCGGTATAGGTCTGCCCATTAACGGCATAGGTGTATTGAATCTGAGGTTGCAGATGGCGGGTGCGCGCGCCTGCCCAGACGAGGTCGGCCTTCACCACGCGGCCGGGGGCCACCGGCCAGCTTTGGCTCTGGGTGGCCATTCTCCAGGCCTGGATATTTTTGTATGCCATGTAGATCGCCGTCGCCCCACAGATCAAACTTATGGCGATGAAGCTCAGGCTTAGCCCCAGTCCGAAGAGGGTGTCTAACATGCCCGCCGGGTAACTTACTCGCCGCTGATAAACCTGGCTAAATCTGTTTTTAGTTTCGCCAGTGAAGCCAGGTGGATATACATCATATGCCCCGCCGGGTAATAGGCCATGCTCACATTGGCTTGCAAGCTGGGGTTGAGGTCCAGATGGTTGAAAGTGTATTCGGTGGCGAAGTAGGGCGTGGCTAGGTCGTAATAGCCGTTGGCGACAAAGACGCGCAAATAGGGGTTGATGGTCATGGCGCGTCGGAGGGTCTCCGCCACGTTCACGAATTGATTCTGATGCTCGCTATAACTCCACTGCCGGTTGACTTTGAAGCTGAGAATCTCGTAGGGCAGGTCGCTTTCAAAATTCAACTCGCCGCGCACATAGTCGTTGAAGGTGGCGGTGTACGGCCCCATGATGTTCGTGAGGCTCGGGTCGTCTTCGGGATATTCCCCGGCGGCGTCGCGGTCGAGGCCGGTGAAGCGGCTATCCAGACGGCCCACGGTGCGGCCCTTGGCCCGTAGGAGTTCCTTGGTGAAGCGGTGGATCTCAATCCGCAGGTTGGTGCGCTGGATATATTCAACTGACAGCCCGGTGTAGCGCGCGAGTTTCTCGGCAATGTGCGCGCGGGCCTCCCCCGCCAGGGTCGCGCCCTGCGCGAGGGCGTGGGCATACTCGGCGAGCGCAAAGGCCTCCACCTCGCGCAGCGTCGCTTGTAAATCCGCTTGCAGTTCGGGCGCGAGGCGGTGGTGATACCACGCGGTGGCGGCGTAGGTGGGCAGAAACAAAATGTGGGGCCAATCGTTGCCCGGGCCAAAGCGCGCGGTGCTGAAGTTCAGGATGGAGGAGACCAGCATGATGCCGTTGAGATACAGCGCATGGCGGTCTTGCAAATAGCCCGAGAGACCCGCCGCGCGGGTGGTGCCGTAGCTTTCGCCGATGAGGTATTTGGGCGAGAGCCAGCGCCGGTAGCGGGTGGTGTAGAGCCGGATGAATTCGCCCACCGACTCAATATCGGTCTTGAAATCGTGAAAATCTTTGGAGAGTTCGCCGGGCGTGGCGCGGCTAAAGCCGGTGCCTACCGGGTCAATGAAGACCAGGTCGCTCACATCGAGAAGGGAGTGTTCGTTATCCACCAGGCGATACGGCGGGGCGGGGAGGTCGCCTTCTTCCCCCATCCACACCCGGCGCGGCCCGAGCACCCCCAAATGGAGCCACACCGACGACGAGCCAGGCCCGCCATTGAAAGAGAATGTAACCGGGCGTTTGGTTTTATCTTCAACCTCGTCGCGGGTATAGGCCACAAAAAAGACGGTTGCCCGGGGCTTCTCGCTTTTAGGATCGCTCCCCTTTTCTGGTTTTTCTTCGACTTCTTCTTTTAGAACCAGCGTGCCGGTCGTGACGGTGTATTTGATCTCCTGCCCGCCGATGACCAGGGTGTGCTTGGTCTCGACCAGGTTATCTTTGGGCGCGGGTTTGGTTTCGGCGGCGGGTGTGGCGGGGGTGTCGGACTCGGACATGGGCGGCTCCTATAGATGAGAATGGCGGGAGTGTAATCGCAATCCCGCGCCGAATCAATTCAGTTATCCCGGAACCCGTAGGCTTCCACAATCTTTTCGATGACGGCTATATTTTCCGGCGGCACATTGAGCAATTGAAACCCGATATTGTAAAAGCGCGGGTCCACATCCTGGCGGCACCACAGGCTTTTGGCCTCGAACTCGATGTGGGGCAGATCGCCCACCTCACCCGCTAATTCCAGGCGCAGGCGGAAGGTTTGGTCGGTGGGGAGGGTGGTTTCGCTGAGGAGCATCGCGCCTTGCGGGGTGATGTCCACTAGGTTGCCCAGCAGGCCGCGCGTGCCCGCATCAAACACGCGGGTGTAGAACAGCAGATATTTGCGTTTGACTCGACGACGTTCAGGCATGGGAGATTCCTTTCCAAATCAGAGCCTTGCGCTCGTTCTCGCGGTGGCTGTTTTAACACTCTTTCTGATAAGCCCCCACCATCGGCGTCAAAATCAGCCCGGCGCACACCCCATAGGCAAACGCACCCAAGCCACCGCCGGCAATACTTTGGATGATTAACCACAAGGGGCGCAACGGCCCCGGCAAGGCGCCCAGGATGTTGGCCCCCAGCGCCAAGCTGGCGCATAACCCATTGAGGGCGCTGAACAACAACCCGCCGCTCAATAGGACGCGCCCCAACGTGTTGCCGCGCCAGGTCATAAAAAGCGTCAGGCCCAACCCCAGCAGTTGCACGCCCCGGCACAGAAGCACCGTCGTTTGCGGGCGCGCGAGATTGGTCAGCCCCCCGGCCACCTCGACCACCCCGATGACTCCCACCGTCAGCCAGAGGATAGCCAATCCCGCCTGGGCGCGGCCCGAACGGGTGCGCTTGGGCGGCGGTTGATCATACAGATGTGCGGTCGCTGGAATCCGTTCCATAGGATGTTCCTCAGTCTACGTCACTCCCTTCGAAATGACAATCATCCCTAAACCGAAAGAAAACTTCCATGACAATCTCCCGGTTTGCGAGTAAACTTTGCGCCTATGTCGCCGCCACCCGTGTCACTGACCCTCACCGCTTTGGAAATTCATCATCGGGTGTTTCGCCACCCCGGCCCCATTCACTCGCTCGAACAAGCCGCCCGCGAACGCGGCCAAATCCCCGATCAAGTGGTGCGGAGTATTGTCTTCCGGGTGGCCCGCGATGAATTCATCATGGCCCTCGTGGCTGGCGACCGCCAAGTGGCCTGGCCCATCCTCCGCCGGTATCTGGGGCAATCGCGGGTGACCATGGCCAGTGAGGCCGAAGTGCTGACCGCGACGGGGTACGAGCGCGGTGCGGTCGCGCCCTTTGGGTTACCGCGCCCCCTGCGGATTTTGCTGGATGACAGTGTGCTGGCCCACGACGAAATCTCGCTTGGCTCCGGCGAGCGCGGCGTGACCATCCTCCTGCGTTCCGCCGATTTACGCCGGGCTTTGCCCACGGCTGAAATCGGACACTACGCCGAAGCATGAAACTCCCGGGTTGGACCAGCTTGCGCTGGCGCGTGGTGGCAATTTTCACCCTGTTGTTTAGCCTCGTCTTCGCCGTGGGCTATTACGGATTCTATGTTTCCGCCCACGCCCTGGCTTTGCGTTACCTCCAGACCGAATTGCTAGATACCTTGCGCGGGGTGGCCCGTGGCGTGGATGGCGATAAACTGCGCCAACTCGCCGCCGAAGTCAGCTGTCCGGGGGATGACCCGGCGGGTTGTTATCCCGCCGACCCGCGTTATTGGGAATTGGTGGCCTGGCTCGATCAGGCGCATCAGATTGAGACCCGCGCTGAGCCTTATACCTATATCCGGGGCGACCAACCTGGCGAACTGATTTTCCTCACCAGCGCGGGCGCCGTGCGCCAACCCCCGTTTGGCGCTAAGTTCCGCGAGCACGACCTCGCCCAAGACCCCACCCTCAATTATCGGGGCTTGCTAACCACCACCTTTGAAGCCCTCCATACCGACCAGTTCGGGCGCTGGCTTTCCGGCTATACACCGCTCTACGACTCGAGCGGGCAGGTCGTCGCCGGGTTGGGGGTGGATTTTAGCGCCAGCTATTTGGATGAACTCACCGCCGATCTGCGCGCCGCGGCCCTCTGGGTTTTTGCCGGAAGCTATTGTTTTTTGCTGGCCCTGGTCCACTGGTTCTCCGGCCGCCTCATCCGCCCCGTCACCCGACTAGCGCAGATGGCCCGGCGTTTAAGTGAAGTCTACGGAACCCCGCCCTCGAGCCCCCCCCCCCCCCCCCCAAATTAACCCAATTATACCCGCCCCTTAATTGATCTGGTCCAGCCCAACCCCCACCACGCAC
>CAYUFY010000060.1:0-14955 GCA_964443795.1 uncultured Anaerolineales bacterium | reverse complement strand
AAGGGGAGGCTCCGGAACCCCGCCCGCGAGCCCCCCCCCCCCACGGATGAATTAACCCAATTAGATCTGGCACTGAATGATCTGGGTCAAGCCCTAGCCCGCCGCGCGCAGGAACAAGCCGACGCCGAGGCCCGCCTGCGCGAAAGCGAAGCCACTGCGCGCGCCTTGCTCAACGCCCCCACCGATTCGGCCGTGTTGTTCGACCGGGCCGGCACCTTGCTGGACTATAACGTCACCGCCGCGCAACGGATTCCTAATCCCAACATGCGACGTGGCGCGAATATCTATAGCTTCTTCCCGCCCCAGTTAGCCGAGATGCGCCGGGCGCGGAACGACGAAGTTTTTCGCACCGGCCAAGCCATCCGCTATGAAGACGAGCGGAACGGCATCTGGTTCGATAACATCATTTACCCGGTGTTCGACGCCAACGGGCAAGTGACCAAAGTCGCCGTCCTCGCGCGCGACATCACCGACCGGCGGCGGATGGAGCTTGACCTGCGCCTCGCGGCCAAGCGCGCCGAATCTCTGGCCCACATCGCCGCCCGGTTCAATACGCAACTGAATCTGGAAGCGGTGCTGACGGCGGTCTGTGAAGAAACTCAGCGTGCGTTAAATGTTCAGGCCGCGAGTGTGAGTTTGTACGACCCGGCCACCGGCCAATTGACCGTGGCCGCCGTGGCTGGTATTCCGGCTGATTATATTGAGCGGGCCAGCTTCGTTAAAGTTCAGCAACTGCCAGTCGCGTCCCTCCAGATCATCCCCGATATTCAAGCCCTGCCCGACGCGCCCAACCAATCATTAAATATCGAACTGGATATTCGCACCGTGATTTACATCCAACTGGTGCGGGATCAAGCGTTGATCGGGATTTTAAGCGCCCTGGTCACAGGCGGCATGCGTGACTTTACCCCGCCGGAATTGGACTTGTTGCGCGCCCTGACCGACCACGCCGCGCAAGCCATTGCCAACGCGCGATTGCTGGCCGAGACCCAGCGCCGCGCCCATGAATTTGAGACCCTCACCCACCTGGCCAAACGCCTAAATGCCCAATTGGAACTCGAGACCGTGCTGGCCGTGATCTGTGAAGAAGCGACGCGCGCGCTGAATGTTTCGGCGGCGAGCATGAGCCTATATGACCCGGTCAGCGACGCGTTGCGGTTCAGGGCCATCCACGGCTTGCCCGTCACCTTTGGCGAACGCTTCACCCCCCTGCCGCGCGCCGTCTACACGTGGGATGGCCCCGAACCCCCGATGATGGTTATTTCGGATATGCAGGCCATGCCGGGCCTGCCCGACCCCGACCTCTACGCCGAAGCCAACGTGCGCTCACTCATCAGCGTGGGGTTGTACCGCGACCAGGACTTATTGGGTAACTTGAATTTCATCATGCTGGGCCAGGTGCGTGACTTTTCCCCTACTGAGCAACAACTAGCGCAAGTCTTCGCGCATCAGGCCGCGCCTGCCATTCATAGCGCGCGCTTATTCGACGAAACCCGCTTGCGGGCGCGTGAATTCGAAACCCTCTACGCCATCACCCGCGACATCGCCGAGCAGTTGGATTTATCGCCTCTGCTCCAGGCGATCTTAGACCGGACCACGAGTTTGTTCGAGAGCCATTCGGGGACCGTTTATTTATACGATTCGGCGCGGAACGATTTATCCCTGGCCATCGCGGGGGGGCCAGTGCCGCTGTTCATCTATCAACGCATCCTTATGGGGCAGGGCGCGGTGGGGCTGGTCGCCCAAACCCGGCAACCGCTCCGCCTCGAGAATTATCCGGAATGGGAACAGCGCTTGTCAGGCTATGACACCGAACCGGTCTTTGCCTTGCTGGTGGTGCCCATGCTCTACAGCGGCCAACTGATTGGCGTGCTGGAGTTGGCGCGCCTCACCGCCGCCCAATCCCCGTTTACCCTGGCCGATGAACGCCGATTGCAACTCATCGCCACCCAGGCCGCCACCGCGGTATACAACGCGCAATTATTCGCCGCCGTCCAGACTCGGGCGCGCGAACTTGAGACCCTGTACGTTACCGCCCGCTCGCTCGCCGCCCAATTGAACCTGGAGGCCTTGTTCACGCTGACGCTGGAGCAAGTCATGCGGTTGTTTGCCAGCGTCTCGGCCAGCATTTATCTATACGACGCTGACGCTGGGGCTCTATATCTCGCCCTGACCGATGGTGAGATTGCCCTGGCGGCCTCCCCGCGCATGGCTTTGGGGCAAGGCGCGCTCGGGCGCGCGGCTCAAACCCGGCAACCCGTGCGGATTGACAGCTACCTCAAATGGGAACATTGCATGGCGGGCTATGAAAACTCGAAGCTGGCGGGGCTGATGGCGGTACCCATGCTCTACAGCGGTCAACTCATTGGGGTGCTCGAGGTGGCCCGCACCACGCCCTCCAACCCCCATCCCTACACCGAGGCCGAGGCCCATTTGCTAACGTTGTTGGCGACCCAAGTCGCCAGCGCGGTGCACAACGCGCAATTGTTTGCAGGCAGCCAGGAGCGGGCGCGCCAACTGGAGGCCCTCTACGTTACCGCGCACGCGCTCACGGCTCAATTGGACCTCGACACTTTGTTCAAGATGACCCTGGAACACATCATGCCGTTGTTAGATAGCGTCTCGGCCAGCATTTATCTATATGACGCTGATGTTGGGGATTTGTCCCTCGCCCTGACTGATGGCGAGATGGCTATGTCGGCCTTCCCCCGCATGGCTGTGGGGCAAGGCGCGATCGGGCGCGCGGCCCAAACCCGGCAACCCGTGCGGATTGAAAACTACCTCACCTGGGAACATCGTATAGCGGGCTATAAAACTTCGCGGCTGGCAGGGCTGATGGCCGTGCCCATGCTCTACAGCGGTCAACTCGTTGGGGTGCTCGAGGTGGCCCGCACCACCGCCTCCGATCCCCACCCCTACACCGAGGCCGAGGCCCATCTGCTGACGTTGCTGGCCACCCAAGTCGCCAGCGCCGTGCATAACGCGCAATTGTTTGCAGGCAGCCAGGCGCGGGCGCGCGAACTGGAGGCCCTCTACGTTACCGCGCGCGCGCTCGCCGCCCAATTGAACCTGGAGGCCTTATACAAGATGACGCTGGAGCAGGTCATGCCGTTGTTTGACAGCGTCTCGGCCAGCATTTATCTATATGACGCTGATGCTGGGGACGTGTATCTGACCTTGACCGATGGCGAGATAGGCATGTCGGCTTCCCCGCGCATCGCTTTGGGGCAAGGCGCGGTGGGGCGCGCGGCCCAAACCCGTCAACCCGTGCGGATTGAGAACTACCTCAAATGGGAACACCGCATGGCGGGCTATGAAAACTCGCGGCTGGCGGGGTTGATGGCAGTGCCCATGCTCTACAGTGGTCAACTGATTGGGGTGCTTGAGATTGGCCGCACCACCCTCTCCAATCCCCGCCCGTACACCGAGGCCGAGGCCCACCTGCTGATGTTGTTGGCCACCCAAGTTGCCAGTGCCGTGCATAACGCCCAACTCTTCGACGCCGTCAACACCGGGCGCGAGCGCCTGCGGCAATTGACCCAACAACTCGTGCTGGACCAGGAAAAAGAACAACAGCGGGTGTCGCGCGAACTGCACGACGAAGCCGGGCAGGTGCTGGCCGCCCTCCGCCTCAACCTGGCCGGGTTATACACCACCCTCGCCGCCGAACGCTCCGCGCTCGCCGAAAATTTACAGCAGGCCTTGACCCTCCTGGATGAGACCATCCAGCGCACCCGCCAGATCGCGCGTGACCTGCACCCGCCCGGCATTGACCTGGTGGGGTTGCATGGCGTGCTGAGAGATTATTGCGAACGCCACACCGAAACCAGCCACCTCCCCATTGACTACACTGGCGAACCCGTGCCCGACCTCTCCTCCCAAGCCAACATCAGCCTCTATCGCTTTGTGCAGGAAGCCATCACCAATGTCATCAAGCACGCGCGCGCCACGCAGGTGTGGGTGGTCTTGCAGGCCGACGCCTGCGAAGTGACCCTGACCGTGACCGATAACGGGCACGGGTTCGACCCCCGCGCCACCACGCCTAAAATGAACATTGGCTTGCTGGGAATGCGGGAGCGCCTGGATAGCGTGGGGGGGCAGTTGGAAGTAACCTCCGCCCTCGGGCAGGGCACCCGGCTGGTCGCCCGCCTCCCCGCGCCGGCCCCGGAAAGCCTCCCATGAGTATTCTCGTCCTCGGCAGTCTCAACATGGATTTGGTGGTGCGGACTCCGCGCCTGCCCGCCCCCGGCGAGACGTTGACCGCCCACACATTTTTTACCGCGCCCGGCGGGAAAGGCGCGAACCAGGCGGTGGCCTGCGCCCGCCTCGGGGCGCGGACCCGGCTGATTGGCCGACTGGGCCACGATGTGTTTGCCCCGGCCCTCGCCGCTGCGCTGACCCAGAGCGGGGTGGATCTCTCGGGCGTGGTCGCGGACCCCGCGCAGTCATCCGGCATCGCCGTTATTGCGGTGGACGACCGCGCCGAAAACAACATCCTCATCGTCCCGGGCGCCAATGGCGCGGTGGGCGCGGCTGACCTGGCGCGGTTTCGCGCGGCCTTTTTGGAAACGCGCGTAGTGCTCCTGCAATTGGAAATCCCGCTGGAGACTGTGGTCGAGGCCGCGCGGCTGGCGCGCAACGCTGGCCTCACCGTCATCCTCGACCCGGCGCCCGCGCGCCCCCTCCCGCCCGAACTCTTCCCCCTCGTGGATATCCTCACCCCCAACGAAACCGAAGCCGAAGCGTTGGTGGGTTTCCCGGTGCACGCCCTCGCTGAAGCCGAAGATGCCGTCTGGACTTTGCGCTATAAAGGCGCGCGGCGCGTCATCATCAAATTAGGTGAGCAAGGGGCTTATGTGCTTACGGGTGAGCAGACGTATCATGTCCCGCCGTTTGCGGTGACCCCGGTGGATACCGTGGCCGCCGGGGATGCGTTCAATGGCGCGTTGGCCGTGGCCCTGGCCGAGGGCCGGCCGTTGGCCGAAGCCGTGCGTTGGGGCGCGGCGGCGGGCGCTTTAGCCACCACCAAACCCGGCGCGCAACCCGCCATGCCGGGGCGCGCAGAAGTCATGAGCTTGCTATTGCAAAATGCGCTGGCTAGCCCCTCAACATCCGAACCGCCGTCATCAACCCTAGAATATACGCGACCAGAACACAAATAGTTGTCATCTCCCAGGTAATCATTGCGGGCCTCCGTAAAAGAAGTTTATCGCCCCGCGCGCACCCCGTCCACCAAACCTCACACATTAAAGTCAGCGGCCCGACGAGTTACTCGTCGGGCCGCGTTGTTGTTTGTAATGAAGCGCGTGAGTGCTTCAGGGGGTTATGCCCAAGTCAGCGCACAATTAGCGGTAGATACAACCGATGTGGCCCAAAGAATAAAAGAGCCTGTTACAAAGGGGTGATAGGTATTTGCAAATCTGCTTGAAAAACGCGCTCCGCTCATCCTGCTGAACGGTCACCCGCTATTCATATCGCAACGCCTCAATCGGCCTCAGCCGCGACGCGCGGTAGGCCGGGTAAAGCCCCGAGAGCAGGCCCACAATAGCGGTCACGGTAAAGGCGGTCGTAATGGTGGCAATATCCACTTGCGCGCGGATTTGCCCGGTTAGGTTGACTAACTGCGCGATGCTCCAACCCAACCCTGTCCCTAAGACCCCGCCAATGAAAGTCAGCACCAATGTCTCGATGAGAAATTGCATCAGCACCGCCCGCTGTTTCGCCCCCACCGCTTTCCGCAAGCCGATCTCTCGGGTGCGCTCGGTCACCGAGACCAGCATGATGTTCATCACGCCAATGCCGCCCACGACCAGCGAGATCACACCGATGAAGCCCAGGAATAGCGTGAGGGTGGTGGTGATGGTCGAGAGCGCGCTGAGAAACTGTGTCTGGCTCAACACCGAAAAATCGAGATCGTCGATTAATTTGAGCTTGTGTTCGCGCCGCAAAATACGCTCCACCTGAACGATGACATCATTCACCCCCTCGGCGCTGGCCGCCGATAGAGAAATGGAACTCAGCAAAAACTTGCCATTGCGGATTGAATTGGCGCCAGCCAACTTGGCATAGCCTGTTTCCAGCGGGATGATGATGATGGAGTCGGCATTGCCGAACCCGCCCCCCCCGCCTTTGGATTTAAGCAACCCAACTACCTCAAACCCAATGCCATTGATTTTGAACGTCCGGCCCACCGGGTTCAACCCACCGAACAAATCGGTGGACGTTTGCGACCCGATGACTGCCACCCGCGCCTGCCGTGCCCCGTCGGCGGCAGTGATAAACCGGCCCAACGCCACTTCATAGGCGCGCACCTGGGCAAAATCCTCGGTGGTCGCGGTGACCTGGCTGGTGAGCGTTTGCTTGCCATAGGTGATGGTGCCGTTCTGATCGGCCTCCGGCGCGAACCCAACCACATTGGTTAGCTTCTTGCGGAGGGCTTGATAATCCTCTAAATAGACGAAGCCTTGTTGGGCATCGCCACCTCGTTCAAAGCGCCCGCCAAAGACCGTGATGAGATTGGCCCCAATGCCTTGCACTTGCTCGGTGATGGCGGCGGTGGCCCCGCGGCCCACCGCCATGAGCGCCACCACTGCGCCCACGCCTATAACGATACCGAGCATGGTGAGAATTGAGCGGAGTTTGTTGGCGACCAGCGCGCGGAGCGCCGTGCGGAAACTTTCGGAGAAATTCATTGGTGGGTTTCCTCGGCCAGAGCCATCTCGCTGGGGCGGGGGGTTCCGGCTTTAATCGGATGGTCAATCTTTTCATCGCCGACGATCACGCCATCGGCCAGGCGGATGACACGCGCGGTATGGCGGGCGATGAACGGGTCGTGCGTGACGAAGATGACCGTTTGTCCGAGATCGTGGTGGAGTTGCTGGAACAGGGCGATGATTTCTGCGCCGGTTTTGCTATCGAGCGCGCCCGTCGGCTCGTCGGCGAGGATAATGGACGGGCTATTGACCAGCGCGCGGGCGATGGCCACCCGTTGCTGTTGGCCGCCCGATAGCTCGTTGGGCCGATGGTGCATCCGGTCGCCGAGGCCCACTTTGCGGAGCGCGTCCTCGGTGCGTTGCCGGCGCTCTTTGCCGCTCACCCCGCCATACGTTAGCGGCAACATCACGTTATCGAGCGCCGAGGTCCGCGCCAGCAAATTGAATTGTTGAAAGACAAAGCCGATTTTGCGGTTGCGGATGTCGGCGAGTTGGTTGTCATTCAGGCTTTCGGTATTTTCGCCATCGAGCCGGTAACTGCCCGAGGTCGGCACATCCAGACAACCGAGAATGGCCATCAGCGTGGATTTGCCTGACCCGCTGGGGCCCATGATGGCGACCATTTCGCCCTTCTCGATGTTTAAGCTCACGCCATCCAGCGCGCGGACTTCCGTGTCGCCGAGGTGGTAAATTTTGTTGATGTTTTCAATATGAATCATTTGGTTAAATCTCCCGTCAGGCTGGTTGACGCACCTGACTCGCGGAAGTGTGCCATTGGCTGGGGCGCGCGCGCCTAGCCTCCCCCAAATGGCCCGCCATTATTCGTCGGCACGGGGATGAAGAGTTGGACTTGGTCGCCGGGCTTCAAGTCGCCAGCCACAATCACGATATCATCCTGTGTTTGCCCGCTGACCACATTCACGCGCTCAATTTGGCCGGTGGCCGTAATTCGATTGACAAACTCGCCTTGCCCGTCGAGTTGCACGGCATCCAGCGGCACCGCCAGCATCCCGGCCTCGACTTTAGTGACGATGACCAGGTTGGCGGTCATGCTTAACAACACGCGGGGGTCGGTCTCGGCCAAATCTACCCGCACCACATATTTAATTAATCCCTGGGAGGCTTGGCCCACCGGGTTGATCTGCGCCACCGCGCCGGCCAGCGTGAGCTCCGGGATGGCGTCGAAGGTGGCCGTGACCGCCTGGCCCACCGCCACCGTGCCGATGTCGGATTCGTCCACCAACACATCCACATGCAATTGAGACCGATTGGCTAAAACGATGGCGACTTGATTGGGCGAGACCGAGTCGCCGGGCAGATAATTGATGGTCAACACTTCTCCGTCAAAAGGGGCGGTGAGGTTTAATGCGTTCACCGCCATTTGCGCCGCCTGCACCCGGGCCTGCGCCACGGCCACATCGTTCGGGTCGGGCTGGGTGAGCTTGGCGAGCTTTTGTTGGGCATCGGCGAGGACGGCATCGGCGACCGCCACTTTGGCCTGAGCCGAGGTCACTTTGGTGGCATCCGGCCCGGCCAGCGCGCTGTTCAAGTTCGCCTGCGCGGTGTCGAGTTTCTCCTGCGCTTTGGCCACCACATCGCTTTTATTGGCCTGATCGGTGGTAATGCGCAATTGCAGAGTCAGTTGGTCGTTCAATTTCGCTTGATAGGTGTTCTGGGCCTGCTCCACTTGGTCTTTCAGCGACTGATTACCGGAGTCGTTTGCCAGTTGTGTTTGCAGCTCTTCGAGGTGCCGCCGATACCAATTGGTGATGAACACCGCGTTCTGATACGCGCTGGCATCCTGACTCACATTGGTCAATTGCAAAGTGGCCTGGCTGGTGGTTAGCGCCAGTTCCGCGTCGGCCACGGAGTCGTACAAATTTTGGCCCACCGGGTTTTGCGCGTTCCGCAAATCCTTTTGGGCCTTGGTCAGCGCGTCTTGTGCATCCACCACCGCTTTTTGCGCGTTAGCCAAAGCCAACGCCGATGGATGAAGCAGATCATCCAAATTCTTTTTAGCCGTGATGAGGTCAACCTGGGCCAGCACTACATTTTGCGGAGCGCTCGCCGGGTCCAGCGCCATCAGCACCTCCCCCGCGCTCACCTGATCGCCGACGTTGACCGCGACCGTGCTGACTTTCCCGGTGGTGCTCCAACTTAATGACGTGGATTGCAAGGCGGAAACGCCGCCCGAGGTTTCCACGGTGGTTAAAGCCGTGATGGTGGTAACTTCGCCGGTGCTGGCCACCCCCGGCGCGCCGCCGGCCACGAACTGTTGCCGGGCCGACAAGACTCGCGTGGCGATCACCGCGCCCACCGCGATCACGAGCACTAGCCCCCCTGCGATAAGCCAAAACCGTCTTGATTTGAACATGTATTCTCCTGAAATTACTGACCGAGCCGAAATCAAACCCCCAGGGAAAATGTTATTTGGCTACTGGTTCGCGCGTGAGGCGCGGGAGCAGGATCACGCACACGGCCCAGGCGGCCACATGCAGGGTCATCGCGGCGAGCACATTCGGGAGCGTGACGCCTTCCATGGGGGGCGGCCCCCCGGCGGGCGGGGTCACACCGCTCGCCGGGCGCGGGCCAATCAGCAGTAACACATCAGGAATAAACGAGGCCAGTAAGGCCAGCACCGAGACGATTTGAAAGGTGCGGATGGGTTGTTTGCCGAACTGCACGAACAGCGCGAACACGATGACTGCGCCCAACGTCCCCGCGATGGTCAGGAACGCTACCGGTCCCAGGCTCAACGGCAGGAAGTTGGGGTGCGGCTGAAGCAGGGCACTGGCGATGGCGCGGATAATTTGGTTGACGACGACGGCGACGACCATGGTGGCCGGTCCAGCCCAGAGCAGGCGTTTGAGTGAGGGTTTAGTCATGGTGATTATTCCTTTTTAAAGGTGAAGTTGAGAGTCACGGTTAGGCCATCGGTGACGGAGAGAATGCCCGCCACACTTGGCACGGGGATGTTGAAGTCGGCGAGCAGGAAGGCGATAGTGGCGACGCCGGTGAGTTTGTCACCGGTGAGGGTCGCGGTCACGTCCCAGGTCATCTCGCGGCTGGTTTCTTTGATCTTCAGGTCGCCGACCAGTTGGAAAGCGATGACCTGCCCCTCCTGCGGGTTGGCCGGGAAGTTGCGGACTTCTTTCACGGTGAAGGTGGCCAGTGGGAATTTGCTCGACTCCAGCCACTCGCGCCGAATGCGGTTGTCGCGCATGGAGCGGTCACTGGTCAGGGTGCTGATATCCACCACAAACTCACCAAACGCGCTTTGGGTTGGGTCGGCGTAGTTGAGGGACAACTGGCCTTGCACCGCGCTGGTGTGTCCAATGGCCGTATTGAGCGCATTGTTTTGGTTGAGGAAAGTTTCTTCGATGGAATAGCTGGCCTCCGTCTCTTCGGGGACGATGACGAAGGTAGCGGTTTGCCCGCCGGGGTTGGCCGCCGGGGTAGGCGCGGGGTACGCGTCACCCACCGGGGTGGGGTTGGCCGGGGCGGGATAACTCCCCATCGGTTGGGTGGGGAGCGGGCCAAGCGTGGGGGTGGGTGCCCCGCAGGCCGCGAGACTGAAAGTTAATATGAGCGAGAGTAGAATTAATCGGCGCATGGTTTTGTGTTCTCCAATCATGCTAGACAATTTGAATTGATTGCAAATAGTAACATAGACGGATTAAGATAGGATGAGGCTGTCCAATGCCGGAATGAGATTTTGTTGGCGCGGTTTCAACCGCCACCCAGTTGGCGGGCGGGGGCAGTATATAATCGGGCCATCTTAGATTTAGGAGTTCCTCATGCTTCCTTTGGACGGTATTCGTGTGGTTGATCTCACCGAGGCGCTCGCTGGGCCGTATTGCGCCATGTTACTCGGCGATCTCGGCGCCGATGTGATTAAGATCGAACGCCCCGGCGCGGGCGACCAAAGCCGCCGCTGGGGCGCGCGCCTGCCCGGTGACGAGAGCGCGTACTTCGCCTCCACCAACCGCAATAAACGCAGTCTCACGCTTAACATTCAATCGGCGGCGGGGCAGGGGGCCATGCATAAACTGCTCGCTACCGCCGATGTGTTCATTTGCAACGTCCCGCGCGAGGAGAGTCTGCGCCGCGCCAAGCTGGATTGGGAGACGCTCCACGCGCAATGCCCGCGCCTCATCTATGCCTCCATCACCGGCTATGGGCGCACCGGTCCCAACGCCGGACGCTCGGGATATGACCTGGTGGCGCAGGGCGAGGCGGGTCTCATGTCGGTCACCGGCACCGCCGAGTCTGCGCCCATTCGCTTCCCCATCCCGCTGGCCGACATGACCACGGGCATGTACACCACCATCGGCATCTTCGCGGCTTTGCGCGCGCGTGACACGAGCGGCGCGGGGCAGTTCATTGATTTGAGCTTGCTGGAATCACAAGCGGCCTATCTGACCATCATGGCCGGCGATTATTTTGCCACCGGACAACCCCCGCGCCCCATCGGGAACGCGCACCCGAGCATTGTGCCGTACCAAGTGTTTCGCGCCGCCGATCGCGAGGTAGTGGTGGCCGTTGGCTCCGACAAACAATGGGCGGCATTTTGCGAGGTGCTGGGCCTCGGTGCGGCGGTGCGCGACGACCCGCGCTACGCCAACAATCAGGCGCGGCTCAAGCATCGGAGTGAATTGGTCGAACTTATCAGCGCGCGTCTGGCCGATATTCCCTCGTCCGAATTGTTGCCCAAACTGCGCGCCGCCGAGATTCCCTGCGGGCCGATCAACACCGTGCCCGACCTGCTCGGGGACGCGCACTACGTCGAGCGCGGCAACCTCGTCGAGTTGCAACACTCCCGCGCGGGCGCGGTTAAATCCATCGCCAATCCCATCCGGCTCAGCGCCACCCCCGCCGACTATCGTCTGCCGCCGCCCGCGTTGGGCGAACACACCGACGCCGTGTTGCAATCGCTGGGCTATGCCGCAGAAGCGATTGCCCAATTGCGCGCGGCGGGGGATGTGTAATTCTTGTGCTAAAATCTCTCCACCCTCCGTCAGACAGTCGGCACTGGCCGGGCCAGAGTCGGCGTCGGGCATCCCCGCCCGATGAGAAGCGCTGTGTGACCTTCAGCCATCACCAATGGAGTTCTGAATGTCAGACAAGCAACGTTATACCCTCGTTGTCAATGGTGTTCAAAACCAAATTGAAACCGCGCCGCAAACCCTGCTCATGGATGTGTTGCGCGATGACTTGCGCCTGACCGGCGTGAAGGATGGGTGCGCCACCGGACATTGCGGCAGTTGCACCGTGATTAAGGATGGGGAAGCCGTACGCGCCTGCCTGGTGCCGATGAAGAAAGTGAACGCCGGCGCGATGATCGAGACCGTGGAAGGCCTGACCGCGCCCGATGGGTCACTGCACCCGATTCAAAAAGCCTACATCGAGCAGGGCGCGACCCAATGCGGCTTCTGCACCCCGGGCTTCATCATGGCCACCAAGGCCCTGCTCGACAAGAACCCCAACCCCTCGCTGGCAGAAATTTACAAAGGTCATCAATTCAACATTTGCCGCTGTACCGGGCACAATGCCATTATTCGCGCCATCCAACAGGCCGCCGGCCAACCCGTGCCTGCGCTTCCCGGCGTAAAGACGCCGCTCAAAGCCATTAGCCGCCCCTTGCCGCGCCCCGATGCGGTGGCTAAAGTAACGGGGCAGGGCATCTACGCCGACGATCTGTATATTGATGGAATGCTGTATGCCCGCGCCTTGCGGAGCAAGTATCCGCATGCGCGCTTGAAGCAAGTGGATGTGAGCCGGGCCAAAGCGCTTCCGGGCGTGGTGGCGGTGTTAACCGCCGCTGATATCCCCGGGCGCAAGGATTGCGGCGTGCATGAGGTGGACTGGCCGGTGCTGTGCTATGACAAGGTGCGCTATGTGGGCGACTCCGTCGCGCTGGTGGCCGCCGAGTCCGAAGCGATCGCCGAGCAAGCGCTTGCTTTAATTGAAGTCGAATATGAACCCCTGCCGGTGGTCAGCGGCCCTAAAGAAGCCGCGCAACCCGGCGCGCCTATCCTGCACGCGCATCACCCCACGGGGAACTTCAAAGCCAAATATCATCTCGAAAATGGCGATCTGGCCCACGGCTTTGCCGAAGCCGATGTCATCATCGAGAACGAATACCGCACGCAGTTTGTTGAGCATGGTTTCATCGAGCCGGAGGCCGGGCTGGCCGTGCCGGAAGCCACCGGGCGCCTTACCGTCTATTGCGGTGGACAAATCCCCTTCAGCGACCGCGAACAAATCGCGGCCACGCTCAACCTGCCAGAAGATCAGGTGCGCGTCGTTAACTGTCTTATCGGCGGCGGGTTCGGGGGCAAGGAAGACGCGTCGGTGCAAGTCCATGTGGCGCTCCTCGCCTGGGTCACCAAGCGCCCGGTGAAGATGGTGCTCAGCCGGGCCGAGTCACTGGCCGTTCATCCCAAGCGCCACGCGACCATCATCAAGATGAAGACCGGCGCGAAAAAGGATGGCACCCTGACCGCCCATGACGTGGAAATTTACGGCGATGGCGGCGCCTATGCCAGCCTGAGCAACCATGTGATGTTACGCGCGACCACGCATGCCGCCGGTCCCTACGAAGTGCCCCATACCCGCGTGGACACCTACGCGATGTACACCAACAATGTGCCGTGTGGCGCGTTCCGCGGCTTTGGCGTGACCCAGAGCGCCTTCGCCATGGAAAACCAGATGGATATTCTGGCGGAGAAACTGGGTCTCTCCCCGGTGGAGATTCGCCGCCGGAACGCGCTGGCCGTGGGGAAGAAAACGCTCGCCGGGCACACGCTCACCGAAAGTTGCGGCTTGTCCCAATGCATCGAAGCCGTCGCCGCCGAGATGGACAAGCACTCCTTCATCGCCGAAGAAGGCACCAAGCGCCGCGCGTGGGGGTTTGCTTGCGCGTATAAGAACACGGGCTTTGGCAGTGGCGCCTACGACGCGGCGGGCGCGGAAGTGGAAGTGTTCGCCAATGGCCGGGCGGCGGTGCGCGCCGGGGCCGCCGAGATCGGGCAGGGCTTGGTCGGGGTGTTGGCGCAAATCGTCAGCGAGGAGTTGGGTGTGCCGTATGAGCAAATTGATGTGCTGGTGGCCGACACCGACCGCACGCTCGACTGTATGGCGACCACCGCCTCGCGCCAAACGTATGTTACCGGCAATGCCGCGCGTCACGCCAGCATCGAAGTCCGCAAACTGTTAAGCCAAACCGCCGCCGAGATGTTGGATGTCGCGCCGGATGCAGTTTCATTCGCGGAGGGCTACGTCAAAAGCGACGGGCACAGTGTCCCACTGGCCGAGGTGGTTAAGACCGCCAGGCGCGAGGGCCGCCTGCCCAAAATTTCCTATCAATACGTCGCGCCGATGGTGCCGCAATATCATCACTTTGCTTTTGGCTTTGCCGCGCAAGCCGCGCTGGTGGAAGTGGACACCAAGACCGGTGAGACCAAAGTGCTCAAAGTCATCGCCGCCAATGATGTGGGGCGGGTGATGAACCCGCTGGCCCTGCAAGGGCAGGTGGAGGGGAGCATCTCCATGGGCCTCGGCATGGCCCTGCAAGAGAACTTTGTCCTAAAGGATAGCTGTGTCCAAACGGATACGCTCAAGAAGTGCAACCTCCCCACCATTGACCAGACCCCCGAAGTTATCTCGTTCTTTATAGAAGAAGAAACCAAAGATGGCCCCTACGGCGCGAAAGGCGTGGGCGAACTGGCCTCCATCCCCACCACCCCGGCGGTGACCAACGCCATTTACCGCGCCACGGGCGTGCGGTGTTATGCTTTGCCAGCGGATAAGAAATGGTTGAAGGCGCAATTAACTGGAAAGTAGCGCCCAGGGGGTATGTCGCCAGAAACGCTGTGGTATGGGTTTGTAGATGAGACGGGTGATGCCGACCCGTTTTCAGATCGGCCTTTAATTTTGGTCGCGCTACTTACGCGTATCCCCCACAGCCTTCAAACACTTATCCGGCGCACCTATAAAAAACTAAATCGCCGATTGAGTGGTTCTAGCGAATTGAAAGCTGCTTTTGCCAACCATCGGGTGATAAAAGACGTTCTTGGCAAGCTCGCTCACATGGAAGTAGAAATTATCTGTGTGACTTTGGATAAACACGCCATTGTTCGCCCGCCCATTCAGCCGGAGCAATTGTATTACGCCGTGAGCGGTCAGTTATAGCGATTTCCACTTGCGTATACGGGGACTTAGCATAAACTGACCAGATGAA
>CAYUFY010000059.1:0-19248 GCA_964443795.1 uncultured Anaerolineales bacterium | reverse complement strand
TCTTGAATGGCTGACCAAGAAATGGGTAAGTTATTTAATTGGCGTTCCTAAGCGCGGCGATAGAGATCAAGAGCGGGTGTTTCATGATTTTCTCCGTGAGGCTGATGTAGCGAGTATTACGCCCGCCTCCGCCAAGAGTTGCGCCGCAAAATAAGAAGTCGCCCTGACCAATGGCCAGGGCGACTTGAAACATTAAACTCTGGTGACCCAATGCGGATTATTGAATCGTTATATCCAATGGCCCGCTCAGGTTTTCCCAGTCGCCGCCGCCGTAGCAGGTGTTGAAGTCCGAAAAACACATGGTCACAAAGAGTTGATAAGCGCCCGGGGTGGCAATGGTAATGTTATCGCGGTGGCGGAACGAGGCCGGGAGGGAGAGTTGACCGTTGGGGGCCAGGTTTCCATCCCAACTGGTGTGAAATGTGCGTCCGTTCCCATCGCTCGGATCCAAATCAATCGCTACCACCCCCAACACCCCATAGGGCAGGGGTTGGCCGGTGGCGTTCGTTAATTCAAAAATAAACCACACTTTCGTGTTGACCGCAAAGGTTGTCGTCCGGCGATTCTCCAAACGAATCAGACCGGTGACGCCATGCAAGCCGCCGCCCACCGCGCTCACCGAACTGCCCGCGGCGCGTGGGGTGGGGGTGCGGGTGGCGCCGGAACCTGTGCTAGAGCTAACACGAGTGGCACCTGCGGCCCGGGTGGCGCTCGAGCGCGGGGTGGGGGTAATGGAGACGACCGGGGTGGCCGTATTGAGCGGAGTCCGGGTCGCCAACGGCACCAGCGTGGGCGTGGGGGTAGGCGTGCGCGTGGCCGCGGGGATATCGGTAGGATAGGGGGTGTTGGAAACTGTGGGGGGCAGGGTGGCGCTGGGGATCAGCGTTGGAAACGGCGTTTTGGTCTCGGTTGGCGCGACGGGAGTCGGCTCCGCGCGAGCACAACTCGTCAGGACCAAAACCAGCAAGATTGACAACAAAAACAGTCGCCACATCAATAATTTAGACATAAACACCATCCTCATTCAAATCTAGCGTGAGTATAGCATAGGCAAAATTAGGCATGGTTCAGGAAAGCCAAGAGTTAGGGTAGTGGTTACTTTTTTGCCCGAAGGATGGGGTCAATCAATTCTGCGCGGGTGTCGGCTTCCCCATTGGCATGATTAATAATCTTGACAGGCGATTGGTTTGAATAGGCGGGCAGTCGAGCTCGTTTGGTTGGAGAGCCAAAACTTAATCTTTTACGGCTTCGGCGGCGTTTGTTGCGGCAGGATGGTCGCTTCGATGGCCCATTGCCCTTCGCTCATTTCAATGACCGAATCGAGCGGGGCAAACTCGAACCAGGTGCGCCCCGGTTTGAGCGGGATAACCGCGCCCGCCGCGTCTACCAATTGAAATAGCCCGGCGCGGAAGACGCGCACCGGGCCTTGTCCCCAAAATTGAATCTCCAGCGAATAAAAATTACTGCTCTCGCGGATGTCGGTGTACAGATGATGCGCGAAGACCACCACCACGTTGCTGGCGGTGAGCCGTTGTTTGTCCAGCGCATCCACCCGGTCGCCGAGGGTAAAGGCCACAATCTGGCGTGTGCGGCGACAGAGGGCAATCCAGAGCCACCGTTTGTGGCCTTTGTTCCCGACGAATGACCAGACTTCGTCCAATTCCAGCACATCGTCGGGGAGCGGCGGCTCCAGTGTTTCGGCCAGCGTGGGCCGCGTGTGCAAAATGCCGCGTAGCCAGCGCTGGATGGGTCTGGCGGGAAACGCCAAACACCCGTTCCAACCCCCGCAAACTGGCCCGTTCGCAATAGGTTTTGAGCACCAAATCTTTGAGCGTCGTGCGGAGCGTGGGGGATGGTCGGTGGAATCATGCGACGATTCTACCCGTATCACTTACTTTGTAGCCACTACCATTGGCGATTTCAAAAAAATTTTCAGCGAATGGACAGCTGGGTAGCACTCTCCATTAGAAACTGCTAAAAAAGTCTTGACATTGGGGTAGGGTTGCGTTATTATGTGTCCACGAGTTAGCACTCGCAACTGAGAGTGCTAACTTTTCACACTGTAACCCCATCAACCTATAGGAGGTCTTTAAGATGGCAATCAATCTCAAACCCCTCGGCGACCGCGTGGTGGTCGAGCCTATTGAGCAGGAAGATATAAGTGCTGGTGGTATCATCCTGCCCGAAACGGCCAAGGAAAAGCCCCAAAAAGGCACCGTCGTGGCGACCGGCCCCGGCGTGCGCGATGACGACGGCAAGCGCGTCGGACTCGACGTGGAGAAGGGCGATGTTGTTCTCTTCGCCAAGTACGCGGGCACCGAATTCAAGGTGGACGGCAAGAAACTGCTTATCTTGAAGGAAAGTGATTTGCTCGCGGTGATTGATGAAGAGATCAAGAAAAAGGGTAAGTAGTAATTTGTAATTACCACTTGCCAATGACCGATTACTAATTACTTAAGGAGTTTCTCTCATGGCTGCAAAACAACTTGTTTTCTCCGAAGAAGCCCGCCGCAAACTGCAAAAAGGCGTGGATATCCTCGCTAATGCGGTGGCGACCACCCTCGGCCCCAAGGGCCGCAACGTGGCGCTCGACAAAAAATTCGGCGCCCCCACGGTGACCCACGACGGCGTCACCGTGGCCAAAGAAATTGAACTTGAAGACCCCTATGAAAACATGGGCGCGCAACTGCTCAAGGAAGCCGCCTCCAAGACCAACGACATCGCCGGCGATGGCACCACCACCTCCACGGTGCTGGCCCACGCCATTGTCACCGAAGGCCTCAAGGCCCTCGCCGCTGGTTACAACCCGATGACCGTCAAGCGCGGCATTGAGCTGGCCACCGAGACCGCCGTCGAAGCCATCCGCAAGCAATCCCAAAAGATTGACACTAAAGAAGAAATCGCGTCGGTCGCCACCAACTCGGCGGCGGATGTCGAAATCGGCGGCCTCATCGCCGATGTGATGGACAAAGTCGGCAAGGATGGCGTGATCACGGTCGAAGAGTCCAAGTCCCTGCAATTCGAGACGGAATACGTCGAGGGCATGCAGTTCGACCGGGGCTACATCTCCCCCTATTTCATCACCGCCCCCGAGTCGATGGAAGCGGTCATCGCTGACCCCTATCTCCTCATCTACGATAAGAAGATCTCCGCCGCCGCCGATATCGTGCCGGTGCTGGAGAAGCTGGTTCAGATCGGCAAGCGGGAACTGGTCATCATCGCCGAGGACGTGGACGGCGAAGCGCTGGCCACGCTCGTGCTGAACAAACTGCGCGGGATGTTGAACGTGCTGGCCATCAAGGCCCCCGGCTTCGGCGATCGCCGCAAAGCCATGTTGCAAGACATTGCGGTCCTCACCGGCGGCACCGTCATCACCGAGGAACTCGGCAAGAAGCTCGAGTCCACCACCGTGAGCGACCTGGGTCGCGCCGGCAAAGTGGTCTCCACCAAGGATGACACCACCATTGTCGAGGGCAAAGGCAACAACAAGCAAATCAAGGGCCGCATCGAGGAAATCAAGGTCGAGATTGACAAATCCACGAGCGATTATGACAAAGAGAAACTGCAAGAGCGGCTCGCCAAGCTCAGCGGCGGCGTGGCCATCATCCGCGTGGGCGCGGCCACTGAGACCGAGCTCAAAGAGAAGAAGCATCGCGTCGAAGACGCTCTGAGCGCGGCGCGCGCCGCGGTCGAGGAAGGCATCGTCGCGGGCGGGGAAATCTCGCTCATCAACGCGGCTACCGCCCTCGAGAAGCTCAAAGTTGACGATGAGGATACGCAGGTCGGCATCAACATCGTCCGCAAGGCGCTCGAAGCCCCCATCCGCAAACTGGCGCAAAACGCCGGGCAGGATGGCGCGGTCATCATGGACGGCGTCCGCCGCCATGCCAAGGACGACAAGAACAAGAACATCGGCTACAACGTGCTCACCGGCGAATATGTGGACATGTTCAAGGCCGGTATTATTGACCCGGTGAAGGTTGTGCGTGGCGCGTTGGAAAACGCCGCTTCCATCGCCAGCATGATCCTCACCACCGACGCGCTCATCACCGACGCGCCGGAGAAAGACAAACCGATGGCGATGCCCCCCGGGGGCGGCATGGGCGGTGATTTTTAGGCTCTCTCAAGGAAGAAAGAATACAAAACGGCCCCTCACGCGAGGGGCCGTTTTTGTTTTGTCGCCTTCTCCATCGGCGCTTTTACCGATGGAGAAGGCCGGGGTGGGGTCTACCCCTCAATCACAAAATGGGCTTCAGTGGTTTGGCCGGTCGTGCCGTTGATGGGCAAAATATCCTGCGGGCAGGCGGAAAACGCCATCACCAAATCCATCTCGGCGCGGAAGACCACATAACTGCCGGGCGGCGACACGGGTTCGCCCCAGGCCAGTTGCCCATCGGGTGTCCAGGGGATGTTCATGAAGAGATTGATCGAAGGCGGGGTGGCCGGGATTTTGATGCCCAGTTCGGCCAGGCCCGCATGCAGATTGTCCCGACAGTTGTCGTGGTGCCCTTGATAGCCCAGCAACCCGTAGCGGGGCGCGTCGCACGGCGCGATAAGGGTGTCGTGCACCCCGGCGGTGTTCTCGACCATCGTCACAATCGGCCGGCGCTGATTGGTGACAAAAGTATCGCCGAGGGCCGGGCACAGTTTCAGGAAGTACGCCCGGCTGGCCTCCATGGACATCCATTCGGTGGCATCGGTGGCATTGAAGGCCCAGGCGTCCACCACCTGCGTGCCATGCGTGTTGATGATTTTAATGCGCTGGCCCGCTTTGACATGCGCCGCCTTGCCGCGCCGGGCCGGGATGGTGATGAGAGCTGAAGTCATGAATTTATTCTCCTATGGGGACATTGTATAGCGGATGTGATACACCCGACTTTTTCAAAACACAAATCGGCGCGATCTGGAATGCGCTGATAAATGCCGGGCGGAAGCGCGCGCCAGTTTTCAAGCTAATCCGCACCCGTGCGGGGCGCTAACCTCGAGCCGTTATCTGCGTCCCAAACGCTCCGGGCGCAGAATCATGCGCGGTCACAGGCCCGGCCTCGGGCGCGGATTAGTTCGTAATTCATCTTACTCACCCTCCCATCGGAATCGGTCACACGCCATCAGACCAGTCATGCCCGCGGCCTTTAGCGGGCATCCATCCAAACCTGTAATGAATGCAAGCCGCTGGATGCCCGGTACGAGCACGCGGGCATGACCAACTACTTAAGGTGAGCGGTTTATTCCGCCAGGGCCCACGCCACCGCCGCTTGCGCGTGCAACTGCGTGGTGTCAAACAGCGGCACCGGGCAATCCGCCGCCTGCACCAACAAGCCAATTTCGGTGCATCCCGCGATGATGGCCTCCGCGCCCCGCGCGGCCAACCCGCGCATAATTTCAACATACTGCGCTTTCGATTCTGGCGCAATCACGCCCAAACACAATTCGTCGTAAATCACGCGATGAATAATCTCGCGCTCGGCGGCCTCCGGGGTTAGCACTTCCAAGCCATACTTCTGCGTCAACCGCCCGGCGTAAAAATCCTGCTCCATGGTGAACCGTGTGCCGAGCAAACCCACGCGCTGAAACCCGCGCGCCTTAATCGCTTCCGCCGTTGGGTCGGCGATGTGGAGCAGGGGGATGGTGATGCGGGCTTGAATGCTCTCGGCGACCTTGTGCATCGTGTTGGTACATAACACGATAAAATCCGCGCCCGCGCGTTCCAACCGCTGGGCCTCGGCGGTCAGCGTGCCCCCGGCCTGTTCCCACGCCCCGGCGTGTTGCAGGGCTTCAATCTCGGCAAAATCCACCGAAAGCAACAAACAGCGCGCCGAGTGCAAGCCGCCCAGTCGCGCCTTCACCCCCTCGTTGATAAGGCGGTAATACGCCACCGTTGATTCCCAACTCATGCCGCCGAGCAAGCCAATGGTTTTCATAGCGCATAGTCTAATCCCCAATTCCCCAATCTCCAATTCTCTTTCACCTCTTCCGGGTGTACACTGTGCTCATGTCCGAATGGCTTGGGCGCACGCTCTCCAAAGTTGAAATCCAGAAACGCCTCGGGCGCGGGGGCATGGCCGAAGTCTATCTCGGCTATCACACCACCCTCAACCGCCCGGTCGCGGTCAAAATCCTGCACGGCTTCCTCGCCGAAGACGATGACTCCCTCGCGCGCTTCCGCGCCGAAGCGCAAGCCGTCGCCGCGCTCCGCCATCCCAACATCGTGCAGGTCTACGACTTCGACCTCGTGGATGACCGCCCCTACATCATCATGGAATTGCTGGAGGGGCTGGCGCTCGATGATTATCTCAAGAGCCTGCGCCCCGCGCACTATCTGCTCCCCGCCGAAACCACGGCCCGCCTCGCCCTCTCGCTGGCCGCCGCGTTGGATTACGCCCACGCGCGCGGCATCGTCCACCGCGATGTAAAACCCGCCAACGTGATGTTGCGGCGCGAGAGCGGGACACTGGAACCTGGCGCGCCCCTGCCCCTCGATGCCGACCTCATCCTCACGGACTTCGGAGTAGCCCGCCTCGCGGGCGCGGCCCTCCGCTCGGTCTCCGGCTCCATCTCGGGCACGCCCGCCTATCTCAGCCCCGAACAAGCCAAAGGCGAAAAAGTGGACGCGCGCTCCGACATCTACTCGCTCGGCATCATGCTCCACGAAATGCTCGCGGGCCAACTCCCCTTCGACTCTCCCGACGAGTCGCCCATCCCCATCATCCTCAAACACCTCAGCGAACCGCCGCCGCCCATCCCCAACGTCAGCCCCGCTGTGCAAGCCGTCGTCACCCGCGCCCTCGCCAAAAACCGCGATGACCGCTACCCCAAAGCCGGCGACCTCGCCTCCGAACTGCTCACTGCGATTTTTGGTGTGACCGCGACCCAGCCCGCCGGGGACGCCCCGCCCCTCACCGGTTTGCTCGATACGCTGGATTTACTGACCAAACAAGCGAAGATCTACGAGCGTGCCCTGCCCCCGAACAACTACCCGGCCCGCGCGGCCGTGACCGCCCTCGGCGACCTCGCCCGCCGCGCCCTCACCGAAGCCCGCGACCTCGCGGATTCGCTGGCCCCCAAGGCTTTGCCCACCCCCAGCGCCCACCCCTTCTCCCCGCGCGAATTTGAAGTCCTCACCCTCGCCGCCCAGGGCCTCACCAACAAAGAAATCGCCTACCGCCTCGGCCTCAGCGAGCGCACGGTGCAATTTCACGTCAACAGCATATTCAACAAATCGGGGACCAACAGCCGCACCGAAGCGGTGGCGGTGGGGTTTCAAAATGGGTGGCTGAAGAAATAGCCGGGCAGGGAAGACTCAGCGTATCCGGTTGCAAACACAAACGCCCTGGCTATTGGCCGGGGCGTTGCATTGATTGGCGGCAGGCGATGACAGATACCGGGGTGCGGCACCCGGCTATTCCCGCTTATCGGCTTTCAAATACCGTTGGATAAATTCATCCGGTGTCAGGCATTCAAATTCGCCCGTTTCCTCCACGAGGGCGGCGATGAGTTTGTGATTGGCGGAGACAAAGCATTGAGCGGCCCCGGCGCGGGCGGTGAGATAAACGCTCAAATCCTCCCGAGGAATGGCGACCCCGCTCGTTTCAACTTGTTGCCATGCTTCCGGCTCAATCATCACATAGACTAAACGCAAGTTGCGCCATAGGCGAGTCAGCAATTCACCCGCCCAGTCTTTGCCGCGCAAGCGCCGCCCCACCCGCCGAATTTGGTCTATGACTTCATCCGACACAATCACTTCGGCTTCGCTCGCGCCGGTTTCGATACCCGCCCATTGCAATACTTGGCCTTCCGGTGTGTCCGGGTCCGCCGCGCCGAGGATGTAGATGTTGGTATCCAAAAACAGGCGCATGGGGGTCATGCCGATTGGCGCTCGTCGGCCTGCTCGCGCTTAATGGCGCGCGTCAACGCTACGATTTCGTCACGGCTGGCGTAGCCAGCTTCAGTCAATGCCTGCCGAAATCCAGCGCTCCATTCCTTAAGTGGCGGCAAGGCAATGGCTTGCGCGTCTAAGGCCTGTAAGCGCTCCAACAGCGCGCGGTAATCTGCAATCGGCAAAATCACTTCAACGGGTTGACCGTGCGTATCCACCACAAAGCGTTCGTGTAGGGCCAGCATGACGTTCTCCTTTGCTGAAATCTGGGCTAACTTCTGCATTCTAGCATGAACAGAGTGCCCCCGCTCGCTATAGCAACAGCAACAGATGTTGTAACCGGTGTGGCCGACGGATTGCTCAACATCTGTTACCCGCAAAGCAGCTCCCCAGCCGTTGCCGCCCGCTCCTGAATCACTGAAACGCTGAGTGACTGTCACCCCTTCGCCCTGTCACCTTGTCAGTTCGTACCTGTGGTAACAGCGGAGGCGGCCCCCTCCCCTTTCTGCTATTCTGCATTCAATCAACTCATTCACCTCACTCTCCCTCTCCTGTTCGCGTTCTAGGATGAAGCAGGGCATTATCCAACAATGAGCGAACCGGGGAGGGCCGGGGTGGGGCCGGAGACTCCCATGCCTACCACTCAAGACTACCTCACCGCCTTTGGCCCCCTGGCCGCGCTCGTGCAAGACGACACCATCACCGAAATCATGGCCGACGCGCACGACAAAATCTATTTCGAGCGCAAGGGCAAACTCGAAGACGCGGGCGTGACGTTTGCCTCGCCCGAAGCGTTTCGCGCCGCCATTGAAGCCGTGCTGGCGCTCGACGGGATAACGCTCGGCCCGGGCAAGACCGCCCACGAGGGAGCCATCGCGGCCCTCGGCTATTCGCGCCTCGCGGTGGTCATCCCACCGACGGCCCTCAACAGCCCCTCGCTCACCCTCCGCAAATTTTTCAAAACGCCGATGACGATGGAAAAGCTGTTTGAGTTCAAAGCCTTCACCCCCGAAGGTCTGGCCCTTATTCAAGGCGCTATCCGCGCCCGCAAGAATCTGGTCATCGCGGGCGGCACGGGGAGCGGCAAGACCACCATCCTCAATATGTTCGCCGGCGAAATCCCGGCTGAGGAGCGCGTCATCACCCTCGAAGAGTTTTACGAACTCCAGCCACGGTGCGCCCGGTTGGTGCGGTTGGTGGCGGAAGGCACCGAACACTCTTACACCGACTTGATTAAATTCGCCGCGCGGATGCGCGCCGACCGCCTGGTGTTTAGCGAACTCCACGGCCCCGAAGTGGCCGCAGTCATTGACCTGATGAGCCGGGGTTATGATGGCTCCTTTATGACCATACACGCCACCAGCCCGCACGATGCGCTGGACCGCATGGAAGCCATGTACCTCATGGCTAACCTCGGCCTCGGGCTGGTCGAAATCCGCCGCACGATCGCGGCCAACGTCAACGTCATTACCTATTCGGAGCGGTTGCCCAATGGCGCACGCAAGATAATGGACATTGTCGAACTGCTGGGTTTGGAAGATGACCGCTACGTTATCCAGCCGCTCATGCGCTACGATGTGGCGACCGAGCAGTTTGAACTGACCGGCGTGAAGCCATCTTGGGGAAAGTAAAACCTGAAAATCCTGACAAGGTGACGGGGTGACAAGATGACTGTCACCCCGTCACCTTGTCACCCCTCATTTCCTCAATCCGCCGCTCTCCCCTATAATCGCGGGCATGACCTCCCCGCGCTCCGCGTTCCTCTCTGGCCTCCGCGACGAACTCCCCATCCTGGTCGGCACCACTCCCTTTGGTTTAATTTATGGCGCGCTGGCCGTGAGCCAGGGGTTGCCCGCCTCCCTCGCCATCGGCATGTCGTCCATTGTCTTTGCGGGGTCGGCCCAATTCATTGGGATGCAGTTGATGAGCGCGGGCGCGCCGATGCTCGTCCTGGTGCTCACCACCTTTATCGTGAATTTGCGGCATATGTTGTATAGCGCCTCGGTCGCGCCCTACCTCAAGCACCTTTCGCCGCTCTGGAAGTGGGGGCTGGCGTATTTACTCACTGATGAGGCCTATGCGGTCGCCATTATTCATTACTACGATAGTCGGGTGGCTGACACCCACAAGCACTGGTATTTTCTCGGCGCGGGGTTGGCGCTGTGGGGGTCGTGGCAAATTAGCACCAGCGTGGGGGTGTTCCTCGGCGCGCAAATCCCGGCCAGTTGGTCGCTGGATTTCGCCATCGCCATCACCTTCATTGCCATCGTGGTGCCAGCGCTCAAAGATAATGCCAGTGTGGCCTCGGCGCTGTCGGCTGGGCTGGTGGCGTTGCTCGCCGCCGACCTGCCTTACCGGTTGGGCCTGATGTTGGCGGCGCTGACCGGAATTGTGGTTGGATTGGTGATTGAATCGAGAACGCGACGGGTGACAGGTGGCAGGTGACAAGTTAGGCCATCCTGTCACCTGTCACCTGTCACCTGTCACTTGGCACTCACCACTCATCATGCTCTGGTTGACTATCATTCTCATGGGCCTCGTCACTTACGGCCTGCGGCTGTCCATCATCCTGTTGCAGGAACGATGGGAGATTCCGCCGCTGGTGACGCGCGCCCTGCGCTTTGTGCCGCCCGCCGTGCTCTCGGCGATTATCTTCCCCGAAGTGTTCCGGCCCGGCGGGACTCTGGATTTCTCGTTGGGGAATGCCCGGCTCCTCGCGGGGGTGCTGGCCGCGCTGGTGGCCTGGCGCACCAAAAACGTGTTGGCGACCATTGCGGTGGGGATGGGCGCGCTGTGGCTATTCCAATTTTTCCGTTAGCGTGTTTCGAATTTCAGGTTGACGTGGATCCACCTCCCCTAACTCGTAACGCGAAACCTAAAACTCACCACCATGAAATTTGACATTGCCATTCAGCCCACCTCGCTCGCGCAAGTCCCGGCGTTGGCTCGCACGGCGGAAGCCCTGGGCTTCGATGCGGTCTGGACCGCCGAGACCCAGCACGACCCGTTCCTGCCGCACGCTTTGCTGGCCGAACACACCACCCATTTGCGGTTTGGGACGGCGGTCGCCATTGGGTTTGCGCGCAGTCCTATGACGTTGGCGCACAGCGCGTGGGATCTGGCGCACCTTTCGGGCGGGCGGTTTATGCTCGGGCTGGGCACGCAGGTCAAGGCCCACATCGAGCGCCGGTTCGGGATGGCATGGCCTGAGTCACCGGTGAAGAAACTGCGCGAGTTGATTTTGTCCCTGCGCGCGATTTGGGACTGCTGGCAGACCGGGGAGCGGTTGAACTTTCGCGGCGAGTATTTTAAGCTCACGCTGATGTCGCCCTTTTTTAATCCTGGGCCGATTGAGCATCCTCACATCCCCATTTTTATCGCGGGGGTCAACACCGGGTTAGCCAAACTGGCCGGGGAAGTGTGCGATGGGTTTCATGTGCATCCGTTGCACTCACCGGAGTATGTACGCGAGGTGCTGCGGCCAGCTATCGCCAGCGGGGCCGCGCACACCGCGCGGGCGGCGACGGCGGTGCAGGTCACTGGGTCGGTCTTCGTCGTCACGTCCGAGGCCGAGCGCACGTTTGTGCGCCAGCAAATCTCATTCTATGCGTCCACGCCTTCGTATCGGCCCGTGCTGGCGCATCACGGTTGGGAGACGACCGGCGAAGAACTTTCGGCGTTGGCCGCGCGCGGCCAATGGGCCGAGATGCCGGCCTTGGTGACGGATGAGATGTTGAACGCTTTTGCGGTGACCGCGCCCATGGCAGATTTGGCCCCCCACTTGCAGGCGCGCTATGCCGGGGTGCTGGACCGCCTGGCGTTGTACCGCCCGTTTGTGCCCGGCGAGGACGACGCTGGTTGGCGAACATTGGTCATGCAAATGAATAGTGAAAAACATTGAAGGAGATTTCTATGACGGAAGCCACCCGCACAAAACTGCCGCTCTCCACCAAGCTCGCTTACGGGGCCGGTGATCTTGGCCCGGCCATTGTGGCCGGGGTCAACGGTTTTTTTATTTTCAACTTTTTGGTGAATGTGGCTGGGTTGCGCCCGGCGGTGGCGGGGAGCATCTTCCTCATCGCCAAAATTTGGGATGCGGTCAACGATCCGGTCATCGGCTGGCTGACCGATAAAACTGTGACCCGCTGGGGGCGCCGCCGCCCGTGGCTGTTGTTCGCCGCCATTCCGTTTGGGTTGGCGTTCTTCCTGCATTGGATCGTCCCGCCATTTAGTGACACCGGTAAATTCATTTACTACCTGGTGGTGGCGCTCTTGCTCGATACCGCCATCACCGCCGTCAATGTGCCCTATGTGGCCCTCACCCCAGAGTTGACGCCCGACTATGATGAGCGCACCAGCCTGACTTCGGTGCGCATGAGCTTTTCGGTGCTGGGCAGTATGCTGGCCGCGTTCTTCCACACCCAAATCGTCAATGCTTTTCCTAAAGACCCTTACATGGGCAATGCCCTGAGCGCCGGAATATGGACCGTTTTCCTCATCGTGCCCTGCTTCATCACCTTCTTCGGCACGCGCGAACCCGACTACGCCAGCCAGCCCGCGCCCGCCGGCCCCGGTTTCTTCGAAGGCTTACGGATCGCCTTTAGCAACCGCGCCTTTATCCTCGTCACCGTCATCTATATGTTGTCGTGGCTCACGATTCAATTCGTGCAGAACAACCTGTTTTTCTACGTCAAAGACTGGGTGAAGATGGACACCGGGCTGTTTGGCTACGTATTGTTGTCGCTCCAGTTTTGCTCATTCATCTGGATCCTCATTTGGGCGCGCCTGAGTGAACGCTTGGGCAAGAAGAATATTTATTACCTCGGCGGTACGGCCTTTATGGTTGCCTTGCTGGGCTTGTTCTTTGTGCAACCCGGCCAGACGATCTTGGTATTTGTGCTCGCGCTCATCGCGGGCATCGGGCTGGCGGTGGCCTATCTCGTGCCGTGGAGCATGATCCCGGATGTGATTGAGATGGACGAGCTCGAAACCGGCCAGCGGCGCGAAGGGGTGTTCTACGGTTTCTTTGTCTTTCTGCAAAAGTTGGGCTTGTCGCTCGGGCTATTTGTTTCCGGGCAGGTGCTGGAGGCCATGGGCTACATCAACGCCATCCCCGGCCAACCCGACCCCGTGCAACCCCCGGCGGTCCTGCTGGCCCTGCGCGTGCTCGTCGGCCCGGTGGGCGCGGCCATTCTCCTGCTGAGTTTTGTCGCCGTCTATCTCTACCCCATCACCAAGGAAAAGCACGCCGCAATCCGCGCGCAGTTGGTCGCGCGTAAAAAAGTCGCTGGATAAAACCTGCCGGGGAGCGGGGGAGCCTGGGTGCCGGGGAGATGTTCGCCCCTGCTCCCCCGCCTCCTTGCTCCCCTGCTTTTCATTTCATACCCTATGCCTATCATCGTAGATGCTCACCAGGACCTCGCTTACAACGCGCTCACCTTCGGGCGCGATTATCGCCGCTCGGTGGCCGATACCCGCGCGGGCGAGGTCGGGAGCGAAGCCGTCGCGCGGAACGGCAACACGCTCATCGGTCTGCCCGAACTCCTCGCCGGGCAAGTCGCCGTCGTCTTCGGCACGCTCTTCGCTTCCCCCAAGCGCCGCAAGCAGGGCGATTGGGATTCGCAAGCCTACGCCGACGCCCAACAAGCGCACATGCTCTATGCCAAACAAGTTGATTACTACAACCAGTTGTGCGATGAAGAGCCACGCTTCACCCGCGTGCGCACGCGCGGCGAGTTGGAAAAAATTTTAGCCGGTTGGGATGGCGCAGACGAAACCCAGCGCCGCATTGGATTGGTCACTTTGATGGAAGGCGCGGACGGGGTGCGCGAGCCTGAGGAACTGGAACAATGGATGGAGCGCGGGGTGCGTTTAGTCGGCCCGGCCTGGGCGGGGACGCGCTACTCGGGCGGCACCGGTGACCCCGGGCCGCTCCCCCCCGACGGGCGGCGGCTCCTCGACGTGATGGCCGACCTCGGGCTGATTTTGGATGTCTCGCACGCCTCGGACGAATCATGTCTCTCCATGTTGGATCGCTACCGGGGCGTGGTGGTGGCGACCCATGCCAACCCGCGCGCGCTCGTGCGGAACCCGACGCGCCCCGAGCGGTTTCTCACCGATGAGATGATTCGACTGTTGGCCGAGCGGGGCGGGGTGATTGGCATTGTGCCGTTCAACCGCTTCCTCACCGGCGATTGGAAAAATGCCGACGGCAAAAACGCGGTGACGCTGGAGCATGTGCTGGCGATGATGGACCACATTTGCCAGGTGACCGGGAGCGCCGCGCATGTGGCCATCGGTTCGGATTTCGACGGCGGCTTTGGCCTCGAAGCCGTCCCCGCCGAGATTGACACCGTGGCCGATTTGCAAAAACTCGCTCCCGCCCTGCGCGCGCGTGGTTATTCGGAAAAAGACGTGGCGGGCATCCTAGGCCAGAACTGGATCGAAGTCCTGCGCCGTGGCCTGCCCGCTTAACTGCTCTTTCCCACACTCACATACCTCCATACTTACTTACACACCTACACCCTCCCTCGCTCCTCATGTCCCCCGACCTCACCTCCAGCCGCCTCGCCCGGTTTAGCGCAGGCTTCATCGTCACCGGGTTTGTCATCTTTCTGGTTGGCGTGTTCCCCGGCCTCATCCAGCTCGACCTGACCGGCGGCCTGGGCATTTTACAGATCGCCACCTTTCTCATGGGCATCACCCTGATGACCGTCGGCGCATCCATGTATATGTATGCCACGCGCCACCGCGCCCTTACGCCCCGCCTGCGCGAGGATGTGGGCGTGCGGCTGATGGCGACCGGGGTGGTCATTTGCTATGTCACGGGCTTCGCGGATATTCTCGGGATTGGCACCCACTTCGGGGCCGAGCGCCCCCTGTTGGGGCCGCTTCAGGCGTGGGGGGTGGCGTTTGGGGTGCTGGTCATCGTGGCGGGCATCGCGGTCTATTCCCGCCGCTGATCGCCCCCCGGCGAAGACGGTCATTTATCGGGGGGAGGTATGACAATTGACACTGCCCACCTCCCTGTGCCCGATTATAATTTCGCCTGTATCGGCCCAATTTGGGGGTATGTATTAGCGAAAGGCTATTTTAATGAAAATCCAAAACATTCTTGCGACCAAAGGCCCTAATGTTGTCTCCGTCCAGGCTGAGCAACTGCTCTCCGAAGCGGTGGCAGTGCTGGTCGAGTCCAACATTGGGGCGGTGGTGGTGCTTGATGCCGCTGGCCAGGTCGGCGGCATTTTATCCGAGCGCGACATCGTGCGCGCCGTGCATCGGGGCGAAAACCTCGCCGCCCGGCGGGTCAGCGACCTCATGACCCGGCGCGTTATCTTTGGCGTGCCCGGCGATGATGTGATGGCGGTGATGCACACCATGACTGAAAAACACTTCCGCCATCTCCCGATTATGGATCGTGGCAAACTGGTTGGAATGGTCTCCATCGGTGATGTGGTCAAGGCGCAACTGGAAGCCTACGCCGGGGAAGTCGAAACGCTCGAATCTCAAATCATTGGTAACTAATATGGCAAATCAACTTGGTACGGAAGCCAACCCCCTGCGGGTAGCTGTCTTTGGCTCAGGCCCGGCGGCTTTTTATGCGGTTGAACATCTTTTGAAACAAGTTAACTTCAGCGTGGAGGTGGATATGTTTGACCGCCTGCCCACGCCCTTTGGCCTGGTGCGCGGCGGGGTGGCCCCCGACCACGCCAAAATCAAAACCGTCACCAAAGCCTACACCCAAATCGCCACCAACCCGCACTTCCGGTTTTATGGCAACGTCGAGTTTGGCCAACATCTCAAACTCGCCGACCTGCGCCAGCACTATCATCAAATCCTCTTCGCCACCGGCGCGCAGACCGACCGGCGCATGGGCATCCCCGGCGAAGACCTGCTGGGTAGTCACCCGGCCACCGAGTTTGTGGCGTGGTACAACGGCCATCCCGATTACCGGGATTTGCAATTTGACCTCACTCAGGAACGGGCCGCGGTGGTGGGCGTGGGCAATGTGGCCATTGACGTGGCGCGCATCCTCTGCCGCACCGTGGACGAACTGCGCCAGACCGACATTGCCGAACACGCCCTCGAGGCGCTGAGCCAAAGCAAAGTGAAGGAAGTTTATTTGTTGGGGCGGCGCGGCCCGGCGCAAGCCGCCTTCACCAACCCCGAAATCAAGGAAGTCGGCGAGATGCAGGACGCCGATGTATTTACGCTTGCCAATGAAGTCGCGTTGGATGACCTGAGCAAAGCCGCGGTGGCCAGTAGCGCCGACCGCAGTTTGATCAAAAAGGTCGAAATCCTGCAAAGCTACGCCACCCGCCAACCCACCGGCAAGTCGCGCCAACTCACCGTGCGCTTCCTCGTCTCCCCGGTGGAACTCATCGGCGACGAGCAGGGGCGCGTGGCTAAAATGAAAATGGTGAAGAACGTGTTGGTTGGGAGCGACACCGGCTCGCTCAACGCCAAAGCCACCGACCAATTCGAGGAACTCCCGGTGGGCCTCGTCTTCCGCTCGGTGGGCTACCGGGGCGTGCCGCTCCCCGAAGTGCCGTTTCACGAGCGGTGGGGCGTCATCCTCAACGAGAAAGGGCGGGTGATGGACCCCGACACCAAACAGCCGCGCCCCGGCGAATACACTGCCGGCTGGATCAAGCGCGGCCCGAGCGGCGTGATCGGCACCAACAAGCCCGACTCGGTGGAGACGGTGAACGCCATGCTGGAGGATGCGGGGGCCGGCGCGACTCTGCAACCCGCGCACCCCGGTCGGGAAGCAGCGGACAACCTGATACGCGAACGCCAGCCTCGCTACACCACCTTTGCCGATTGGCTTAAACTGGATGAGCAGGAACTAGCGCGCGGCAAAGCCGCCGGGCGGCCCCGCCTGAAGTTCACCCGCGTGGCCGAGATGTTGCAGGCCGTAGGGAAATAATCGGCTAACGGACTGAGCCTCAAAAGTCTTGACGTGCGACGCACTTAAACAGTGCGCCGCACGTTTTATTTTATCGGCGACCGATGGGGGGATTTTGGAAAGTTCCAGGGTTGGGAGGATAATACCTGTGCCCATGAAAGACCTCTACGCCGTCCTCGAACTGCCCCACGCCGCCTCGCAAGCCAAGGTGCGCGAACAATACCGCCTGCTGGTGCAAGCCTGGCACCCCGATAAGTTCACCAACCCCGCGCAAAAGGCGCAAGCCGAAGAGCGCATGAAAGAGATCAATAGCGCCTACCAAACGCTGGGCGACCCGTTCCGCCGCTCCATCTATGACCGCCAGCACCGCGCCGACTGGGAAAAGCAGGCGGCCGAAGACCGGCGGCAACGTGAAGCCCTGGAGCGCTTTCAACGCGACCAAGCCGAGGCCGAGCGCCGCCGCCGGGAGCAGGTGGAACTGGCGCGGCAAAAAGCGCAGGCCGAAAGCCAGCACCGCGCCGCGCACAAGGTGACCTCAGCTGAATTGGCCCGGGTGGAAGAGAAACACCGGCGGCGCACGGAGTTCGAGCGCCACCAACAGCGCCTGCTGGAGGAAGATCGCCGGGTGGCCTGGGCCTACGCCGAGATGCGCCAGGCCATGCGCGATTTCACCCACGCCCAAAACCGGCCGATGACCCCGGAAGATTTCAAACTGCAAAAATTGGCGCGCGGCTATTTGCTGTGCTTTACGGTGATGTGGACAGCCCTGATTTTTTATCAGACCCACAACATCGCCAGCTTTGTGGATTACCTGATTTTGTTTGTACTGACCAGCGTGTTGGCCTTGCCCCCACTGATGGTGTTGGCGGCGCTGGGGGTGTTCCGTTGAGGCCCGCCGGGCTGGATATTCTTGGGAGTGTCTATGGAAACTGACCGACTGGAACTACACCTCGAAACCGAAGCTGATTTCGACGCCATTTATGCCATGCTCGCCCAAATTTACCCGCCCGACTATTCACCCGAGCGAGATGACCTGCGCGAAGAACAACACTTTTATCGGCTCATGCGCAAAGGCATGTTTGGCGGTCTCTTTGGCCGTTGGCTTGTGAAGCAAAAAAACTCGGGCGCATTGGTGGGGTTGGGCATGTTGGTGCCTCACTTATGCACCCCGGCCGAAAGCGCCGCCCTGAATGGCTCGGCCACCCCGGGCCGCCACTTGGAAGTGGAAGTTGGCTGGGCGTTGGCCCGGCCTTACCGCAAGCAGGGCTTCGGCACCGAAACCGGGCGGATGTTATTGCGCCATGCTTTCGCCGATATTGGCTTGCATCGGGTGATTGGCATCACGGACACCGACAACCCGGACTCGATGCGCTTGATGAGTCGCCTGGGGATGCAAATCGTCACCCTCCCCAATTCCACTGAGGTGTTGGGGTGGGTCACAATGGAGATGTTCCGCTCAACGAGCGGTTAAGCCCAGTTCTTATAGCGTGGGCGTCTCAGTCGCGTTCGGGGCGGGAGTGGGGATAGCCACCCAGCCCACTGCTATTCAAACACCACCCCCAGCAGACTGGCGATGACTCCAATTTCCCCCACGTGTTGATACGGGTGGGTCAGGCCAAAATTTATCAAGCATTTCCCTTTGGTCCAGTCCAAATAATTCTCCAGCAACCCAGCCGCTTTAGGGTGGGCCAACCCTTCGTCGAACAGAATCTTGCTTAAGTAGTCCCGCTCCATGACGGTGCTCAGGCTGGTTTGGTCCAACTGATTCACGATTTCACGGGTGCGTTGTTGAACAGCGGCGGAATATGCGCGCAGGGCGGGTAAATCAATGCGCTGGCTTAGGTCATCCACTTCGGCAAAATTCATCTCGGCCCCGTTATGCCGCCAGGGGATATTCATCCGCTGATTCCAATCGCCGTCATCCAAAACTTGCGGGCGGTCCGTGACAAACCGGTTTAGCCCGGCATCTTCCACCCGGGTTAAATGCCACATATTCCAGACGATGGAATTGACGTGGGGATGGGGCCGCTGGCGCATCAAATCATCGGGCACGGTTTCCCACACCCCCGCGAGCCAGAACTCGTAGAGGGGATTGTAGCGTTGAAAGAAAAGCTGGGTGATTTCCATTTTTTTCACTCCGGTGATTGTCATCCCTCATGTTAAACACAAAGATAGCCAAAGTATCAACGCCTGCTGGTCGGGTGTAAAATTCGGGCCATAGGAAGGAAACAGACTATGACAAAACTTGAACAAGCCTTTGCGGAGGCGGCCCAATTGCCGCCCCTTGAACAGGAAGCTTTCGCGGCCTGGATTTTGGAAGAACTGCATTCCGAAGGACGCTGGCGGGAGCTATTTGCGCGTTCCGAGGATGTCTTAGCACAATTAGCCGAGGAAGCTTTGGCAGAATATCGCGCTAGTACACTTGGGCCTAAACAAGTCGGCAGTTAGGCGGCCAGCGCCTTGC
>CAYUFY010000058.1:0-19319 GCA_964443795.1 uncultured Anaerolineales bacterium | reverse complement strand
GCGCGGCTCGAAGACAATTCGCTCAAACCCGCCCACGAAATGGGCGAACCATGAGTCTCTGAAACGGGTTGCCGACTTTCCGGCGCGTGTAATCTCACAATTGAAGATGTGGAGTTAGACCAACAGTTAGCCTGGGTAACGGAAAAGGGCGACAAACGTCGGATTGTATTTTACTCAGAAGAGACCGCACAGGCATTACGCTTGTGTGTCGGGGAGCGCACCTCTGGCCCGGTTTGGCTGATGCCACACGGCAAATCGGCTTATCCGCGTGGCGTGGCACGATTGTTCGACAAGACAGCCCTACATGCTGGTGTCACAAAAAACTATTCCCCCCATCAATGGCGGCACGCAGCGGCAAAAGGCTGGCTCAAAAATGGTGCTTCATTGGCGCATGTGGCGCAACTGCTCGGCCACAAAGACAGCCGGGTAACGGTGCAATTCTATGGGCAGTTTGCCAATGCCGACTTGCAACAGGCACACCAGAAATACACCACCTGGCTTTCCAGCGAAGACTGAAAAGTCGGCATTGCTTTACACCACCGCCCAATTTTTTACAAAAAAACTGAGTGCTCCACAAAACTATGTCTAAAACAAGGCTTTTAAGCCTGGTCATTTGCTTGCGGAGCAAAGGGCCGGGGGTTCGAGTCCCTCTAGGCGCACCAAAGCAACGGCTCTCTGAACTAACTCAGAGAGCCGTTTTTATTTTTCAGAGTAATGAAATTCTCCCCTCTCCTGACCGAGCTTTACCGCGGTCGGGAGAGGGGCCGGGGGTGAGGCCTTTTTACTTTTTCCCTTTTCAGTCTATACTCTCCTCACCACCCTCTAACCCTAATTCTCAGGAGCCTTCTATGTCTGATTCTGATCTCATCTTTATCAACGGCATTAACGCGGCCAGTGGTGATTACGACTTCCCGCCATTGCCCCTTGAAGATTTATCAAAACTGGCTCAGGGTGAGAAATTTAGCGAAGAGGAACTGAACGACCTCCGCAACAAAAACGCCGAGAAGACGCAGGCGCACTGGGCGGTCAAAGAAGGTGTTGACCCCAAAGACCTGGCCCAAACCGGCTGGGGCATCGTCTTCGCCTTTTCCGATAAAGACAAAATTCCCGCCATCAAAGACGCGCTCAAGCCACTGTTGGATTGGCGGCGCTCGCAAGCCGCGCGAATTAAAGAGAACCGTTATCAAGAATATATCGGCCCTAAAGCCTACCGCTCCAAAGAAACCAAGGACGCGTTTCTCTCGCGGCACGGCGCTGGCCCCGGCCCCGCCGACCCTGACAAAGTTCCGTATTACCTCCTCCTTGTCGGCGACCCTGAAGCCATTCCCTACCGCGTGCAATATCAACTCGACGTGCAATATGCTGTCGGACGCCTTCACTTCGATAACGTCGAAGACTACGCCAAGTACGCCCACAACGTCGTCCTCGCCGAACAACAGGCGCGCTTCCTCGGACGCAACATGACCTTTTTCGGCGTGGCCAATCCGGATGATGCGGCCACGCAAATGAGCGCCAAGAGCCTGCTCACCCCGCTCGCCGCGCAACTCGCGCCCGAACACCCCAACTGGAACTTCAAAAGCTATACGCCCGACCAATCCACCAAAGCCACCCTCGGCAGTATCCTAAACAACGACGCTGACAAATCGGGCTTGCTCATGACGGCCTCGCATGGCATGGGCTTCCCGCTCAACCACGAACTGCAACTCAAACATCAGGGCGCGCTCCTGTGCCAGGATTGGCCCGGCCCGCGCAACCACAAAGGCGCCATCCCCCAGGATTTCTATTTCTCCGGCGATGACCTCACCAGCAATGCCAACCTGCTCGGCATGATTGCGTTCATCTTCGCCTGCTACGGTGGCGGCACGCCCCAACTCGATGAGTTCGCGCACAAAGACGGCAAGCGCGCGCAAATCGCGCCCAACGCCTTTGTCGCCAATCTCCCGCGCCGCATGCTTCAACAGGGCGCGCTGGCCTGTATCGGCCATGTCGAGCGCGCGTGGGGCACCTCGTTCATGTGGGGCGGCAAAGAGCAAATCGAAGTCTTCAAGAGTTCGCTCAAGCGCCTGCTCGACGGCACCCCCATCGGCAACTCGGTCGAATATTTCAACGAGCGCTACGCCGAGCTGTCCTCCGACCTCAGCAGTTATCTCGAAGAAATTTCCTTCGGCGAGACCCCCGACAACCAGAGACTCGTGGGGATGTGGACGGCCAACAATGACTCGCGCTCGTACGTGGTGATTGGCGACCCAGCGGTGCGCCTGCCCCTCGCGGATGGCGCGCCCGCCGCGCGTCCGGCCCTCAGCACGACTCTGGCCCCCATCGCGGTCTCCGCCGCCCCAGCGGGTGACTCGGCTCCCGCCGCACTCGACGACCTCACCACGCAAATCCAAAAAGGCATCAAGCAAACCCTCGAAGCCTCCAGTGTCCAACGCGAAACCGATGTCAAAACCGAACCCTCCGACGTGAGCGGTTCAGGCGGCGACCTCACCGGCACCGCCAAACTCTCCACTGTGGCCCGCCTTGACGGCAAGAGCGCCTGGGATGTGGAAGTGACTGTGACCGTGAAAGCGAAGAAAAAATAAAGGCATTGGGTCAGTGGGCTATTGGGCGATTGACCCAATGCCCCAATAACTCAATGAACAAATCCTATGTCTGATTTCACCCCCGACGATCTCCTCTACTTCAACGGCATCAACGGTGCCAGCGGCGAATTTGAACTTGAACCGCTCACGCTCGAAGCCCTTTCCAAAGTCGCGCAAGGCGAGAAACTGGATGAGCAAGACCTCGCCGAACTCAAAGAAAAGCGCGACCAAAAGACCTCCGGCCACTACGCCGTGGTCGAGGGCGCTGACCCGAAAGACCTCGCCACCACGGGATGGGGCGTTATCTACGCCAACGCCGACAAAGACCAAACCCCCGCCATCCGCGAGGCCTTAAAACCACTGCTCGACCATCGCCGCGCGCAAGCCGCCAAAAACAAAGCGCACTACTTCAAAGAATATGGCGGCCCGCTCGCCTACCGCCCCGGCGAATCCAAGAACGATTTCCTCACCCGCCTCGGCGCTGGCCCCGGCCCCGCCGACCCCGAGAAGGTGCCCTACTACCTCCTCATCGTCGGCGACCCCAACGCCATTCCGTACCGCGTGCAATTCCAACTCGATGTGCAATACGCCGTTGGGCGCATTCACTTCGACACGCTCGATGAATACGCCGCCTACGCCCAACGCGTGGTGCAGGCCGAAACCCAAGCGCCCTTCCGCGCGCCGCGCGCCACGTTCTTCAACGTCTCCAACCCCAACGACCGCGCTACCCAACTCAGCGCCGAAAAACTCATCGCCCCCCTCTCGGCCAGCATGCGCGAAGACAAACCCGACTGGGCCATTGATGTCCTCACCCCCGCCGCCTCCACCAAAGAACGTCTCGGGCAAATCCTCTCGGGCGGGGCCGACACCCCGGCGCTCCTCTTCACCGCCTCGCACGGCATGGGCTTCCCCAACGGCGACCCGCGCCAAATCCCGCACGGCGGCGCGCTTCTCTGCCAGGATTGGCCCGGCCCCGGCAACCATCGCGGCCCCATCCCCGAAGAGTTTTATTTCTCCGGCGAAGATGTCCTCGCCAACGCCAACCTCATGGGCATGATGGCCTTCTTCTTCGCCTGCTACGGCGCGGGCACGCCCAAGCTCGATGAGTTCGCGCACAAGCTGGGCCAGCGCCCCGAAATCGCGCCGTATAACTTCATCGCCCACCTCCCCCGGCGGCTCCTCGCTCAGGGCGCGCTGGCCGCGGTGGGCCACGTCGAACGCGCCTGGGGCACCTCCTTCCTCTGGGGCGGGCGCGAACAAATCGCGCACTTCGAAAGCTCCTTCAAACGCCTCATGGAAGGCGCGCCCATCGGCAACGCCTTTGAATACTTCAACGAGCGCTACGCCGAACTTTCCTCTGACCTCACCGTTGAACTGGAAGAAATCAATTTTGGCGGCACGCCCGACAACCAAAAAATTGCCGGGATGTGGACAGCCAACAACGACGCGCGCTCCTATGTGTTGATTGGCGACCCCGCGACTCGGCTCCCCGTGGCGATGGGGAACGCGGCCCCCGCGGCCCGCCCGACCCTCACCGCCATTGCTGGCCCGAGCCGTGGCCCGCTCCCTCCGGCCCCCCCGCCCCCCGCGCGGCCGTCCGCGCCCCCGCCGCTTCCCACGCCTCAACCGGTTAACTACTCCAGCGACGAAGTGAACTACGGTGTCGGCGAAACCTTCAGTGCCGCCAAACAAAGCGTGCAAACGCTGATGACCAAACTCCTCGACACCCTCAACCAAGTCGTGGACGATCTCACCAGCCTCGAAGTCAAAACCTACGTCTCCTCCGACATGGGAGATGTGAAATACGATGCCAAGACCAAAGACTTCAGCAACGCCGACCTGCGCGCCATGACCCGCATCCAACTCGACGGCGACACCCTCAATGTCGTCCCCGAGCGCAGTGGGCAGATTGACGAAAAACTATGGGCCATCCACGAATCCATGGTCGCCCAGGCCCAGACCTCCCGCGCCGAGATGCTCAAGACGGCGGTGGGGTTGTTGAGTTCGTTGAAAGGCTTATAAAGTTTCGGGTTTCAAGTTCCAAGTTGTAGCGCTCATTATCTGGCTACTGACATCTGATAACTGGCGACTGCCGTGCCCACCTTCCAACTCTTCGACACCACCCTCTCCGAAACCACGCCCGATGTCTTTGGCGTGTGGGAAACTAGGCCCGCGCAAGATGAGAACGCGGTTTCATTTGGCGCTCCCGGCGATGAAGCCCCCGAAGATGTAGCGGTATGGAGCGTGAATCTTTCGCCCGACCTCGAACTCTCGACCCGGCAGATGGACGCCGGCCTCGCACAGGTCGCCGCCTCGCGGCAGGGCCTGCTCGCCGCCCAACAGAAGATTGACAACCTCGTCGCCCACAAACGCGCCGAGACCGATGTTTCCTTCGCCGCCTCCGACGCGCCACCGCTCCCGGCATTATCGGCCTCCGACGAGGAATTGATGCAGATGCTCGGCCGCCTCAAAGAAGCGCGCGAGGAGGAAGTCAGCTTTGGCTTTTTGGATAATCTCGTCAAGAAAGTCCAAAACGTCGTCCCCGATGACCAGGAGGCAAAACTCCGCGCGGCCATGGAGCGCCTGACGGCGGGCCTGGTTTACTACGCCGCCGTGGAAACCAAAATTGATAATACCCTCCTCGCTCGCACGCAGATCAGTTGGACCGCCGACTCGAAAACCATCTGGCAGGGCGGGGCGCCGGCCGAGCAATATGTTTTGCACACCAAAACACTCAACCTTGCCATCGAATCGCGCAATGCGCTGATGAAGACCTTCGGCCTCACCGCGCAAGCCGCGGTCAAACTCACGGCCCTGTTTGCTATGCCGGGCGGCGCGGTCCTGGCCCTGCCCACGGCCTGGAAATATATTAACGAGATTGTGGCGGAGGTGGGCAAATACCAAACTTTGCGACAACAATAATCTACGCAATACGTAGCACTTATTGCGTGTTGCGTAACACCCTAACTCTAACTCATCACGCTACCCAAACATAGGAGACTAAATCATGGCCAACGATATCGAAAACAGCATCAAGCAAGCCGCCGAAAAGATTGTGCAATATGTGAACGACGCCGCTACCCTCACGGTTGAGACCAAGTACGTCCCGGTCGGCACCGACGGCGGCCCGGCCAGCTTCGATCAGGCCAAGCCCGCCGCCCGCACCATCATCAAAATTGATGGCGATAGTGAAGCGATCATCCCGCTTCAACAGACCGAAGGCGGCCTCGTCGTAGACACGGCCCTCTTTGATGTGCATGAGCGCAATGTCAACGCGGCGATTGTCTACCGCACGAAACTGCTTAACGCGCTGTTGGATGCACTTAAAGAATTTCGCAAATAATTTCACTGGCTTGCCCCCTGCTGTCACTGCCAAGACACGAAATTTTCCGGCTTCGTGTCTTGGTGTGTTTTAGGTAAAATTTTTAGCGGCCGATAGGCCCCAGCTTTTTCCGCGCTCAGCCCTATGACCAATTCCCCCTCCGGCGGTATTAACGTCACTGCCACCGACTCCAACTTCCAAATTGGCGGCGATGTCGTTGGCCGCGACAAAATCGTCAACAACATCCAGAACCTCATCGAGCGCGCGCAGACCGCCGCCGAAGAGCTGGCCGGGGAACGCGCCCTCGAATTTCAAACCCTCGCGCGGGGTATCGCTGAGTCCGCCGCCCGCCTGCACAGTATTGCGGAGCAAACCGACGATACGGCCAGCGGCAACCCCTACCGGGGCCTCGCGGCCTACCGCCTCGATGACGCCGAACTTTATTTCGGGCGCAACGCCGCGTTGGCCGGCGTCATCCGCCACCTGCAACGCGGCCCAGTGAGCGTGCTCCACTCCGAGCCGGGCCTCGGGCGCACCTCGCTTCTGCAAGCCGGGCTGTCGGCGCGCATCATCGCGGCTGGGCATTTCCCCATTTACCTCCGCGTCCAAAACACCAATCCCTCGCTCCTCATCAAACGCGCGCTCCTCCCCGACCCGTCCGCCGCGCCCTTTCTCGCCACGGCCACCCTCTACGAACTCTTGCAGGCCGCCGCTCAACTCATCGGTGGCGGGGTCACGCTCTACATTCTAGTAGACGAGGCCGAGCGGCTCTTCACCCACCTCGACGACAGCCGCGAAGAATTTATCGTGGACTTGGCCGAATGTCTGGCCGACCCCAGCCTCAACGTCCGCTGGCTCTTCGCCCTGCCCACCGAACACACCGGGCGTCTCATAGAATTTCACCCGCGTGTGGCGAACCCGCTGGAGAACGAGACCCAACTATTGGGTTTGCATCGCGCTGAGGCCGCCGAAATTGTGGTCGCGTCGGCGCAGCGGGGGGGGGTGAGCGTGGAAGATAGCCTGCTCACTGCGCTCCTCGATGAGCTGGGCAGTGATGACATTCCCCCGGCGCAATTGCAAATCGTCTGCTCGGCGCTCTACGACGCCAAACCGCCCGAGGCGCAAACGCTCACCCTCGCCCTCTATGAATCCTTGGGGCGCGCGGCCCGGCTCCTCGACGCCCACACCGCGCAGGCCCTCGCCCGCGATTTTGCCCCCGCCCAACGCGCCGCCGCGCAACGTCTTCTCCTCGGTAGGGGCGGGTCTCAGACCCGCCCCTACGGCCAGGGCGAATCTGAGACTCGCCCTTACGAAATTGATGCCACCGCCGACCCGGCCATTTTGCGGCAACTGGTGGCGAGCCGCCTCGCGCGCTGTTTATATGAAACCGACGCGACGGGGGAAAGCACCGCCCGCTACGTTTTGGCGCGCACCCATCGCGCCAACCTGCCCCCGCTGGTTGCCGTGGCCCCGAGCGCGCTCAACCTCCCGCCCGCCGCGCCACTCGCTATCCCCGCGTCACCGCCCCCGGGGGTGGTGCGACCTGCCATCGGGGTGCCTCCCCCGCCTCTCGTCCCCGCACCCGCGCGGGCCGAGTCCGACGAAGGCGGCGGGGGCATCACCATCAGCGCGGTGCAAAGCAACCTCACCATTTCCGGTGACCTCGTCGGGCGCGACAAAATCATCAACAACATCCAGAACATTTATCAACGCGCCCTCAGCGCCGCCGAAGAAGCCGCCACCGACCGCTCGCTCGAAACGCAGGCGCTGGCGCAGGGCGTGGGCGCGCTGGCCCAACGCTTGCATGCCATTGCCAGTGATACCTCCGACACGCGCGGCGGCAGTCCGTACAAGGGCCTGCTCGCCTATCGCCTCAGCGATTCCGAAATTTTCTTTGGCCGGTCACAGGCCATCGCCGCCGTCCTGAGCCGCCTGCAACGCGGGGTGTTCACCGTCCTCCACTCCGAGTCGGGGGCAGGCAAATCGTCGCTCATTCAGGCCGGGTTAGCGCCGCGCCTCATCGGGGCCGGGCATTTGCCGCTGTATCTGCGCCCGTACAATGCCAACCCGGTGCAAATTATCAAACGCGCCTTCATCGCCGATCCCAGCATCGCGCCGGTGCTGGCCACCGCGCCCCTGCGCGAATTTCTCCGGCAGACCAGCGAAATCCTCGGCCCGCAGACCGTGCTGTACATCATCCTCGACCAGGCCGAGGAGTTGTTCACCCAACTGGATGACGACGGGCGCGCTGAGTTCATCACCGAACTCGCCGAATGTGTGGACGACCCCAGCCTCAACGTGCGCTGGGTCCTGTCCCTCCGCACCGAGTTCTTCGGCAACCTCGCCAACTTCCGCCCACAGATTGCCAACCCCTTTGAGAATGATTTCCGCCTCAACCGCCTCAACCACACCGAAGCCGCCGAAGTGGTGATTGAACCCGCCCGCCAGAGCGAGTTGATTTTTGAAGACGGGCTGGTGGATGAGTTGTTGGGCGACCTCGGGCGCGACAACCTGCCCCCGCCCCAATTACAGCTGGTGTGCTCCGGCCTGTACGATGGCCTGCCCCCCGGCGCGACGACCTTCACCCGCGCCCAGTACGCGGCGGCAGGCGGCGCGAACGGCATTTTGCGCGACCATCTCGCCCGCGTGATGGGGCGCAACCTCAAGCCCGCGCAACGCCCCATCGCCCAGCGCGTGTTTGAAAGCCTCATCACCGCCGATGGCCGTCGGGCCGTGCACACCCTCGCCGAACTGCGCGCCGATTTGAATGCTAATCAACTGCACGGCCTGGCGGCTGAGACTCTGGCCGAGGTCTTGAATCAATTGGTAGATAGCCGTCTCCTGCGCGCGCAGGAAAAAGACGAAACCGCTGAGGCCGGGCTGGCTTACGAACTGGCCTCCGGCCTGTCGGCGGAGATGACCCAGGCGCTGGCGTATGAACTGGCGCACGATTATTTGCTCGACCAAATTCGCCTTGACCCGGACGTGCAGGCGCGCAAAGCCGCGCAGGAATTGCTCGAACAGGAAGTCCGCACCTACCAGCGTTATAAGACTTTGCTCACACCCGAGCGGTTGGCTGTTATCGCGCCGCATCGCGCCACCTTGCGCCTGACCCCCGAGGCCGAACAGTTGTTGACCGCCAGCGAGGCCGAAGTCGAGCGCGAACAACGCGCGGAGGAAGCGCGGCGGCAGAAGGAACTGGAAGACATCCGCAAACTGGCCGAGAGCGAACGCCAACGCGCCGAAGAGCAGACCGCGGCCCGGCGGCGGGCGCAACGTCTCACCACCGTCATCGCCGGGGTCGCTGGGGGCGCCGTGCTGGCGGCCATCGCCGCTATCTTCTTTGGTTTTCAATCCAATCAAAACGCCCTGCGCGCCGCGCGCGAGGCCCGGCTGGCGCGCGGCCGCGAATTGGCCGCCGAAGCCGTTAACGCCGTCAGCCACGACCCTGAACTCAGCTTGATGTTTGGCTTACAGTCTCTCCGCGCCACCGCGCCTGATGGTTTTACGCTCCCCGCCGCCGAGGATGTGATGCACCGCGCCCTGAGCGAAGCCCGCCTGCTCCGCACCCTAAGTGCCAATGCCGCCGGGCTGACTCAGGCCGTTTTTAGCCCGGATGGAAAATGGATTGCCACCGCCAGTGATGACGACACCGCCAAAATTTGGAACGCGCAAACGGGCGAGTTGGCGCTCACGCTGGCCGGGCATACGGCCGATGTGTACGCCGTGGCCTTTAGCCCGGATGGCAAATGGCTGGCCACCGGGAGCGCCGACTACACCGCCAAAATTTGGGAGGCCGCTACCGCGCAGGAACTTCGCACCTTGAGCGGGCATGAGTATTTCATTTATGCGCTGGCCTTTAGCCCCGATGGCAAATTCCTGGCCACCGCCTCCGGTGATACCACCGCCAAAGTCTGGGACGTGGAGACGGGCGCAGACCTGACCACCCTCGCGGGGCCTGAGGTCCAATTATTGGGTCTGGCCTTTAGCCCGGATGGGCAACGCCTGGCGGCCTCCGGCGAAAACGGCGTGGCGCTGGTTTGGGAGCTTAAGACCGGCGCTGAAGTTTTGTCGTTGCATGGGCATGAAAAGACCGTTTACCAAATTGTGTTCAGCCCCGATGGAACGCGGCTGGCGACCGCCGGGTTTGATGGCACAGCGAAACTGTGGGAGGCCACCACGGGCGCTAACCTGCCGCTCGCCATCACCCACTTGGCGAGCGTGGTGGGGGTGGCGTTTAGCGCCGATGGCGCATATTTAGTGACCGCTAGCTCCGATGCCACCGCCAAAGTTTGGGATGCCGTAACCAGTCAGTTGCGGTTTACCCTAGCGGGCCATGTCAAAGAAGTCACCTCGGTTAACTTTAGCCCCGACGGTTTGCGTTTGGTCACCTCCAGCCGCGATGGGACGGCGAAGGTGTGGGATATCTCACCTGCCAGCGGACAAGAACTGGTGACCGCCGCCGCTCACGCAGGCAAAATTTATACCGTTGTGTACAGCCATGCGGGGGACCGCTTTGCCACCGCCAGTAACGATGGCACGGCCAAAATTTGGGATGCGACCACCGGCGACGTTCTTTTGACATTGGCCCCCACCGGGGCCGCGCCTGAAGTGTACGACCTCGTTTTCACCCCCGATGATAAACGGCTGGTGACCAGCGGTTGTGATGCTTTTGATGAAGACGGCAACTGCCTCGCCGGAACAGTCAGCGTGTGGGATGCCCTCGCTGGGCAAGCGGTCCTGACCTTCACGCCGCACCTCAATGGAGTTCAGGGCCTGGCCCTCAGCCCCGATGGCACAAAGTTGGCCACGGCCAGTTGGGATTACACCGCCAAAATTTTGGAACTCGCCACGGGCCGTGAGGTCATGTCCCATACGGCGCATTCGCTCCTCAATCGCATTGCCTTCGGCCCGAACAATACCCAGTTGGCCTTTACCACTTACGACCCCAGTGACAATGTATTTTTGTGGGGCCTGGCCTCGGGCCAGGTGCTGACCTTAAGCGGCCACGTGGATTGGGGTGGGGACGTGGTTTTTTCACCGAATGGGCAGCGCCTCGCCAGCACCAGCCAGGATGGCTCCACCCTGTTGTGGGACACGGCCACGGGCCGGAGCGTGTTATCCCTCGGGGGGCATAACGGTGGCGTGCAGGGCGTGGCTTTTAGCCCGGATGGCACGCGCCTCGCCACCGCCGGGGTGGATAAAATGGTCATGGTGTGGGATGCAAATACTGGCGAACGGCTCCTGACGCTCTCCGGTCACACCGACGAGGTGTGGGGCGTGGCTTTTAGCCCGGATGGCCGCCAACTCGCCAGTGTGGGGGCGGACGCGAGCGTGCGCCGTTATCTTCTGCCGCTGGCCGATTTGCAAACGCTGGCGCTATCCCGCCTCACCCGCTGGTTTTCGGCGGAAGAATGCGCCCGATTTTTTGTGAGCGAGGCTTGCCCGGCGAGATAGACGGGTGCGAATGGGTAGAGACTCAACAACCAAGCGATTTTAGTTTTTAGACTCAGGCTAATCCGCGCCCGCGCGGGGTGCGTGGCCCCGGTGTTTAACGGCCGCCCGCGCGTTGCCGCGAAAACGCCCGGGGGCAAGATAACGCGCGGGCGCGGATTAGTTTTTAACTCGCGTTACGCACTGTCATTCCGAGCGAAGCGAGGAATCTCTACCTGTGGCGTAGAGACTCCTCGCTCCACTACTCAGAAACTTAAACTTTCGTGGGAGCGGGTTCGCGTAGCGCCCGCGACCAAACGCTTTGATTACCACACGGGGCGCGGCTACAAGCCGCTCCCACGCTTTTGCAACGACTCAAGCTAATCCGCTCCCCAAGCACTTCCCTGTTGCCCGAGAGTTGAGCCGCATCCCGCGCGTTGCCGCGAAAACGCACGGGCCCGGATTAGTTTTTAACTCACCTTACGCAGTGTCATTCCGAGCGAAGCGAGGAATCTCTACGATTGACGTAGAGACTCCTCGCTCCGCTCGGAGTGACAATCTCAAAAATACGCTCATCTGTGTAAGGTGAGTTTTTAACTCGCGTGGGCGCGGTTGGTCGGGCTGATCAGGCCCGCGTGTTTGTAGTGGGCATTCAACCACCTTTGCCAATTGCCCGTGTGGATGCCCGCCACGAGCGGGCGGGCATAACGATAAGAACAAACTGCGAATCAAAAACACCTCACCGGTCTTGCAGACCGATGAGGTGTTTTTCATAACACGTGGATTTATCTTACCGGCGGATGAGCGGGAAGTATAATTTCTCCGGTTGTTTGGCTAAGGCGGTTTCGGTTACAGTGCCCATTCCCCAGGCGGGGCTACCCAGCGTCGCCCCACTGGTCTTGAGGGTGATGGTGCGCCCGGTTGCGCCACAACCCTCGTTGCCCGCGCCATCGGCCAGCACCTTTAGCACATACACCACCTGTCCGGCATAGGCGCGCGTGACCGTCTGGCCACAGGCCACGCCATTCACCCAGGCCGTCACCGTCATCCCTGCTGTCGGGGTGAAGTTGGCACTGGCTTGCAGTGTGCCATACACCGTCATAGGCGGCATGGAAAACGACGGCGCGTTGGTGGGCAAGGCGGGCGTTTGACCCGTGCCGCCGGTGAGCTTCAACACGGCGGCGGCGCTCACATTAATCCAATAGCCTTTGCCAAACTCCAACATGGTTAAATCGTTTACGTAGCCTTTGCTGGCCGCCTGCACGTCGTAAATGCGCCAGGGGTTCACGGTATCCGTCACCACATAGCCATACACCGTGGTGTAGTTCCCGCTGATTGAAAGCAAGGCTTCGGTCACCGAACGGGTGGCCTGCACCGGATACGCAAACAAGTTCCAGCCAGCGGCGGGCAGGGAAACTTGGAAACTGGCCAGCAAGGCGTATAGGCCAGCGTCTTGGGTTGGCGCGAGCGCCGCGTTGCGCCCGGTGTCGAGCGTGGTGGTCAGGGGCGTCCAGGCGCCGTTTTGGTAGTAATACACCTGCAAGAAGTTTTCCTCGCCGGGCGGCGCGGCGCTCTGATCGTAATTGAAACTGATGGCCGATTGCGACAGACTAGGTGCGCCCGCCGATTTGACGATGCGATACCCCGGCCCCACCAGCGTCAACCACGCCGGGATGGGCGGCACGTAGGTCGCGCGTTGCAAGGCGTAAAACTCGCCCACCGGGAAGTTGGCTAACGTGTAGAGCGTCACTTCACCGTCATTGGAATTGACCGGTGCGCGGTTGGGCGGGGGCTTGGGCTTGCCGACCGGGTTGCCACCCACCGCGTAGGCGCTGAGGGCTTCGCGGCGCGGCTCGGGTTCGGCGACCCAGACGACAACGTGCGCCGCGAGCGTCGGCGCGTCTAACGCCACGGTGCTGATGTATACCCCGGGGCTGCGTTCGGTGGGGGTTATCACCGCACTGGCCGCGCCATCGTTCGGGTAAATTTGGGCTTGTAGGGTAACGCTGGGGGGCGCGTTGCCCACATACAGTTCTATGGTGCGCGAATTGACCGGCGTGACGATGATGTCCGGTTGCCAGTTCGCCGCGAGGTCGGTGAGGTTGAGTTGGGTATCCCCGGCGGTGACGGGTTCGCACCCCAGTTTGCGCGCATCGGCATCGTATACGCACAGGCGGTCGCCGGGGCGCGCGCCGTAGGCTTGCACCCGGTCATCCACGGGATGCCCCAAGTCCAGCAACCGTTTTTGGTCAGGCTGGTACAGAACGGCTTTGGCGGTCGCGCGGGCCACATAGCGCCCACCACCCGAGGTGAGGTAAAACACCGGGACAGCCAGCGCCGCGGTGGGCGTGGTGGGGTTGGAGTAGCGGATTTGCGTCACGGCCAACGGGAGAACCGCCGGGCCGGGGTTGGCCGTCGCGGTCAGCGCCGGGTAGAACTTCAGCAGGGTGGCCCATTCCGAGCGTCCGGTGGTGCGCGCGGCTAAGGTCTCATCGCAGGTCGGCGACCATTCGGTGGGGAGTTTGAATTCGCTATAGTCTTCGCGGTAGGGGTCGGTCATGGCCGTGCCAGCGCATTGGGCCAGCGGGTAGAACTGCCCCTGCGCGTTGGCGCCGATATAGGCATCGTCTTGGAAGAGCAGGTAGTGCCCCAGTTCGTGCGCCAGGGTGCGCGGCCAGTCTTCGCCCACGGCCCCGGCCCCAAAGCGGCTCCACACCGCCGCCATGCGTACCTGCCCGGGGCGATAGGTGACGGTGTTGGTCACGCCCAAGTTGGAGGTGGCGGTTTCGACGAGGCTACTGCGGACGACCCCGCCCTGGTCGGCGTTGGGGTGCAGGCCGTTGGTGCCGTAGAGACGGACATGCGCATCGTTCCAATGCTCGCGGTTGTGATAGAGGGTGATGTTGCCCAAGGCCACTTGGCCGTTAGTCCAGTCGTATAAAAACTCTGAGGTGCGGCCTAAGTCAAATTCGAGTTGTTTGAGAAAGCTGGTGTCCTGGCGGGCATCCCATTCCAGCGAGACGCTGATGTCGAACAGCACCAATGGCTTGGTCGCTGACACGCTGAGGGTTTGCACGCCGCCGGTGGTGACGGTGTACATGGCGAGGCCGCTGACGGTGGGCAGGGCGCTGGTGGCATAGACGGTGTAGGCGCTGGTCGCGCTGAGGGGGTAAAGCGCCATCAACCGGTCGCCGACGTTCAACTGCCCGCGCCCTTGCAGGTAACCATTGACATCGGTGCGATAGGCTTGGCCCGCGCCATCGGCGAAGGGGAGCGCGCCGTTGAGTTGGCCGCTGGACAGGCGATAAACCACCGCATTGCTGACCGGCACGCTGTTGGAAATCACCTGCACTTGCGTGCCACGGACGCGAAAGGGGAAGGTGGCGGCGGAGGCCAATGAATATAAGTAAATCGGAGCCGTGCGTGTGTAGCGATAGGTGCCGGTGACGCTGACCGTGGTTGAAAATGGGGAGGGATAGGCTTCGAGGCGAAAAACCATGTTGTCGGTTTGGCCGAAAAAGCCGCTCTGCGACACATCCCAGGCATACGTGTAGACCGCCCCACTGCGCAAGGTGAGGGTGATTTCCCACCCCAACAAGGTGCCCACCTCACCCGCCTGCGTGTCTTGCACCACAAGTTTCCAAGCGCCTTTGGCCGCGAGGCCATCCAATATTGCCAACCGCTGTTCGGGTTGGTAGCGCCCAGTGAACGGCGCGGTGCCACTGCCGATGGGCGTGCTGGCTTCATCGTCAAAAATCGTGTTGGTAAAGTCGTCGCCACTGCCGCCCCGCCCGGCCACCAGCTGGACGGCATAGCCCGTGGGCGCGGTGAGCGTAATCACGAGATGGTTGTCTGAGGTGTGCGTCAAGTTAACGCGCACATCCACATCCGCAATGGTTTGGGGAAACGTCATTGACAGCGTGGACGTGATGCGGGCCTGATCTGGAATAGCCACGAGCGTATTGGTCAGGCTGGTCTCGATGGCAAGTGCGCCTAGCGGGCTGAGATTGCGGGTGAGGGTGCCACTGGCCGCCACGGCGGGATACCATTGACCACCGCCATTGGGCGAATAAAAAGCGCGCAGGTTGCGGATGGGGTCGCCTTCGGCATCCGCGAGCGTATAGGTGATGGGGATAATGGCCCCACTTTGGATGGCCGGGCTGGAAAAGAAGTTGCCGTTTTGGGTTGGGCCGGGGCGGGTGAGGCTGGTCTGGGGCAATTGGTTGAAGGGTTGGCGGGGGTTGGCCCCACCATCGTTCGTGTGATACAGCCGGTTGGGGACGGGTGAGCTAAACTGGTCGTAATTCCCCACGGCCAGGTCGAGGTCGCCATCGCCATCCACGTCGCCCCAGGCCACACTCATCGTCCGGTCATTCTCGGTGGATGACCACACCGCGCTGGTCGTCAACATCCCGCCGTCATTCTGATACAGCCGATTGGGCTGACCCGAGAAAACTCCGCCATTCCCCACGGCGAGGTCGAGGTCGCCATCGCCGTCCGCATCGCCCCACGCCACACTCCACGTGCCATCATTCTCGGTAGACGACCACACCGCGTTGGTGGTCAAGGTCCTGCCGTCGTTCCGATACAGCCGATTGGGCTGACCTTCCTCACTATAGTTCCCCACCGCCAGGTCGAGGTCGCCATCGCCATCTACGTCACCCCACGCCACACTAAACGTGTTATCGCTTTCTGCGGATGACCACGCCGGGTTGGTGGTCAGGGTCCCCCGGTCGTTCCGATACAGGTGATTTTGACTACCCCTCCCCGCCGCTAGGTCGAGGTCGCCATCGCCGTCCACGTCGCCCCACGCCACACTCCGCGTGCCCCCACCCCCGGTGGATGACCACACCGCGCTCGTGGTCAAAGTCCCGCCATCGTTGCGATACAGCCGATTGGGACCATCGTTGCCCACAGCGAGGTCAAGGTCGCCATCGCCGTCTACGTCGCCCCACGCCACACTATAGGTTTGGTCACTCTCGGTGGATGACCACACCGCACTGGAGGTCAAAGCCCCGCCATCATTCCGGTACAGGCGATTGGGCTGTTGGAAATTTCCCACGGCGAGATCAAGGTCGCCATCACCGTCTACGTCGCCCCACGCCACACTAAAAGTTTTATCGCTCTCCGTAGACGACCAGACCGCGCTGGGCATCAAGACCCCGCTGGCGTTCCGATACAGCCGATTGGGTTCACCCAGACCGGCTCCATAGTTCCCCACGGCGAGGTCGAGGTCGCCATCACCGTCCACATCGCCCCACGCCACACTATAGGTGTCATCAGTCTCAGTAGATGACCACACCGCACTATTGGTCAACGCCCCGCCACCGTTCCGATACAACCGATTGGGCTGACCATAGTTCCCCACGGCGAGGTCGAGGTCGCCATCGCCGTCAATATCCCCCCAGGCCACCCCAAAAGAGTTATCACTCTCTGGGGAGGCCCACACCGCGCTTGCGGTGAGGACCCCGTTGTCGTTCCGATACAGCCGATTGGGTTGACCACCTAGACCGCCATACCCAGCATTCCCCACGGCGAGGTCGAGGTCGCCATCGCCGTCCATGTCGCCCCAAGCCACGTTGCGGGTATTCGCCCCTTCGGTGGATGACCACACCGCGTTGGCCGTCAAGGTTCCGCCGTCGTTGCGATAGAGTTGATTGGGATTGCCCCACCCCGCTAAGGCGAGGTCGGGGTCGCCATCGTTATCATAGTCGCCCCACGCCACACTGGTCGTGAAATGATCCACCGTGGACGACCACACCGCACTGGCGGTTAAAGCCCCGCCATCGTTGCGATATAGCCGCGTGCGTCCATTAAAATTCCCCACGGTCAGGTCGAGGTCGCCATCGCTGTCCACATCGCCCCACGCCGCACTGCGACCGATCGCCACTTCGGTGGACGACCACACCGCGCTGGCGGTCAAGGAGCCGCCCTCATTGCGGTACAGCCGATTGGGCTGGCCATCGTTGCTGGCCGCGAGGTCGAGGTCGCCATCGCCGTCATAGTCACCCCAAATCACAGTATTCGTTTTGTCGCTCTCCGTGGAGGACCACACCGCGCTCGTGGTCAAGGAGCCGCCGTTGTTCCGATACAGCCGATTGGGTTGACCACCGCTTAAATTCCCGCCGTTCCCCACGGCGAGGTCGAGGTCACCATCGCCATCCACATCGCCCCACGCCACACTCCACGTGTCGTCGCTCTCGGCGGACGACCACACCGCGCTTGGCGTCAACACGCCACCATCGTTGCGATACAGCCGATTGGGCTGACCACCCCCAATGCTCGGGTTGCCGCCATTTCCCACCGCGAGGTCGAGGTCGCCATCACCGTCATAGTCGCCCCACGCCACGCTGTAAGTCAGATCATTTTCCGCGGACGACGAAGCGAGGCAGAGGGGGGGCGTGCAATATGGGGTGGCGGGCGCAAGTGCGGTGGACGCATTCAGCCCAGCGCGAGTTTCAGTCGTCGGCCAGGCGGTGAGGCCTAGGGCCGAAACGTGCGCTGGGGTCAACGGCGTGGCTGTGGCTGGAGCAAGCGCGTGGAAGAATAACCCCACCCCCAGCGCGGCCAGCAGTAGAGGCCCGGTCAGCTTAAGCCACCAGTTTGAACGAATAAAAGATGGCTGGGTGAGGATGGACATGAGGTATCTCCGAGGCATTAACGGCCGCTAAATTGCTGAAGACGATTTTAGCACAGCCCTCCCCGCTATTTTTGCGCCGCGCAGTGTATAATCCGTACCAATCAAATTCTAACTTTTGGAGGTTGGCTTGAATAAGGAAAAAGATAAACCCACCCCGGGATCGAAACTTAGCAAACGTGAGCAGTTGCGCGCCGAACGCCAACGGCGGTCCATGATTTGGAATGTTATTTTATTGGGCGGCGGGGCGCTCGTGCTGGCGCTGGTGGCCTGGTACATTGTGGCCAATGCCCGCCCCGGCGCCTTGCCCGGCGAACAACTGATTGCCGACGAGGGACGCGGGCATGTGGATACCGGAACCGAGGTGACTTTTGCCCACTACCCACCCTCCTCAGGGACGCATTACCGCGGCGCCGCCGAGTGGGGCCTGTATACCGACCCGGTCGCCGAGGGGCTGTTTGTGCATAATCTGGAACATGGCGGGGTGGTGTTCCTGTACAACTGCCCCGAGGCCTGCCCCGACCTGGAAAAGCAGTTCACCGACTTCTATAACAATGCGCCCCAAGACTCGACGTTCAACTCGCGGAAAATCCTGATCACTCCCTATGACGCGACCCGGATGTCAGGGCCCATTGTGGCGCTGGCTTGGGGGCGGCAGTTGGATCTGCCACAATTTGACGCCGACACCATGCTCAAATGGTATCGCCGCTACGTAAACCAGGGGCCGGAATTGGTGCCGTAACCCGGCGGGCCGCGCCCCAACCCAAGCGCATGTGGCGGCCCGCGCGCTGTCAATGTTGCCCTCCTCCCCAGTGCCTGATTCTCAACCGTTCTCCGAAACTTAGACGTTTAGGACGTGCCTAAAGATGTTCGGTTCCTGCTTCAACGAGAACTGCCGAAGGACTCGGTCTGACGCGCTTCGCGTCTCCACAAGCGTTTTAGGTGTCCGCGGAACTCGCGGCCAGCCGTTCCAAGTTCAGCGCGGCATTCCAGTCGCGGTCGGCGGTGAACCCGCATACTTCGCACTGAAACACCCGCTCACTCAAAGTCAGGCTTTCTTTAATATGTTGACACTGCGAACAGGTTTTGGACGATGGGAAGAAACGGTCAGCCAGGACCACGCGACAGCCATACCACACGCCTTTATAGGTCACCTGGCGGCGAAACTCGCCCCAACCGGCATCGGCAATCGCCCGCGCCAAACGGTGGTTCTTCAGCATCCCGCTCACATTCAGGTTTTCCACGCCCAGGGCCGACTTGGTTTCACCTGCACTGCGCGCAGGCGCAAGGGTCGTCAGCCCGGTGGTGGCCTGATGGTGCGCGTTCTGCCGCAGGTGCGCCACCC
>CAYUFY010000057.1:0-19573 GCA_964443795.1 uncultured Anaerolineales bacterium | reverse complement strand
AAATTAACTGGAGGTCGCTCATAAACGGCCTCCAGTTTTTTATACCCCGACCCCTAGAGTTATAATAACCTCATCAGCCTTTTGCCCAATCATTCAATTACCCCATGTCCCACTTCCTCCACATTTCCGACCACTCCCCCGCCGAACTTCAACACTTGCTCGACCTCGCCCTCCAGCTCAAGAAAGACTGGAAGCGCGGCGGCAACCAACCTATCCTCAAAGGCCAGGTGCTGGGTATGGTCTTCCAAAAGCCCTCGCTCCGCACCCGCGTCTCCTTTGATATGGCCATGCGCCACCTCGGCGGCGATGCGCTCTACCTCTCGCCCAATGAAATCGGCCTCGGCGGGCGCGAGTCCGTCGCGGATGTCGCGCGCGTCCTCTCGGGCTACGTCCAAGCCATCATGGCGCGCACCTTCTCACACCAACACATTCTCGATCTCGCCCAGTGGTCATCCGTCCCGGTCATCAACGGCCTCTCCGACTACAACCACCCCTGCCAGGCCCTGGCCGATGCCCTCACCATCGTCGAAAACAAAAAGACCCTCAAAGGCCTCAACGTCGCCTTCATCGGCGATGGCAACAACGTGGCGGTCTCCCTCATGCATATTTGCGCCAAACTCGGCGCGCATTTCACCCTCGCCGCGCCCGCAGGCTACGACCTCAACCCGCGCGCGGTTGAACTGGCCCAACAATTTGCCCAAGCGTCCAAGTCGCGGCTCACCTTCCTCCGCGACCCGCGCGAAGCCGCTCAAGCCGCCGATGTGCTCTACACCGACACCTGGACCAGCATGGGGCAGGAAGCCGAAACCCAAAAACGCAAAGTCGCCTTCACGGGGTATCAAATCAATGCCGACCTACTCGCCCTGGCCGCGCCCGATGCCATCGTCATGCACTGCCTCCCCGCGCATCGCGGCGAAGAAATCACCGACGCCGTGATGGACGGCCCGCACTCCGTCACCTTCCCCCAAGCCGAGAATCGCCTGCACGCCCAAAAAGCCATCCTCGCGCATCTGTTGACGGAGACTGAGTCTCCCAAGCGGCCTCCTGCCCGCCCCGCATCATCAGCGGCCCGCCGGTCCCGCCCCGCCCCCGCGCGTTCCAAACCCGCGCCCAAGCGGACCCGCTAACCCCAAATCGCTAATCTCACCTTTTACGCCTCCCCTATCTATGAATTCTACTGACTACATCTCTCTCGAAAACGATTACGGCGCGCACAACTACCACCCGCTCGATGTGGTCATCGAACGCGGTGACGGCGTCTGGGTCTGGGACGTGGAAGGCAAAAAATATCTCGACTGCCTCTCCGCCTACTCCGCGCTCAATCACGGCCATTGCCACCCCCAAATCATTGCCGCACTGGTGGACCAAGCCCACAAGGTCACGCTCACCTCGCGCGCCTTCCGCAACGACCAACTCGGCCCGTTCTACAAAGCACTCAGCGACCTGACCGGCTATGAGATGGCCCTGCCCATGAACACTGGCGCCGAAGCCGTGGAGACCGCGCTCAAACTCGCGCGCAAATGGGGCTATGCCGTCAAAGGCATCCCCACCAATCAAGCCCAAATCATCACCGCCGCCGGTAACTTTCACGGGCGCACCATCAGCCTCGTCTCCTTCTCCACCGAGCCAGCCTATAAAGATGCGTTTGGGCCGCACACCCCCGGCTTCGTCACCGTGCCCTATGGCGACGCCGCCGCGCTTGAAAAAGCCATCACCCCCCACACCGCCGCGGTGCTCATCGAACCCATTCAAGGCGAGGCGGGCGTCATCATCCCGCCCGCCGGTTATCTCACCGCGGTGGCCGAGATCTGCAAACGGCACAACGTCCTCTTCATCGCCGATGAAATCCAGACCGGCCTCGGGCGCACGGGCAAACTCTTGGCCTGCGACCACGAAGGCGTTAAACCCGACGCGGTGATTTTAGGCAAAGCCCTCGGGGGCGGAGTCTATCCGGTGTCAGCCGTCCTGGCGGGCCGCGACCTGCTGGGGTTGTTCCAGCCCGGCGAACACGGCTCCACCTTCGGGGGCAATCCATTGGCCGCCGCCGCCGCGCGGGCCGCGCTCAAAGTGCTCGTCGAGGAAAATCTTGTCGAGCGCTCCGCCAAGTTGGGCGAATACTTTCAAGAGCGCCTCGCCGAAATCCCCAGCCCGCACGTCAAAGAAGTGCGCGGCAAAGGCTTGTTCATTGGCGTCGAGCTTAAACCCGAGGCAGGTGGCGCCCGCCGTTTTTGCGAAGCCCTGCAACACCAGGGCCTACTCTGCAAAGAGACGCACGAGCATGTCATCCGCTTCGCGCCGCCGCTGGTCATTGATCAACCGACGATTGACTGGGCGCTCGGTCCCATCACCGCCGCGTTGAATATGGCGTAAGCAAAACCGCCGGGCTGAGGACAGCCCGGCGGTTTTTTTATCACTGATTTTTTCTGGCCGCTATTTTTCCGATATATCCAGCCGATACCCCTCGCCGCGCACGGTTTTGAGATAGCGGGGCTTGCGCGGGTTGGGTTCCAACACGCCGCGCAACCAACTGATGTGCACATCGAGCGTCCGCGTGTCGCCCGTGTAGTCGGTATCCCACACATGCTTAATGATGGCCTTGCGGGAGAGCAACTGCCCCGGCGCGCGGAGGAACATTTCCAACAACCGGGCTTGCTTGGGCGTCACCCGCTCTTCGCGCCCGCCACAGGATACCTTGCGTTGGGCCAGGTTTAATTTCACCGGCCCGACCTGCAAAGCGGCGCTATCATCCCCGGGCAACAGCCGCGCCACGCCATTCAGCAACTTGCGGGGGGTGAAGGGCAAGGTCAGCACAATATTCGCGCCCGCTTTTTGGTCGGGCAGGTTTTTTTTATCGGCAATGAGCACAATGGGGGTGCCATTCAGCGCCGCGCGAATTTTGCGGCAGATGCGCGCGCCGCTGGTTTTAAGGGAGGCCGCGTCGAGCACCACCACATCCGGGGCGGCGGCTTGCGTCCGCTTCACCACCGTCTGCGTGTCATGCTCCACCACCACCACATACCCCCGCTTTTCCAAAGCTGGCGCAAAGGAGAGTGAGTGAGCCCGCTCACTCTCCAACAATAAAATTTTTGGGGTAGCCACTAAGTTGAGTTCCTATCCGGTAAGCCACTAACATTTAAGATTATAACGAAAGACCCACGGGCATGCAAGCGAACCATAATCTGGTCTTTAACATTGGCAGTGGAATCACCCCTGCATCGGCGGCTATTTTTTGACATTCCCCCCATCTCGGCTACAATCCCGTGGCCTATGTCACGCTCAGCCATCGAATACGCGGTTGTCGGGGGAATGCGCGAAGATTATTTCATCACCCCGGCCGGGGAAGTTCATTTGCACAACATTGGGGGCAATGCGCTCTATGCCGCCGTCGGGGCACGCGTGTGGGCGGACCAAGTCGGCCTGGTCTCGCGCGTGGGCGAAAACTATCCGCGCGAATGGCTCGAGACCATTGACGCGCGCGGCCTGGACACACGCGGCATCAAAATCATCCCCGGCCCGCAGGACACCCGCACCTTCTACGCTTATCTCTCCCTCGAAGAACGCGCCGACACCGACCCGGCGGCCCACTTCGCCCGCGTCAATCAACCGCTCCCCCCCGAACTCGCCGATTACAAAACCTCCACCGAGGGGCAGGAAGACCGGAAGCGCTTCGGGCCGCTGGCCGTGCGCCCGTCGGAAATTCCGCAAAGCTATTTGCACGCGCGCGGCTATCATCTGGCTCCGTACGATTTCATCGTGCATCAAACTTTGCCCGGCACCCTGCGGCGGCAGGGCGTGCGGTATATCACCTGCGATCCCTCGGTGCGGTATATGCACCCCAACTTTGCCGAAGAGGTCAAACAAATCGTCCACGGCCTCGACGCCTTCCTGCCCTCCGAAATGGAAACCCGCGCCTTCTTCCGCGAACCCCTCCCCGACCTGTGGCAGGCCGCCGACGCCTTTGGCGCCATGGGCACAAAAATCGTAGTCATCAAACTCGGCGCGCGCGGCCAATATGTCTTCGATGTCGAGGGCAAACGCAAATGGCACGTGCCCGCCTACCCGGCCAAGGCCAAAGATGTCACCGGCGCGGGCGATGCTTATTGCGGCGGCTTCATGGTAGGTCTCGCGCAAACTCAGGACCCGCTCGAAGCCGCTTTGCGCGGCGCCATCTCCGCTTCCATCGTGATCGAAGGCGTGGGCGCGGTCTATGCCCTCGATGCCAGCGCCGCCCTCGCGCAAGCCCGCCTCCAGGCCCTGCGCGACACGGTGCGCGCGGTCTAATCCTTGTCCAAACCTGACAGGTCTTTGAGACCTGTCAGGTTTAAACTACTTTACCCATGTATTCCGCCCAACTCCTCGACCTCGCTTGCGCCATCCAACAAATCCCCGCGCCGACATTTAACGAGCGCGCCCGCGCCGAATTCGTGCGCGGCCAATTCCACGCTCACGGCTTGATGGAAGTTGAAATAGATGATCTGGGCAATGTGTATGGTCGCCGCCCCGGCGGAAACGCGCGCCCCGCGCTGGTCTCGGCCCACACCGATACCGTGTTCCCGGCCGATACCCCCCTCGCGCTGACCCGCACCCCGGGGCGCATCGCTGGCCCCGGCATTGGCGATAACTCGCTCGGAGTCGCCGGCCTCATCGGGTTGCTATGGACGCTCGCCGGCGTCACTCTTCCCGGCGATCTGTACCTCGCCGCCAATGTCGGTGAAGAAGGCCTCGGCGATTTGCGCGGCATGCGGCGCGTGATGGATCGCCTGGGCGATAAAGTGCGCGCCACCCTCGTCCTCGAAGGCATGGCCTTTGGGCATATCTACCACGAAGCCATTGGCGTGCGCCGTTACCGTTTCACGGCCCGCGCCGAGGGCGGGCACAGCTATCTGCACTTCGGCCAGCCGTCGGCCATTCATGCGCTGGTGCGGTTCGCCGCCCAACTCACCGCCCTCAAAGTCCCGGCCACCCCCAAAACCACATTTAACCTCGGCACCATCGCCGGCGGCACTTCGATCAACACCATTGCCCGTGAAGCCACCCTCGACTTGGATTTGCGTTCGGAAGATTCAACCCACCTCGCCGCACTGGTGGCCCAAGTGGATGATCTGGCCGCGACGTTTGACAGGCAGGGCGCGCAACTGGAAAAACAAGTCATCGGCGACCGCCCCTCCGGCGCGATCCCGCGTGAACACCCCCTGGTTCAGCAGGCCATCAAAATTTACGAACAACTCGGGATAAAGCCCACCTTCGAATCCGGCTCGACCGACGCCAACATCCCCCTCAGTCGCGGTCTGCCCTGCATCTGCACCGGCCTCGCGCGCGGCAGTAATGCTCACCGCCCCGATGAGTATATTGAGACACAGGAAGCGGAACGCGGATTGGAAGTCGTGGGGAAAATCGTGCGGGGGATGTTTGCGATCTAACGTTCTACTTCTTCGGCTTGTGCCGCTTCGGCCCGGAACGGCGCGCTTGCTCACGACGCCGACAGGGGCGGCACCGCTTGGCGGTTGAATAGACGTAGCCTTGGGCGACCTCGTACCACCATTTTTGCTGGGTCGCCGTCCAAATTTCGATTTGGCCACAGTCAGCGCACTGAAAGCGGCTATCCACATAATAGCCGCGCTCGACAAAGCGGGGCACACCATAGCTGTTGTATGGCTTCAGCGCGGTCACATTCACCGGGGCGTGGCCGGTATCCAACTCGCCTAAAGGGAGTTGGGGCGCGGCAGGTGGGGTGGTCTTGCGCCGGGTGACTCGTTTGGCTTTGATTTCGGTCCGGCGTTGTTTGTTACTTTTCATGCGCTCAACCCCCTCGGCCCCTCATTTGCGCCACCAGCCATGCAATATTTCCAAGTCTGTATAGCGCAAAGGGGAGGCGGTTGGGGAGCAAACTAATCGGCGCGCTTAATGACCACCATGGTGATGTCGTCAAACGGCTCAATGCCACGGGTATGTTGTTCGACGGCGGTGGCGGTGGCGTCCACAATGTCGGAGGCCGAGCCGCCCAGGTTTACTCGTTGCACCACCTCAAAAACGCGGTCCATCCCAAATTCGACTTCCTCCGCATTAATGGCATCGGTGACGCCGTCGGTATACAGGAAAAGCATGTCGCCCAGATCAAAGTGGGTCTCGTGCTCTTCATATTCCACATCGTCCAATACGCCCAGCGCCAGGCCGCGCCCTTTCAGGGGCCGCGCCACACCGTCGCGGCTCACCCATACCGGGGGGTTGTGGCCCGCATTGGCATATTTGAACTTGCCCGTGGTCGGCTCCCACACGCCATAGAACACCGTGACGAACAAGTCGGAGCGAGCATCGGAGAGGATGAGGTTGTTCACCCGAGCCAGGGTAGCGGCGGGGGAGACGCGCCCAATGGCCGCCGAGCGCAAGAGGGTGCGCGAGAGGGCCATGAACAGCGCGGCGGGCACGCCCTTGTCGGCCACATCGGCGATGACGATGCCCCACCGCTCGACGCCGCCCTGTGTACGCAGTTGAATGAAGTCGTAGAAATCGCCGCCGACCTGCCGCGCGGCCTGCCAGAACGAGCAGACCTGCCACCCCGCAATGGCCGGGCAGGCCTTGGGCAAAAAGCTGGACTGGATGTTATGGCCGACTTCCAGTTCACGTTCCAGCCGTTGTTGGGCGGCCACTTCGCGGGCCAGGCGGGCGCTTTCCATAGCCATGGACAATTGATGGGCAATGCCATTGATAATGCTTAAGCGGCGGCCCAGGAACTGCACTTCTTCGACAATCAGCACGCCCAACAAATCGCCGCGCACCCACAGGGGCCAGACCATCACCGCCGCCACCCCGAAGGGCCGCGTCAGAAATTCCGCGAGGGTCACCGGGAACGCGCGGGCCGCCGGTTCAGTCACATCCACGCCCAGGTCGCTGGCCGTGGCCGTGAGTTGCGTCAGTTGGGCCGCCGCGACCGGGCTGACGCCCATCACTTGACTCGCGCGGAAAGCTTTGAGCGTTTCATCCCATTGAAAAATCGCCACGCGGTCAATGCCCACCAACAGCGGGGTGAGGCGCGCCACCGTCTCCAGACCTTCGGCCAACGTGGGCTGGCCCGCTACCGCTTGCGCCACTTGCAAGAGCGCGGTGCTCACCCAGGCTTCCTCCTGTTGGGCGCGGTCGAACAACGCGCTTTCCACGGCCAGCGCTGTCTGATTGGCGATGCCGCTGAGCAGGCGAATGCGATGGGCGGTGAACGGGTTCTCGCCGGGTTTCTGCCCGACCATGAGGACACCGGCGATTTGACCTTTGGTGAGGAGCGGGAGGAGGATGACGATGCCGGTGAAGAGATCAACACAGCCCGGCGGGAGTTCCGTTTCCGAATCGAGGACGACCGGCTCGAGGGTGGTGATGAGTTCGGCGAGGCGCGGCCATTCGGCAGCGGTGACATGGTGCGGCAAGGTGGTCGGGTCAATGTCGGCGTCGGCGGCGTGATAGGCCTGTAAGACAAATTGCTCGCCTTCGGCTTGCAGGATGCCGCACCGTTCCACGCCCACCAACAGGGGCGTGAGATGCACAACCGTATCGAAGATCTCCTGCAGTTCGGTGGCGCGCGCGGTGGCGTCGGCCACTTGCAGGAGGGCGGCGCTCATCCACGCTTGTTCGCGCTGAGAGGTGTAGAGGCGCGCGTTTTCGATGGCGACGGCGGCTTGCGAGGCGAACGCGCTGATGAGTTCGGCTTCCTCGACGGGGAACTGGTCATGGCCCGCATAATCCACCACCAAATAACCGAGGTGTTCGCCGCGCAGGGCCAGCACCGCGCCGAGGCAGGCGTGGGGTTCGGGCAGGGCCAGCAGGTCGTGGTATTCGTTTTTGTGGTCGAGTTCGGTGAACGGCACAATGGCCGGGAACGGTTCGCCCGCCGGGAGCAGTTTGACATCCAACGTCAGGCCCAGCATATCTTCAATTTCAACCGGGCCGCGACTGGCGCGCAGTTGCAGTTCGCCCAGTTCGTTGACGAGCAGAATGGAGGCCGCGTCATAATTCACCACGCGGGCGAGGCCCTGCAGGATGAGATTCAAGACATCATCGAGGTGAAGCGTGGAGGTGAGCGCGGTGGAAACCTCGCGCAAAATTTCGGCCAGCCGGCGGCGGCGGCGCTCGGCTTCGAACAGGCGCGCGTTGCGGATGGCGATGGCCAGAGTGTCGGCCAGCGTCTGCCAAGTTTGAAAATCCTGCTCGGTGAAGGCGGCCAGTTTATCCGATTGCGCGTCGAACACGCCCAGCAGACGGTCGGCCATCATCATCGGCACCGACATTTCGGAGCGGGTATCGGCCAGGAGCGGGGTGAACAGATAATCCGGCTCAAGGCTGACATCGGCGGCGTTGATGGGCTGGAGCGTGCGCCCCGCGCGGGCCACCAGGCCCGGGCCATTCAGCGGGAAGGCCGCGCCTTCCACATCCCAGCGCTCGGCGGCATCGCCGAGGCCCGCGCGAAAAACCAAATGGCCGTTCTGCGCGAGGAGGATGTGCACGCGTGGGTAGCCGAAATGTTCATCCACCAGTTCGAGGATATCGTCGAGCAAGTCGTCGAGTTCGAGGGTGGAGGCCACCACGCGGGAGGTCTGCGCCAGAGCCAGTAGTTGTTCCGAGCGGCGGCGCTCGGCTTCGTAGAGTTCGCCTTCGAGAATGGCGATGGCCATTTGCGCGGCGAGGGATTTGAAAATGGGGACGGCATTGGCATCGAAGGCCCGGCCCGTGCGGGCTTGCACATTAAGCGCGCCCAAAACCCGGTTGTCAATTTCAACCGGGATGGACAGTTCGGGCGAGGAGTCGGCGGGGGAAGCCTCGGTGGGTTCGACCAGCCAGGCGTGCGAGAGCACGGCCCGGCGCTCGGTCGCCGATTGCCCCAACGGCCCATCGCCCGCGGCCACCCGCAGGGTGCGGCCCCGCCAAGCAGGCCGGGTGGTGGCCGCGAGGGTGAGCCAGCCATCCTTCAATTCAAAAAAGCTGACGTTGTAGTCGCTGAATTTTTCAGCGGCCAGCCCCACCACCTGCCGGTAGAGGTCGGGCAGGGATTGGATGGCATTGATGTTTTGCGAGATTTCCGACAGTTGTCGGAGTTGTTCGGTTTGGCGCTGGGCTTGTTCAAAGAGGCGGGCATTTTCGAGGGCGGCGGCGGCGTGGTTGGCCACGATGGTCAGCAATCGCAAATGTTCTTCGGTGAAGGCGGCGGAGCGACGGCTTTGGATGGCGATTACGCCGAGGACGTTCTCGCCCACCAGGAGCGGGACAAAGACCGCCGACCGGGGCGGGTCCTCGGCTAAATAGCGGGGGCGCGCGGGGAGGGTGTCGCCCTCGGTTTCAAAATCGCGGATGAGCAGGCTTTGGCGGTGGGTCCGCACCCAGCCGACGATGCCCAGTGAATCGGGAGTGAGGCGAAATTCGGCGAGCGGGCGGGGTTCGCCATCCACCACCCAGATCAGCAGGCGATAGTTATCGCCATCGAATAGCCCCAGTTGGAAGATGCTGGTGTCAACGATTTTTCCGGCTTGCTGGTAAACCAGGTGGGCCAGGCGGTTGAGGTCGAGTTGCGCGCCTAAAATCAGCCGCCCCATATCGGCAAAGGTGGAGAGTTCGTTGAGGCGGTTGACCAGATCGCGGCGGGATTGCAACCGCCGATAGAGAATGTAACCGCCGAGGGCCAGGGCGACAAACAGAATGAGCAGGTAGAGCAAGGCCAGCGGGCCGGCGTTAAAATCGCCAGCCTGCCACAAGGGTGAACGGAGCCAACCGAGGCCAAGGGAATTCATGCGCGAACTTTAAACCAGGAGTTTTTAATTGTACCGAGACGGCCCGCGTGCGTCAAAAACTGGGCAAGCAAAAAACCCGGCTTCAGTGTGAAACCGGGTTTCCAGATAATTTCAGGCAGAGATGGAGCCAGGGCCGAAATCGGCCCCCGCGCTACACAGAGCCAATCGCCGCGACCGTATTGGCATGGATGGGGAAGATGGCTTCCATGCCAGCCATATGCAGAACTTCCTTCACCCGCTCGGACGGTTGGGCAATGATGACCGCCCCCCCCCGGGGCTTGAGGTTCTTGTGCGCGGTAATCATGGCGCGCACGCCCGCGCTGGAAATATAGTCGGTGGCATCCATTTCCAGGATGAGGTTGGTGTGCCCGGCTTTCATGTAAATATCCAGCGTATCTTCAAACTGTTTGGCGCTGTTGGCGTCCACCCGTCCGGTGACTCGCACGACCACAGCGCGTTTGTGTTCCTGACTTGTGATTTCCATAAGGCCTCCTAGTGCCGTAAGTGAGGGTAAGCGGAATAAGGTAATTGTAGCACGAGCCGCAATTAAACTTGAAAGCCCTGGAGTGCCTCGGCGGCGTTGGAGTAGACGGTGAACACCCGGTCAAAACCGGCCATATTAAAAATTTCGGTAATGCGTTCGTTCATGGCCGCCAGCCGCACTTCGCCCCCCAAGCCGCGCGCGCGCCGCAGGGCGGCCAACACCGTCTTCAGGCCCGACGAGGCAATGTAGGTGGTTTCAGAAAAATCCACGATCAAGCGCGCATGCCCCTCATCCAACAGACCGCTGAGCGCCTCTTCCAACGCGCGCGCCGCGGGCACATCAATGCGCCCGGCGGGCTTCACTGACCAAATATCACCTTCGAGATAGAGCACATGGACCGTCATAGTCAGACTCAACCACCTGCTGATTACAGTCAGCGCGTGGGCCGCATGGTTTAGTCGCTTCGCAAATACTCGGCCAAAATTTGCGCGGTGTGAACCAGCGCGTCGGTGTGCGTGCGCTCGTAATTATGCGAGGCATCCACGCCCGGGCCGATGAGCGCCACCCGCACGTCGCCGCCCGCGAACCAATAGGCCTCACCATCGGAGCCATAGTGCGGATAAATATCCCGGATGAGCGGCAGATTGACCGCCTGGGCCAGCTGTTCAAATTTGCGGCGCAGTTCGATGCTATATGGCCCGCCCGAGTCTTTGACACACAAGGTCGCATGGAATTCATCCGACGCCTGCCCCTCGCCAATGGCGGCCATATCCACCGACACCAATTCCACCAGATCCGCCGGGAAACCCGCCGCCGCGCCGTGTCCAACTTCCTCATAATTCGTGATGTGAATGGTCGTGCGTTGCGCCGGTTGCAGACCGGCGTCCACCAGCGCTTTGACCGCGCCGAAAATGCTGGCCACCCCGGCTTTGTCATCGAGATGGCGCGAGCGGATGAACCCGGTCGGGGTCAGCTCCACGCGCGGGTCCCAGGCCACGAAGTCGCCCACCTGAATGCCCAGGGCCGCCGTCTCACTCACCGAAGTGGTGCGCTCATCGAGGCGCACTTCCATGGTGTCTTCGCCTCGCTTGACATCATTGACATCCGAGTACACATGGACCGAGGCGTTATTCAAAAGAAAAGTGCCCCGCACGGTTTGGCCCGCCGCAGTAAAGACCGTGCACCCTTCACCTTCAACCGTGTTGTACGAATAGCCGCCGAGCTTGGTCACTTTGAGCCGCCCGTTGCCTTTGATTTCCTTGACCATGGCCCCCAGCGTGTCCACGTGGGCCGTGAGGGCGCGCGGTGCCGTGGCCGCTTGGCCCGCCCACTCGCCCACCAGCATGCCTTTCGGGGTGACGCGCATCTTGAACGGAAATGGCTCAAAGGCTTTTTGGGTATAGGCGATCGCGCGCTCGGTGAAGCCGGTGGGGCTGGGCGTGTTGAGCAGGCCGAACAGAAAATCGGTCAGGGCCTGCTTGTCAATGGGGAGGGGATTACTCATAGAAACCTCATCAAAAGTTTACACACACTTTGGCGCCGGCGCGGAGTCATTCTTCCCAAAATGAAAACAGATCACCAATGGATTGCTTGTGATAATTGCGCCGGATGGCTTTGCCAAACAAGGGGGCCACCGATAACACCTTCAGGCGCGGCACCCGCTTGGCTTTGGGCAGGGGCACGGTGTCGGTGGTGACGATTTCAATAATCTCCGGCACGGCGCTGAGCCGCTCCAGCGCATCACCCGTGAAGACGCCATGGGTGCAGACCACCGCAATCTCCTGAATGCCGTTTTTAATCAGCAGGTCGCACACCGCCAACATGGAGCCGCCCGTGGCAATCTCATCATCGTAAATAATGGCCCGGCGAAAGCCGCGCACCTGCTTGCCGACCAGTTTACTAATGGTCACGGTTTTGTCGGACAACCGCGTTTTTTCGGCGGAGACCATCGGCAGTGCCAGTTGGTCGGCAAACCGCCCAGCCGATTTCGCGCGGCCAGCATCGGGCGCGACAACTACTGTATCATGCAAATCCTTTTTGCGAAAATGCTTGCGAAAGTGCTTGCGAAAGTGCTGCACAAACAAGCCGCGCGCGGTGAGCGGATCAATGGGGACGCCGAAAAAGCCGTGGACTTGCGGCGAGTGCAGGGTCATGGTCATCACATGGGTGGCCCCGGCCGTTTGCATTAAGTCGGCGATGAGGCGGGCCGTGATGGAGATACGCGGCGCGTCTTTCTTGTCAGAACGGGCGAAGGAAAAGTAGGGGAGGATGGCGTGGACCGCTTTGGCCCCGGCCCCGCGCGCGATGTCCAGCATCATCAACAATTCCAACAAATGGTCGCTGGTCGGCGCGGTGAGCGATTGAACGATATAGACCGTGCGTTCGCGCACGCTCGCGCCCAACTGCACGTAGAGATTATCGTTGCTAAAGCGGCTGATGTGCGTCTCGGCCAACGGCACGCCCAGGTGTTTGGCGATGCCCCGCGCCAGTTCGGGGTGCGAGCTACCGCTGAACAAGCGCACGGCGCCGGGGTCGAGCACATCGGTGGATTTGGATTTACGAAGCATGGTTAATCCTCCCGCGCCCGGGCGCGGCTTTAATCCGGCCACCCTGCCGGATGCACATCAATGAAATGGAAATTATCCAGGGCCACCGCCGCCACGCGATGGGTGCCGTATAAACCGGAGAGCGTGGCCTGCTCGCGCCCGACGCCGCGCACATTGGCGGCGCTGAACGCTTCAATAAGTGATTGATCGAAGCGCAGGTTCGCCACGGGGTAGGCGAGTTCGCCAGCTTCGATCCACCACACGCCATCACGCGTGGTGCCAGTGACGCCGCCATCGTGCGGAGTCGTGAGGTTTACGTACCACAAGCGGGAAACGTAGAGGCCGCACGGGAGGGTCGCAATCATTGCGGGCACGGTTAAATCGCCCGGAGCCAGCGATAGATTTTCGGGGAGCGGGCCGTCCCAATCCTCATCGTCGTAGGGTTGCGCGTGGCCCGTCGAAACACGATCCACCTCGCGGGCCGCAGTCAGGCTATCGTACACCGGCGAGGTGGGGACGCCTGCCACCACAATCGGCACGCGTTGTTTGGGCACGCCCTCGCAATCGAAGGCTTGCGGCACCCCGGCCGGGTCGAAGGCATCATCATAAATCGAGAGCCGCGGCGACAACGTGGGCAGACCCAATCGCTGATTCATCCAACTACGCTCTTCCTGCACGGCCAGCGCGCCCATGCCATCGGCGGCCAGCGCTTCGAGCAAGGTCAGCACCGCGTAGGCCTCCAACACCACCGGGTAGTCACCCGCCGGGATGGGGCGCGGCTGGCGGTCGGCGAGCGCCTGCGCGATGGCTCGCGTTTGCAAAGCCTCAACATTGATTTGTTCAAACCGCCAGCCCGTGGCTTGCGCGTAAGCCGACGACCCAACCGCTGGTTGTTGCATGACGAAATTGAGATCGGCGAGGGTGTGCGGCGCGTAGGCGAACAGGCCTTTGGAATTGATGATAGCGGACTCGCCCGCCCCCACGCTGAACGCGCCCGAGGCGAGCAACCCCGCGCCCTGCGCCGCCCGGCAAATATCTGCGACCACGCGGGCGCGCGTTTCCGGGGCGGAGGCGGCCACCCGCGCGTCGTATGCCATCATCGCCGGGGCCGGGGGCCGGGGCGCGGGCAAGCCCGGCCATTCGGGGTTCTCCGGCACATGGTGCGCCAGTTCACAGGCGCGCCGCACCGCGCATTCCAGGCCGAGCAACGAAATATCATTAGTAGTCGCGCGCCCCACCCGCTGGCCCAACGCCGCGCGCACTTCCACCTGTGCGTCCACTTCAGCCACATTTTGATGAATGATATTCTGCGCGAAGCGGGTGAGCGCTTCGTGATAGACCGTAAAAGCAATCTCGGTCTCGTCGGCTGATGAGAAGGTGAGGGCTTGCGAGAGCAAACGATTTATCGCGCGCTCATCGAGAAGGGCGTTATCCATAGCGGGCTTTTACCCCCCTACCTCAGCGCGGCCCGGCCAACCGCCCGGCCGGTTTGCCAATGAGCACGCCGCACATCCCGCCGCGCTGAGCCACGTTCACCACCATCTTTTGCGAGGCGCGACCCAAAATGCCCACGCCATATTTGGTTGGTGACAATCCCATCACCGTGTAAAACGGTTCCATCACCGCCGCGCCCTGCTCATCTAACACGGGGAACTCACTCACCGGAATGCGCGCCAGCCGTTGCACCACCCATTGCTCGTGCACCCGTTCACTCCCATGTTCATCGCCGGTCACGGCTTGTTCAACAGCGGTTTCCCATTCCCCCCGGCTGGTGGCTGGGCCGATGATGACCCGGTCGCCGCCGTAGGAGCGGTTGGGCTTCATGACCAGAATATCCTGCTCTTTGCGAATAAATTCCAGTAGCTCACCGAGCGAGCCGTCGGGCAAGGTGGTGCGGCGGTCAGAGACGATGCGGGTCCACAAAATGTGGCGGCGAAAAACCTGGCGCTCGTCGGCGTTGAAATATTTTTGGGTGAACTGCGGATCGGAGAGCACTTCCCAACAGCTTTTGTGGTCAAAATCCCCGGCCAGCGAAGAAATCATGCGATTCTGTTTAAACAGCGTCCGCAGGGGGCGGATGTCCACGCCCTCATCGTGTTCCAGCGCGAGCATATCGCGCACTTCATAATCGCGGTAGCCCACATCCACCGGGCTGTCTTCGTACCACACCTCGCCATGCTTCATATACAGCTCCGCCGGATCAGCGTGGAGGATGTTCAGCCCGTGCCGTTCACGGTAATACGCGGCCAGCGCGGCCTGCTCGTTGATGCCGTCGCCCGCGTATTTAGGCTCGATGAAACACAGATTACGCGAGGTCCGCCCAAGACTATCCAGATGGTCGAGCACTTCCTGAATGAAGAGTTCGCGCAAATCCTGCCCGGTTTCCAACCGCAGATCCGGGTCCATCGTCTGCATCACTGGCAACACCACATCGGCCAGCAGTTGCTCACACGCCGGAATAAGATGCAAGCCCCCCACCCCCGACAGATTCGGCTCCATGAAGTTGAGCGAGTCTTTCCACATGGGGCTGGTGAAATCAATCACCGCGTCCAGCCGCCCGATGACCGGGTTATTCTCGCGGTGGCCGGGGCCCCAGTTATCCCACAGCCACTTTTCCTCGGGCGCGGAGAGCGGCACGGCCGCGCGCACCGCGAAATCCTGAATATATAAATCGGGCAGGCGTTTGAGCGCGTTGATGAGGGTGAGCGAGACGAAGTGCAGGTACGCCAGTTGGTCGGGCAGGATCCCCGTCGGGCGGAGCAACACGCGAATGGCCTCGGTGTGGCCCTCGCGCAGATAAATCAATTCGCGTTTAAAGGCCTCCGCGGTCATCTGTCCGATCAGATCAGCAATGGTCTGTGGTGTGAGCGCCTGAAACGCGCGGCGCACCCGGCTGTCGAGGCTGACGCCGCTGAGGCCACGTTCTTCGGCGGGGGTGAGGAGGGTCATGGGGTTGTTTTCGTCAACGGATGGAACGGATGAATTGAAGTGTAGTGCAAATAGAGAAATTCGCAATCAGTTGCCGCGCCGAATAATTCGGCTTACAATCTGGTCACATAACCTTCCCGGTCAGGAGTCAAGCACATGAGTAGCGTAGATCAAGCCATCCAAACCCAATTAAAAAACATCGAGACCAAAACGGGTAAGACCCTCGCTCAACTTAAGGCGCTCGTCAAAAAGAGCGGTCTGACCAAACATGGCGAAATCCGGGCCCTGCTCAAAGACACGCTTGGCCTCGGGCATGGCGATGCCAATGCTCTCACGCATTACGCGCTCCAATCCGACGGCCAACGCGCCGCCGAGGCCAAAGGCTGGGCAGGTGATAAAGTGCTGGATGAAATCTATACCGGACCCAAAGCGGCCCTGCGCCCTATCCATGAGGCGTTGATGAAGGAAATTAAACGGTTGGGCGAGTTTGAGATTGCCCCCAAGAAAGGCTATGTGAGTCTGCGCCGCAAAAAACAATTCGCCATGCTAGGCCCGGCCACCAATACCCGCTTTGAAGTTGGCATTAATCACAAGACACTCAAACCCAACGCCCGCCTCGTCGCCCAACCCGCCGGCAGTATGTGCCAGTTCATCGTCAAGCTTACCGACGCGAAGGAAGTGGATAGTAAGTTGATTGGCTGGATAAAGCAGGCGTATGAGGCGGCAGGGTAAATAATCGAATACCCCCAGGGTTAGGCAGGTCATGCCCGCATGCCTTTGGCGGGCATCCAGCCTAGCTTTTTACCTGCGCGGTTGGATGCTCGCTACGAGCACGCGGGCATGACAAGTGCCCTTCACTTTATCCTTAGTTGACACCCTCCCCCTCTCCCGCTATTATGGTGCTCATTCAATTTAGTAGTTCAGCAGTCTCCCACTGTCATTTTTTGAACCTCGCACGTTCCGCTGACATTCGTTCGACTCCTGAAGACAAGGACATTTCGTGACTTTCAACCAATTTAATCTCGACGCGCGCCTGATGAAGGGCATCACGCGCGCGGGCTATAGCACGCCTACGCCCATTCAGGTCGCGGCCATCCCGCCCGCGATGGCCGGGCACGATCTCATCGGCACGGCGCAAACCGGCACCGGCAAGACCGCCGCGTTTGTGTTACCCATTCTCCACAAACTGCTCAGCGGGCCGCGCCACCGCACCCAGGCGCTCATCGTCACCCCCACCCGCGAACTGGCCGAGCAAATCAACGAAGCCATCATCGCCCTCGGCGCGGGGACCAAAGTGCGGAGCGCCACCGTCTATGGCGGGGTGGGCATGGAGCCGCAAACCCGCGCCCTGCGCGGTGGCTTCGAAATCATCGTCGCCTGCCCGGGCCGCCTGCTCGACCACATGGAACGCGGCCACGCCAACTTCACTGGCATCGAAGTGCTCGTCCTCGATGAAGCGGACCGGATGTTTGACATGGGCTTCCTGCCCGATGTCCGGCGCATCATCAAAGCCCTGCCAGCGCGCCGCCAGACCATGCTCTTCTCGGCCACCTTCCCACAGGAAGTGGAAGACCTGGCCAAGCAAAGCCTCACCCACCCGCAACGCATCGCCGTGGGCCTGAGCCGCCCGGCGCACACCGTCAGCCACGCGCTCTACCCGGTGGCGCCACATCTCAAAACGCCGTTGCTCCTGGCGCTCCTCAAGCAGACCGACACCCACTCGGTGCTCATCTTCACCCGCACCAAACACCGCGCCCAAAAGGTCGCGCAACAAATCGCGCGCGAAGGCTACACCGTCACCAGCCTGCACAGCAACCGCACGCAAGGCCAGCGCCAACAAGCGCTCGATGGCTTTCGTGGCGGCAAATACCAAATCATGGTCGCCACCGACATTGCCGCGCGCGGGCTGGATGTGGACAGCATCTCGCACGTCATCAACTATGACATGCCCGACACCGAGGATGCCTACATCCACCGCATCGGGCGCACAGGCCGCGCTGAGCGCACCGGCGACGCCTTCACCCTCATCACGGCGGAGGACACACCGATGGTGCGGGCGCTGGAAAAAGTCATGGGCCACGCGCTTAAGCGTGAGCAGTTGGCGGGATTTGATTACCGCGCCCCCGCGCCGGCGCGGCAACCCGCCCCGGCCCACGCGACCCCCGCCGGGCGCGCGGCCCCTCGCTCAAACGCCCCCCGCTCGCAGGGACACGCGCACCCCCGCCCGGGTGCGGCGCCCACGCGCGGAGCCCGGCCCAATCCGCAAAAAAGCCGGTTTCCCTCTTCCCAAAAATCCAGATAATGCTAAAATACCCGGCAATGAACACCGTCGCGTTCCCCACCCCAAACCATCATCACCATCATTTCATGGATGGTCAGTTTGGCTTGGGCTAAGCGCGGCAAGTTGCACTCTGGAACTTCATGGCGTGGGCCACAAGCCCACGCTTTTTATTTCCACTGCCCCCCTCTCCCGCTGGGAGAGGGCCGGGGTGAGGGAGAGATTTTAGATGAAACAAAAAATCCAGACCGTCAAAGGCGCACGCGATTTTTACCCCGAACAAATGGCGCTCCGCAACTGGCTCTATGCCAATATGCAGGCCGCGGCGCAAATGTTCGGCTATCAGGAATACGATGGCCCGTTTCTCGAAACGCTTGACCTGTACGCCGCCAAGTCCGGCGAAGAGTTGGTGAAGGAACAAGCCTTCGTCTTCAACGACCGGGGCGGCGACCAAATCACCCTGCGGCCCGAGCTAACCCCCTCGCTCGCACGGATGGTGGCGACCCGCGCCGCGCAATTGCCCCGCCCGATTCGCTGGTGGTCGTTTGGCCCGTTCTGGCGCTACGAACGCCCGCAAAAAGGCCGCTCGCGCGAGTTCTTTCAGTGGAACGTGGACTTGCTGGGTGTGGACAGCCCGGCCGCCGATGCCGAACTGGCCTCGGTGGCCGCGACCTTCTTCCAACGCCTCGGCCTCACGCCCAATGAAATTAAATTGCAATTTAATAACCGCCGCTTGATGGATAGCGAAATCGCCGCGCTCGGCTTGGCCGACAAAAAGAAAGACGTGTTCCGGCTGATTGACCGCCGTGACAAGATGAACGCCGAGAGTTGGGATAAATATGCGGCGGAGTTTGGCGTGACCCCGGCGCAATTGGATGGCATCAAAGCCCTGCTTGCCAACCGCGACCTGTGGCAAAAATCCGAGGAGTGTCAGGCATTCTTCGCCGCCGCGCAAGCCCTGGGCTTAAGTGATTATCTTGAATACGACCCCACCGTGATTCGCGGGCTGGATTATTACACCGGCACGGTGCTCGAAGCGCGTGACCGCGAGGGCGAGTTCCGCGCCATCCTCGGGGGGGGGCGCTACGATAACCTTGTCGGCGACGTGGGCGGGGATCGGCTCCCCGGCGTGGGCTTTGCCATGGGCGATGTGGTGATTGGGTTGGTGGCGCAAAAATATGGCAAAGTGCCGCCACTCCAACTCTCCCCCGCCGAAGTGTTAGTGACGATGTTCGACAAATCTTCCCTCGCCGAGTCGCTCCAACTCGCGGGTGAACTGCGCGCCGCCGGGCTCCGCGTCGAGTGGTATCCCGAACCGGCGAAATTGGATAAGCAATTGAAGTATGCGGATGCCACGGGCGTGCGTTTCGCCCTTATTCAAGGCCCAGATGAGTTAGCCAAAGGGATGGTAACGCTGAAGGATTTGAAAACCCGCGCGCAAGACACCATCGCGCGGGGCGAGGTGGCGCGGGCTATCCGGGAGAAAAACCGCGGTACTCTATGAGCTTATAAGGCTAATTGTCAGGGCTCAAGACATCGTGAACAGTTTTATCTCGAAAAAGGCTCAAGA
>CAYUFY010000056.1:0-19670 GCA_964443795.1 uncultured Anaerolineales bacterium | reverse complement strand
CTGGGCCATCGAGCGCGGTGAACGTGGTCGTGACCGACACGCTCCCGGCGGGCCTGACGTTTGGTGGCGCGATCCCGGCGGCGGCTGGCAACGTGGGCGCGGCCTACTTCTGGAACCTCGGCACACTGGCCGTCAATGCCACGCAGAACATCGTGCTGACTGTGACAGTGAATCTCACCGCGACAGGTGGTATCACCAATACTGCCGTGGTGACCAGCACCACACCCGACCCGATTCCCGGCAACAACCCCGGCACGACACCCATCACCGTGACTGGGCAAGCCGACTTACAGATTGTGAAGAGCGCGACGCCGACGACGGTAGCGGCGGGCGGGGTGGTGACGTACACGCTCGTGGTCAGCAATGCTGGGCCATCGAGCGCGGTGAACGTGGTCGTGACCGACACGCTCCCGGCGGGCCTCACCTTTGGTGGCGCAACCCCAACGCAGAGTGGTAATGTGGGCGCGGCCTACTTCTGGAACCTCGGCACGCTGGCGGTCAATGCCACGCAGAACATCGTGCTGACCGCCACTGTGAATGCAGGCGCTTCCGGCAACATTACCAACACGGCGGTAGTCACTTCAACCACCACCGACCCGCTCCCCGGCAACAACCCCGGCACCACGCCCATCACCGTGACTGGGCAAGCCGACTTACAGATTGTGAAGAGCGCGACCCCGACCACCGTTATGGCGGGTGGCGTAGTCACGTACACCCTCGTGGTTAGCAACGCTGGGCCGTCGAGCGCGGTGAACGTGGTCGTGACCGACACGCTCCCGGCGGGCCTCACCTTCGGTGGCGCGAGCCCGGCGGCGGCTGGCAACGTGGGCCAAGCCTACTTCTGGAACCTCGGCACGTTGGCCGTCAACACCACGCAGAACATTGTTCTGACCGTGACAGTAAACCCAACCGCGACGGGTGGGCTGACCAACACGGCGATTGTGACCTCCACCACCACCGACCCGTTCCCCGGCAACAACCCCGGCACCACGCCCATCACCGTCACGTCGCAAGCCGACTTGCAGATTGTGAAGAGTGCGACACCGACCACCGTCGTGTCGGGCGGGGTCGTGACCTACACCCTCGTAGTTAGCAACGCTGGGCCGTCGAGCGCGGTGAACGTGGTCGTGACTGACACGCTCCCGGCGGGCCTCACCTTTGGTGGCGCAACCCCGGCAGCGAGCGGTTCGATAGGCTCGGCTTACTTCTGGAACCTCGGCACGTTGGCGGTCAATGCCACGCAGAGCATCGTGCTGACGGTGACGGTCAATCCGACTGCCACGAGCCCAATTACCAACACGGCCATTGTGACCTCAACCACCACCGACCCGATCCCGGGCAACAACCCCGGCACCACGCCCATCACGGTGACCGGCGGATTGCCCGCCATTGCTATCAGCAAGGCGCTCATCAGCCCCAACCCGGCGCACCTCACCGAATTGGTGACGTTCACCATCCGCATCACCAACACCGGCGCAACCACACTGGTTACCATCCCCGTGACCGACACTTACGACACGGCTTATCTGCAGTTTGCCAGCGCCAGCCCGGCGCCTAATGTGGTGAACACCACTGCCACGACGGTCACTGGCACGTTATTCTGGGCCAACCTGGCGAGCACCTTCGGCAATCTGGCCCCCGGCGCGTCGTTGCAAATCACCACGGTCTTTACTGCGGTCGGGGTTACGCCGCCTGGCAACCCGGCGGTCAACCGGGTGACCACCAACGGCGTGGTGGATGCGGGTGGGCAAACCCCGGCGGGCGGCGGCGCTACCGGACAAACCACGGTCAATATCCTGCCCAATCTCGCTATCCTCAAGACGGTGTTCGCGCCCGGGCCATTCCTGGTTGGGCAGGAAATCACCTTCACCATCGTTATCACTAACGAAGGCCGCACCACCATCGTGACCCTGCCGTTGATTGATAATTACAACCCGACTTACATTGGCTACAAGCGCGCCCTCCCGACGCATAACTTCGCCACGTCGGGCGTTATCACCTGGACTGACCTCACCACCACCTTTGGCGATCTGCCGCCCGGTGGCAGTGTGACGGTGCAAGTGGTATTCGATGCGCTCACGCCGGTGTCCAGCACGACCAATATGGCCACCGCCAGCAACGCCATTGATGACCTCGGCAACCGCGCCACCGCCATCTCCGGGGCCAACACCAGCATCATTAACCCCACGGCGGTCAGTCTGCTGTACTTCCGGGTCACGGGTGGCGGCCTGGGGCAGGTCAATCTGCAATGGGCGACGGCCAAAGAGATTGATAACTACGGTTTCAATCTTTATCGCGCGCCCGCCAATGACTTCAGCCGCGCCACGCTCATTCACTTCGAGCCATCGGCCATCACTGGCGGCACGGGCGCGGGCACGACCTATCGGTATACCGATGCCCCACCCGCGGTGGGTCAGTGGTGGTACTGGTTGGTGGATGTGGACACGCAAGGAGTCGAGACCCGCCACACCCCCGAAGCCATCCTGCTCGCCGCCACGCCCAGCTATCGCCTCTACCTGCCGTTACTGGTAAGGTAGCGCATGGTTCGCCGCTGGCTCACTGGCCTGTTGGCGTTGGCACTCCTCACAAGCACGGGGGGCCGGGCGCTGAGTTTGCCTCAGCCGCCCGGCCCCCAACCGGCGCTCAGTTTCACCGCCGCCGGCTTCACCGCCGAATGGTCGGCCCCCGCGCCCAGCCTCGCCAATGGTCTCATCACCATGCCCGGCTATCCCCAACTCCAACTTAGCGAAACGCTTTCCCTACCGGTCGCCGCGCGCCTCCTCGCCCTCCCACCCGGCGCGCGCCCCACACTCACGCTCACGGCCCTCACCGAAACCAATGTCGGCGCCACGCCGCTGGTCGCCGCTCTGCCGCCCGTCCGTCTCGAAGTGCTTGGCGTGATGCGCGGCCTCACCCTCGCCCGGCTCATCTTCTATCCGGCGCGCCCCGTGGCTGGCCAAGTCCGCTGGACGGCGCATGTGACCGTTAGGGTGGACTACGGAGGCCCCGCCGATTTATCGGCGACCCCCGTGTTGGATTCTGATCCCCTGCGCGCCCGCCTGCGCTCGTTGGTGGCCAACCCGGCGGCCGCGTGGATTGCGCCTACCCCAACCGGGGGGCGCGCCCCACACGCGTTGACCGCTCCCACGCTCATCGCCGAAGTCACCCAGCCCGGCCTCACGGCGCTCACTTACGCATCACTCGCCGCGCTCAACCCGGCCCTCGTCGCCGCCGACCCGCGCCAACTCCACCTCCGCCGCGCGGGTGTCGAGATCGCTTACGATTGGGATGGTGACGCTGATGCGCTCTTCGAACCCGGTGAGAGTCTGCTCTTCTACGCCGACCCCCGCTTCAGCCGCTGGACCCGCACCGACGCGTATTTCATCTCCGCCGAAGCCACGCCTGGCCTCCGCCTGACCACGCGCACCGCCGCGCCGGGGAACTTGCCCGCGCAAACCGCGTGGGTCTCCCAAGTCTTTGAGTCCAACACCTACTACACGCCCAATTGCTACGAGTGCCGCATCCCGCTTGGGCGCGACGGTGATCGTTGGGTGTGGGACCTCCTGCGCCGTCCCGACCGCGTGATGCGCGACTATCCGTTTGCTCTGCCAGATGTGGCCGCCACGCTCCCCGCCACGCTCACGGTTTGGCTGGTCGGTTACACCGACATCCCCAGCGCCAGTCTCGATCATCGCGTGAGTGTGGCGGTCAATGGCGCGCCGGTCGGGCAGGTGGAGTGGAATGGCAAGCAAGCCATCACGGCCACATTCACCGTGCCAGCGGGCCGCTTGAATCCGAACAACACCCTCACCCTCGCGCTTCCGGGCCTCCCCGGTATTTTGGTGGAAGGCGCGTGGCTCGACGCCTTTGCGCTCACCTACGCGCGCGGGGCCGCGCCGGTGGGGAACGCGGTCCGGTTCGGGTTGGCGCCCAGCGCCCCGGTCACGAGCACCCCCGCCGGGCCTCAGCGACTTTATTTGCCGCTCATCGTCAACCACACCGGGGCGGGACAGTTTGCGTACTCACTGGCCCTCGCTGAGCCGGGGCCGTATCGGGCCTACGACATCACCGATCCGGCCAACCCGGTGCGCCTCACCGAAGTGGTCGTTGCCGGCAATACGCTCACATTCGGTGGTTTGCCCGCGCGTGATTATTTGGTCACCACCGTGCCAGCGGCCCCCGCGAACTTGCGCGTGCCGATCGCGCCGCAAACGGTTTCCGGCGCGGACTATCTCATCCTCGCTCACCCGGCTTTCATGCCCGCGCTGGCCCCACTGATTGCGCTCCGGCAAAGCCAGGGCTTGCAGGTGGTCGTCGAAAATGTGCAGGCCGCGTACGACGCTGACGACGGGCGCGCCACGCCCGACGCGATTCGTGCTTATCTCGCGGAGGCCTACGCTCACTGGACTCCGCGCCCGACGTATGTCTTGCTCGTCGGCGACGGGGTGTACGACGTGAAAAATTATCTGGGCGATTCGCCCGCCACGTTCATCCCGCCCTATCTCGCTGAAGTGGATCCGCTGTTTGGTGAGACCGCCGCCGACAATCGCTATGTCACCGTGGATGGCGCGGACAACTTGCCAGATCTGCTCATCGGGCGTTTGCCGGTCAATACGCTGGCCGAGGCGCAGACGGTGGTGAGCAAGCTCGTGGGCTACGAAACCGATGCCACGTTCAACAGTTGGAGCGGGCGCGCGCTGTTGGTGGCCGATGACGCCGACACTGCCGGAAACTTTGCGGCGCAGTCGCAAACCCTGGCCGCCGCTTATTTCACCCCGCCCCTCATGGCTTTCCCTTACTATTACACGGCGGGCGCTCCGGTGGAACCGATGCATCAGGCGTTGCTCACGCAGTGGAACTCCGGCGCGGGGTTGGTGGCGTTCATCGGCCATGCCTCCGATGTGCAATGGGCGGTGGAGCGTTTGTTGCATGTGGACGATGTGGCGGCTTTGCAGAATGGGCTACAATTGCCGGTGGTGCTGGACCTGACCTGCTTCACTGGCTCGTTTCACCAACCCTATCCCACGCTCGACGAAGCGTTGGTGCGCGCCCCCACGGGCGGCGCGTTGGCGGCTTGGGGCGCGACTGGCGAAGGCGTGTCCACCGGCCATTCGTTTCTCGCCGAAGGGTTTATGGGTTATATGTATGCGCGCCCGGCCGCCGAGCGCACTCTCGGGCAGGCCACCTTGGAAGGTAAATTGGAACTGCTCGCCAGCGGTTCGGCGTTTATTGATTTGGTGGATACCTATACCCTCCTGGGTGACCCGGCGACCCGCCTGAACTTGAAGATGCTCGCCCTGACGAATACGCTTTATCTGCCGCTAATTGAGCGGTGATGACCTGCCAACGAAGGAGATTTTGTATGCGCCGCTTTATTTATCTTGTGTTCTCGGTAGGGTTGGTCGGGTTGTTCCTCGTGGGGCAACTGGCCGGGGCGGCGGTGGCCGCGCCCCTCAAAGGGTTTACTTCCACGCCCACGTTTACCCCTACCCCGGGCGCTGGCCCGTCAGCCACGCCGCCCCCTGGCCCCATTGTGGTGGACCCGCACATTACCAAAGAAGTAGATGTGCAACTGGCCCAGATTGGCGATGTAGTGCACTTCACCATCATCGCGTCCAACCCCAACGCTATTGCGGTGATGAGTGTGCTGGTCGAAGACACCTTGCCGCCGGAGCTGGACTTCATCAATGCCACCACCACGCAAGGCACGGTGTTCTTTGAAGCCGCCACCAATAAATTCAGTTTCGATATCGGCACCCTGGCCGCCGGGCAGAGTGTGACCATGGTGATTACCACCCGGGTCAATGAACGGGGCCGCCCCCAGCAGGAATTGCGGAACACGGCGATCTTGTGGGTGAGCGGCGTTGATAAGGGCGAGGCCTCGGCCACCGTCACCCTCATCCCCGGGACAATTCCCGGCACGGGTCTGCCGCCCGGCCCGTCGCCGCTACTCATCGGCGTGCTGTCCATCGTGGCGGCGTTGGCGATTCCGGCGTTATGGCTGGGGTGGCGACGCTGGCGGCGGGCGTAATTGCGGATGTGGTGGTTGATCCCCTTCGGTGCGCTCTGGGGCGGGCTGGCGCTCACCCTGTGGTTGTCCGCCATGAATGCACGCTTGTCTGCCGGGCAAATTTGGCTCCGGCGTTGGCTCGCTTTTATGGGGCTGAACTTGGCTTTGGGGTTGATGCTGGCCGGGTGTCGGGGCGAGGCCACGCCCACCCCGGCGATGTGGCGTGAGGTCACGGATCGGATGTGGCAGTGGCACACCGCCTCGCCTGCCACCCCGCCCCCCGCGCGGGTGACGGTTTCCGCGCCGGGCGCGCCCACCCCGGCGGGCGGCGGGCTTGCCCTCGAGTCGCCTGCGCCCGTAGGGGATGAGTTTTCTCTCCCGGCCCCGGCGCGGTTGCGCATCCCCGCGTTGGGCGTGGACGAAGTGATTCGTTCGGTCCCCATCCACGATGGCCAGTGGGATTTATCAAACCTGGGTCTGAGGGTTGGACAACTCACTACCACGGGCGCGCGCCCCGGCGATGAATGGGCGATGGTCTTTGTGGGCCACATGACGCTCACCACCCTGGCGCGCGGCCCGTTTGCCGACTTGCAACACATCCCCGATGCCGCCGAGGTGATTTATAGCGTGGATGGTCAGGTGTATGTGTATCAAGTGCGCGAGAAATGGCGCGTCCCCCCGGACGAGGTGCAACAACTCTATGTGCGCGACGCGCGCGCGGTGTTGCTGGTGACTTGCACCGACTGGGACCCGGACCAGCATATGTATGCCAACCGCTTGTTGGTGCGCGCCGAATTGGTCAGCGCGCCCGAAAGCATGGAGGGCTCACACTAGGCGATGGACTCAGCGGTGACGATCGCTCCAGCTGACTTGCGCGATCTGTGGGCAGTGCGCGAGTTGGAAAAAATTTGCTTTGGTGCGGATGCGTGGTTCTGGCTGGAATTGGTATGGATATTGATCACGCCCAATGTGCGGCTTAAGGCGGTGTTGGCGGGGCAGTTGGTGGGACTGGTGATTGGCGAGGCCGCGCCCTTCGCCGATTATGCCTGGATTGCCACCCTGGGCGTGCACCCCGCTTTTCAGCGGCGCGGGATTGGGGCCGGACTGTTGGCCGAGGCGGAGGCGCGGTTGCCCCGCCCGGTATTGCGCTTGACCGTGCGCGAATCCAATGGCCCGGCGCGGACCTTATATGAAAAATTTGGCTACTGCCCGGTGGACCGGCAGGCGCATTATTATTCCGGCGGCGAAACCGGGGTTGTGATGGAGAAACGGCGGTGAGTTACTCACCTTACGCAGATGAGCGTACTTTTTAGAATGTCACTCCGAGCGAAGCGAGGAGTCTCTACGCAATTTGCAGACGCAAAGCGTCTCGCTTCGCTCGCGCTGAACTTCGTGTGACAGTGCGTGACATGAGTTAAATAAAAAAACCAGGCCCGGACTTTCGGGCCTGGTTTTTTATTATCGAATGCAAGCGTGGCTTAGGGGCCGGTGATTTTGACCAGCGCGAAGGAGCCGGTGAGGCGCAGGAGCGCGCAGGCATAACCCCCATCATAAGTGGTTCGCAGGACGTGCCAATTGCCCTTGAGCTTGGTGGGGCAGGCCAAAGCCCAGTCGTCGTTGCAATTGGTGAGACCGGCCGCCCAATACGCCACTTTGAGATTACTCTTGCCCCCCGCGGCGGCGGCATCAGCGGCTGAATAGCTGAAGCACACCACACACGGCAGGCCGGTGTAGCCTTCGGCGTGCCCGGCGCTATCCACGAGCGAAGTTTGAATCCCCATGCCCGTGAGTTCAAAAGTCTGCATACTGGCGTTGATGGAGGGGCCTTTTATTTGCCACGGGCGCACCGGACCCACCGAAGCCGGGTCAATGTCGGTGGCCGTGCAGGTGCCTTTGCAGGTATCAAAAGTGACTCGGCCATAGGCTAAATCCAATTTGACGGGATGCAGACCATCCCCGACGCCACTGGCCGTGTTGGCGCTTGCGCCCGAGACCGTGAGGCCAACCAGCATAAAGACCAGCGTAAATAAGACCGTCAATCGTAAAGTTTTCATAGATGCCATTCTCCTTGGGAAAGGTAGTCACACAGGTTAAGGTGCATACTTCTGAGCAAACACTGACCTAAGTTGTCCGCTATACCTGACCTCCTCTCATGGTATTGATAATTTTTAACTTTGAACAAGTGCTACTACCTTTATACACCTTGTTCGTCTAACCACGGGTTAGTATTTAGGTATGTTTGCCGTTATAGTTGAGTTATAAGAATGTGCGGGATGTTTTTTCCAACGGGTTTCTAAACAAGCGGCGTTGGTTACCCAGTGGCGGTGATTTAGTTGCCCCCATTCAGGTCGGGATCAGATCGCTGACGCCTCTTTCGGGTGAGGTTACTGCTCAAACGGATGAGCGATTTTGGAGGGAGGTCTTGAAAGAACCTGACCCCTCTGCTACAATGCTTCTCGCCTCCCCCCTGTGGGGAGAGCTTTTTCTAATCAGGGCGTTGTACCCTTCGCCCGCCACTCCCCCCTCTGAAAGGAAAGGGCTAGACTCCATGAAAGTTTTATTGCTTAAAGACGTATATAAACTCGGCCACGCCGGTGACGTGAAAAAAGTCGCCGATGGTTATGGTCGCAACTACCTGTTGCCGCAAGGCCTGGCGCTGTTAGCCACCGCCTCCGCTGTCAAGCAGGCCGAGACGTTGCGCCAGAACGCCGCCATTGTCCGGGCCAAACTCAACGATGAACTCTCCGGTGTCGCTGACAAACTCAACGCGCTCGTCCTTACCTTTGCGGTCAAGGCCGGTGAGACGGGCAAGCTCTATGGCTCCATCACCCCGGCCATGGTCGCTGATGAAATCAAAAAAGTTTCGGGTCTGGAAGTGGATCGCCGCAATATGGGGCATCAACCGCTCCGCGAACTGGGCGAATACAAATTGCCGGTGCGCCTCACCACCGACCTCATCCCCACGGTAAAAATCGTCATCTATCGCGAGGGTGAAAAACTCAAAGCGGCCACTGAAACAGCGCCCGAGACTCCCCCGGTGGTCGAAGCCCAACCCGCTGAAGCCCCGGCGGAGGCCGCCCCCGCCGCGTAAGTTTTTGCGGCCTGAGACGCGCTATCCATAAGCCATCGGCCTTGCACGCCCGAAGCCGATGGCTTTATTTTTTGGCAAATCCATGCTTGGTCAGGAACTCCGCGCGGCCCGCGAAGCCAAAGGCCTCACCCTCGACGACGTCGAGCGCGCCACCCGGATCCGCGCCAAATATCTGGCCGCCCTCGAAGCCGAAGCCTTTGCTACGCTCCCCTCTGCCATTCAAGCGCGCGGTTTTCTAAATAACTACGCCCAGTTTCTCGGCTTGCCCGTGGCCGACCTGCTGGCCGATTACGCCAAACTCACGGCTCAAAAATCGGCGCGGGCCTGGGGGGCGTCCGCGCCACCCGCCACGCGGAACACCCTCACCCGCGCGCGGCCCTTACGTTTCATCTCAGCCGATCTGCTCATTGCCCTCATCATCTCCGTGGCCCTGGGATTGCTCTTGCTGTGGGGCGGGACGCAAATCCTGAGCACCCTCCAACCCGCGCCGACAGCCAGCCCCACGGCGTTGGCCACCCCCACCTTTGCCCTGACACCCACCCCCACCTCGCCCGTGGTCGAGATCGCGCCAACCCAACCCTTCCCCACGCCCCTGCCGAATTACACGGGCGTGCACGTCCTCATCCGCGCCGAACAACGGCTATGGGTGCGCGTCAATGTGGATGGCGCGCCAGTGTTTGCGGGCCTCCTGCCCCCCGGCGAATCGCGCGAGTTCATCGGCCAGACCCTGGTGGAACTTGTCACCGGCAACGGCAAAGGCACCCACATCATCTGGAATGGCGTTGATCAGGGGACCTTGGGCGATGTGGGCGAAGTCGTGGCCCGCCTGTTTACCGTGGACGGGATGGTCATTCCCACCCCGACCATTACCCCGACCCCCACGGCCACTACCCCGCCCCCGCGGACACCGTAACCCGGCGCTAACCCCGCCCCCGACTGGTTTCACCATGCCTAAACTAAAATCCAAACGCTTTCACCTCGTCAGCCTGGGCTGTTCCAAAAACACCGTGGACTCCGACAGCATGGCGCAATTGCTCGGCGTGGCCGGTTATCAGGCCACGACCGACCCGCGCCAGGCCGAAGTGCTCATCGTCAACACCTGTGGCTTTATCGGCCCGGCCAAACAAGAGTCGGTCAACGTCCTCAATGACCTCGCCGCGCGCAAAAAAAACGGCCAACTGCTCATCGCCGCTGGCTGTCTCTCACAACGCTATGGCGCCGAATTGATGAAATGGGTGCCCGGCCTCGATGGCCTCATCGGCACCCGGCGCTGGATGGACATTGTGGACTTCGTGAGCCGCCTCCGCGAGCGACCGCACCCCGAACCGCTCTACCACCTCCCCGCCGAGGCCGCCACCGTCGGCGCGGATGAACATGGCGCGCTCCGGGCCTCGGTCCAGGGCGCGAGCGCCTATCTCAAAATCGCCGATGGTTGCCGCCGTCCGTGCGCCTTCTGTGCCATCCCGCTCATCAAAGGCACCGCCGTCTCGCGCCCCATCGCTTCCATCCTGGACGAAGCCCGCCGCCTCGAGGCGAGTGGCGTGCGCGAACTCATCCTCATCGCCCAAGACACCACCGATTACGCCCACGACCTTGGCCTCAAAGAAGGCCTGTCCACCTTGCTCGAACAACTCACCCAAGCCGCGCCCGGCATTGACTGGCTCCGCGTCATGTACGCCTTCCCCGGCTATGTGACCGACCGGCAGATTGAGACCATGGCCGCGCACCCGCAGATTTTGCATTATCTGGATATGCCCCTGCAACACGGTCATCCCGCCACCCTCAAGCGAATGCGCCGCCCGGCGAATATTGACTGGGTGCACAAGACCATCGGCAAAATGCGCGCGGCCATGCCCGACCTCGCCATCCGCTCCACGTTCATTGTGGGCTACCCCGGTGAGACCGAAGACGAATTTCAGACGCTCTTGGATTTTGTGACGGAACTGGAATTTGACCGGGTCGGCGCGTTCACATTTTCGTTTGAACCCGGCACCGAGTCTGCGGCCCTCGGGGACCCGGTGCCCGAAGCGGTTAAGCAAGCCCGGCGGGACCGGCTCATGGAAGCGCAACAGCGCATCTCCCTGAAAAAGAATCAAGCGCAAATCGGGCGGACGCTTAATGTGTTAATTGAAGGGCAGGGGGATGGCTTGAGCATCGGGCGCAGTTATCGGGACGCCCCCGAGATTGACGGCGTGGTCATCATTGATGGCGAAGTCCCGGTGGGCGAAATGGTCCCGGTGCGCATTTCCGGCGCGCTGGCCTATGATTTGTCCGGGACGGTAGAAACGACGAACGCGCAGGTGGTCAATCTGGTTGGTGATTGAGCGGTGACCCCGGCCCACGGCTGGCTGAACGGGGAAATAGTTTAAATCAACGACCCGCCTCAACTTTGAGGCGGGTCGTTTTCTGGCTTATCAACGGAATGATAAGTTCCATCCACCACTTCGCCGCTGGGGGGCGCTGAGGGGGGAGGGGGGGCATTACTCACCACGCGCCAACTGCTGGCGGCGGCTTCGGTCAGGCGCTTGAGATGTTCCTGCACCACGTCGGGCGGGGAAAGCTCAAAGAAGAAGCGCAACCCCAGCATCACAATCGCCGCATCATCCAAAGCGCTGAGGCCGGGGACACCCATAATAATATCTACGGGTGAAATCCAATACACCAGCGCCGCGAGGGGGATGAGTTTGGTCACGGGATGCACGCGCGGGTCGAGCATCAAGTTATAAGCCAACTTGGCCTGTTGCACGACCTCCCGCATCCAACTGCCCTCGGGAATGTATGGCCCCAGCCAGTTTTTCCGTTCCTCGGTCATAATGACAACCTTTCTTAAAAAATACCACGCCTGGGTTGAAGTGTATTACGGCATTCCCCCGGTTGGGTTGCGGGTTAATCGTTGAACAAGCTATAAAAACTGCGGTTCTGCTCGCGGATGGCGAAATTCAGGCGCTCCTCGGTGATGGCCCCCTGTTCGACCAGCACCTCGCCTAGTTTTCTTTCCTGGCCTTTTTCGGCGGTCTGCCGTTGGACCGCCAGCGCCGCGGCCAGTTGTTCGCTGGTGATGAATTTGTAATCCAGCAGATACCGACCCAAGCGCGGCACCGGGCGGTCGGTGTCTTTTTTCTGCTCGTTCACCGCAAACTCAATCCGCTCGCGGGTAATGGCGCCCTGTTCCACCAAATAATCGCCCAACCGTTTGGTCTCGCCCCGGGCGGTATCCTCGTGTTGGGCGATCAACGCCATCCGCAGTTGGTCTTCGGTGACAAATTTGTAATCGAGTAGATATTTGCCCAGTCGGGGCACCGGGCGATTCTCGTCCCCCGGCTCAATGATCATTACTTGAAACGCGGCGTCTTCCGCTTGGAGTTCAGCGACCACTTCTTTTCGCGCCAACTCCTGCTGGGCAAACTCCAGCCATTCCAGGGCAGTGGCGTTGTTGGGGTTCAAGGCCAGCACGCGCTTGAGGCAGTCAACGGCCTTGTGCATGTCGTCCAGGGTTGAGGCGAGCGCCAGCCAGCCCGCCTCACTGCGCGGGTTCATCTTCACCAGCGCAATGAGCATTTTGCGGGCGTCATCGAACTGTTTATTTTTGATGGCGGCTTGCGCCTGCGTATACAGGGTTTTCTCGTCCATGCCTGGTCGTAACTCCCAACTGAAGGTGAGTTGTTACTCACCCTACGCAGATGAGCGTGTTTTTTAGAATGTCACCCCGAGCGGAGCGAGAGGGCTCTACGTCAATCGTAGACGCGTACGCGCCTCGCTTCGCTCGCGCTGAACTTCGCGTGACAGTGCGTAAGGTGAGTTGATTAATTGATTGCCCCATTATATTCCCGAATGGGTTTCCCCTTGGGCCGGGGTGAGGCCGGTTATAAAGTAATGGGGGTACCCAGGCCCAACCGTTGCGCTTCTTTTAGCGCGCGGCTTAGGGCGGCTACATCCTGCACGGCCACGCCCACCGACTTGAAGAAGGTGATGTCTTCGGGCGCTTGCCGCCCGGGTTTTTGGCCCACGGCCACCAGGCCGAGTTCGGTCCAATCGTCCACATGGGTTTTGCCCGCATGCATGGCGGCCACCAGTTCTCCGGCTTCGGCGAGGGCGGGTTCGCGGGAATCAATGAAGATGCGCGCGCGGGTGATGGTGGTTTCGTCTAGCTCGCGCATGGCGAGGGTGAAACTGCCGACGCCGCTGATGTGGGCGCCGGGCTTGAGATCGTGGCCGTCGAAGACCGGGGTGTGGGAGGTGGTAGCGGTGCAAATCACATCGGCATCGCGGACGGCCTCGGTGGGGGAGGCGGCGGGGATGAGCCGGGCTTTAACCTCGGGTTGCATTTTGGCAATGAATTTTTGGATGTTGTCCGGGTTGCGCGAGTAGATGTGGATAGTGTCAAGCGCGCGCGCGGCGTCAATGGCGAGGGCTTGGGTTTCGGCTTGGACGCCCGTGCCGAAGATGGCGGCGGTTTTGGCGTCGGGCCGGGCCAATAGCGCGGCGCCCGCCCCCCCGGCGGCCCCGGTCCGCCACGCGGTGAGGAAGCCGCCATCGCATAGGGCCAGGGGCTCGCCAGTCAGGGGGTCCAATGCAATCACAATCCCATTGATTATGGGCTTGCCCTGCGCCACATTGCGCGGGAAGACGGAGACGATTTTGGCGCCGAGGCCGCTGGCGGGCAGGTAGGCCGGCATGAAGTGGGTGATGCCTTCAACAACGGGGATGGGCAGGGGGGTGCGGAGCGGGACGGTGGCCTGGCCCGTGGAGAGGTCGGCGTAGGCGGCTTGCATGGCGGCAATGGCCGCGGGCATGGGCAGGGCGGTGCGGAGGTCGTGGGCGGAGAGGAGGGTGAGACGCATAAAAATAAAACTTCAAACACCAAACTTCAAACCCCAAATCCGGTTTGAAATTTGAAGTTTGAAGTTTGGGGTTGGCCGTCGGCGAGTTTAATGTTCGCCGAGATAGGTCTTGCGCACTTCTTCGTTGTCGCGGAGTTCGGCGGCCGGGCCGGTGAGCCGGATTTCGCCGGTTTGGAGGACGTAGCCACGATGGGCGATGGACAGGGCCATGCGCGCGTTTTGTTCGACGAGCAAAATGGTGGTGCCTTGTTTGTTGAGTTCGCCGATGATTTGGAAGATTTGCTCGACGAGGATGGGGGCGAGGCCCATGGAGGGTTCGTCGAGGAGCAGGACTTTGGGGCGGGCCATGAGGGCGCGGCCAATGGCGAGCATTTGTTGTTCGCCGCCCGAGAGGGTGCCGCCCTTTTGTTTGAGGCGTTCTTTGAGCCGGGGGAAGGTGATGTAGACGCGCTCGAGGTCTTGCGCGATGCCGTCTTTGTCGGTGCGGGCAAATGCGCCCATCTCCAGATTTTCGAGAACGGTCATGCGTGGGAAGATAAGCCGGCCTTCGGGCGATTGGGACACGCCTTTGCTGGTGATGAGGTGCGCTGGGACTTTGGTGAGGTCTTCGCCGCGCAGTTTGATGGAGCCGTGCCGGGGCCGGAGCAGACCTTGAATGGTGCGCAGGGTGGTGGTTTTACCCGCGCCGTTGGAGCCGATGAGGGTGACGATCTCGCCTTCGTTCACGTTGAGCGAGATGCCTTTGAGGGCGTGAATGTTGCCGTAGTAGGTGTGAACGTCGTGGAGTTCGAGCATAAAATAAATTCCAAATCCCAAACTTCAAATTTCAAACCCCAAATTGGGAGTTTGAAATTTGAAGTTTGAAGTTTTACTTTCCGGCCGCCGCCGTGCCTTTGCCGAGATAGGCTTCGATGACGCGCGGGTTGCGTTGGACTTCCGCGGGTGAGCCTTCAGCGATTTTTTCACCGTGGTCGAGCACCGTGACCCGGTCGGAGATGCCCATGACCACGCGCATGTCGTGTTCGATGAGCAGGATGGTCAAGCCGCGTTCATCGCGCAGACGGTGGATGAAGGCGGTCAGCTCGGCGGTCTCGGCGGGGTTCATGCCGGCCGTGGGTTCATCGAGGAGTAACAACTTGGGATTGGTGGCCAGCGCGCGCGCGATTTCCAGCCGGCGTTGCAGGCCATAGGGCAGATTCTTGGCCGTGGTGTATGCCTGTTGGCGGCCCAGGCCGACGTAATCCAACAATTCGAGCGCTCGCTCGTGGGCCTGACGCTCTTCTTCACTCACCGCTTTGGCCCCGAATAGCGCGCCAAACAAGCCATCCACCAGTGTGGAGGTGAGCATGGTGCCAATAATGGCCCCAACCAGTCCAAAAATCACCATCAAATAGGCGATGGTCGTGTTGTTGTTGGCGAGATAAACTGGGACCGAGGCTAGGGTCAACAAGACCCCGCCCACAGCCGTGACGATTTTAAACCAATACGGCCAGCGCCCGAGCGGGGTCGCGCCCAGCAGGCCCGCCTTCATCCGCACCTGACTGCCAACGAGGATATTGTCGAGGGCGCTCATGTTGGCGAAGAGGCGGATGTTCTGGAAGGTGCGGGCGATGCCGCGGGCGGTGATTTCATGCGGCTTGAGGCCGACCACGCTTTGGCCGTCAAACGTGAGCGTGCCACTGGAGGGTTGGTACAGCCCGGTGATGTTGTTGAAGAAGGTGGTTTTGCCCGCGCCGTTGGGGCCAATGAGTCCGGCAATCATGCCCGGCTCAATGACAAAATCCACCTTGTTCACGGCGGTCAGGCCGCCAAAATTCTGGGTGATTTGAGAGGCTTCGAGGAGGGACATGGGTAATTATCAGTGATCAGTCATCAGTGATCAGTCATCACTGGTCACTGATGACTGATTGCTCATTAGGCGATGGTCGGCTCAGGTTCAATGACATCTTCGGCGGCGTGCAGTTCGGCTTTACGCTCGGCGCTGGGGATGAGGCCTTCAGGGCGCACCAGCATCATTGTAACCAAGACAATGCCGAACAACGCCAACCGCATTTGGAGCGGGTCAAGGCTGGTGGTCAGAAAATCTTTGATGGCCGCGTTGTCAATATTGGGGATAACGCTCGTATTGAGGACGTTTTTGAGCAGCGCCGCGAGGCGGGGGAGGATGAGTTTGTCAGTGCCAATAATGAGAATGCCGCCGACAATGACCCCGGCCATGTTGCCCAACCCGCCGAGGATGACCATACACAAGATAATGACGGAGACGCTGAAATCAAACACGCTGGGGAAGATGCCGGAGATATAGGAGGCGTAGAAGGCACCCGCAAAGCCCGAGAAGGTCGCGCCCATGGAGAAGGCCATGAGTTTGGTTTTCACGGGGTCAATGCCCATTTGGGAAGCCGCCAACTCATCTTCGCGGATGGCCATCCAGGCGCGCCCCAGGCGGGAAGAGCGCATCCGGCTAATGAGAAAGATGGAGAAGACGATGAGCACCAGCACCAGAAAGTACCACGGCAGGTAGTTGGCGCCGAATAGATTCGGGTCGGTAAAGGGGATGACCGGGCGGCCAATGGGGTTCAGGCCGCGCTCACCCGCCGTGAGATCGAGCGGTTTGGTGCAGGAGTAAAAACACGCCATGCGTTTTTCGACCGCCGGGTCGCACCCCAGAAAACACAAACCCGTGAAGGGTTCGCGCAAGGTGACCTGAATGAGATTGCGAAAAACCACCGGGATGATTTCGCCAAAGCCCAAAGTGACGATGGCTAGATAATCGCCGCGCAAGGGCAGGGTCGGCGCGCCCAGCACCAACCCGGCCATCGCGGCCACCGCCGCCGAAACCCAGATGATGAGCCAGAAATTCCAGTGGATGTTCAATTGGCCGGAATTAAGGATGCCGGTCGTATATGCGCCAATCGCGAAGAACGCGGCATAGCCGAGGTCCAACAGGCCCGCATAGCCCACCACGATATTCAGGCCTAAGGCGAGCAAGATGAAAATCTGCACGCTGATAAAGGCGAAGAGCCAGTTCATAACCATGGCCTGCTCATAAAACGGGAAGACGATGAGAAACCCGGCCAGCATGAAGAGCAGGCGGCGTTGCCGATTGGCCTCGGGATAACCGTAGGTGGAGGCGACCAGACCGGCGGTTAGCGGGCCGAGGATGAAGCCCAGCACGCCGCAGATGACGAGCGCGAGCACACTATCAATGGTCGCATTCTCACCGATTTGCAAAAACAGGGTGCTGGAAATGGGCTGGCCCCCCAGCGGCAGTAAGACGAATTGATACAGCACGCCCCCGAGCACGGTGACCCCACTGGCGGCTAACCCGGGTTCGATGGCTTCGCGGCCAATGTCGCCCGGCTTGCGGCGGGTCGTCTGTTGGCCGACGGTCAGGCCGATGATCGCGCCGACCACGATGGACATCACGATGATTGACCAGGTGCCAAACAAAAGACAGACAATGCCCCCGAGCAGACCGATGGATAGAGCGGGACGCAGTTTTTGCAACATGGCTTAAGCCTTTTGCCCCGTGCTTTCGCCGAGCAAGCCGGTTGGGCGGATGAGGAGGACTAATACGAGAATGGCGAATACCCAGGCGTTAGTCCAGCGGGACGAGAAATACTGGTCACTAAACGCGGCCAGGATGCCGATGAGCATCCCCCCCAGCATGGATCCGGTGATGTTGCCAATGCCGCCCAGCACCGCGGAGGTGAAGGCGCGCAAACCAGCCGTGAAGCCCATGGTAAACACCGCCGTATTGTTATAAAGACCGACCAGCAAACCCGCCGCCCCGGCTAACGCGCCGCCCAGCAGAAAGGTAAAGGAGATGACGCGATCCACGTCAATGCCCATAATCTTGGCGGCATCCCGGTTCTCGGCAGTGGCGCGCATGGCTTTACCTAACTTAGTGTATTGCACAAACAACCGCAAACCCAGCATAAGCCCCCCCGCGACCACAATGACCAACAAGTCTTTCGTGGTGAAAGACACGGGTAGGTCAAGGTGTAAAACCTCCTTGAAAATATCCATGCGCCCGATGAGATCGGGAAAAGCTTTGGGCGCAGCGGAGTTCACGCCCATGATGGGGATGAAAGCGCGCAAACTGCCCCAGAACAACCCCACGTTTTGCAGGATGAAGGACACCCCAATCGCCGAGATCAGCGCGGCCAACCGCGATGAGTTGCGCAAGCGACGATAAGCGATGCGCTCAATGGAGACATTCAGGACGGCGGTAAACACCGAGGCGCCCACAAACGCAACCACAATGGCGATGATTTTATCAGCCAGACTACTGCTCTCCGTCACGCCAAAGCCGCCCATAATGGTGAGCGCCATAAACGCGCCCAACATATACACATCCCCATGCGCGAAGTTAACCAATTCCACGATGCCATAGACCAGGGTATAGCCCAGGGCAATAATCGCCACAATGGAACCGTTGGCAATGCCGATGATCAATTGTTGAACCACAAACTCTGGCTTGGCGGCGATATCCGGAATAATCCGAAAAAGATCGAACCCGGCGATCGGTCCAAAAAACAACAGCAGATAAATGCCGACGGCCGCGAGGATAATGCGTTGTGCGCGCTGCATGGCGAGGTCTGGCCTCCTGGTTCCGAGTTGATTGGTCAAGGCCCATAGACATGGGCGGGAGATAGACTGTTGTGGGGCGCGCGGTTGAGGGGGGCAACCGCGCGCCCCGGATTGTTAAGCAACCGTGAGTGGCATGACCACTCACGGTTTATTCAGACAAACTACTTGGTGGACAAAGCTTGTTGGAACACCCACTCGCCATTGACGACTTTGGAGCCGGTCATGGTGGCGGTGGTGGGGTCGCCATTCGCATCGAAGGTCACCGGCCCGAGAATGGACGGAACATTTGCGGATGCCGCCACCGCCGCGCGGACGGCCTCGCGGTCGGTGAGCTTGCCGCCCGCGGCGCAGACTTTCTCGAACGCGGCGAGCAAGACCTGCACCGAAACCGTGCTATAGGAGGCATACACTTCGGGGGTTGCGTTGTACTTGGCTTTGTAGGCGTCGCGCCACTTGGCGGCATCGCCGGTCATGGCATCGGCTGGGTAGCCAGCGAAGGAAGCGTACACGCCTCCGGCGGCTTCGCCCGCGGCATCAATCAAGGCTTTTTCTTGAATGCCATCCGGGCCCATGATGATGCCCGTGTAGCCCGCGCCGCGCAAGTCTTTCACCAACTGCCCTGCGCCGTTTTGGGTGATCATCCCGAAGAAGACGACATCCGGGGCAAGGCCCACAATCTTGGTCGCCAACGCTTTGTAATCGGCGGCCTTGGTGTCAATCCCTTCCTGACCGAGGACGGTCAGGCCAATCGCATCGGCCTTGACATGGTAAGCATCCGCCACGCCCTTGCCGTAGGCTTCCTGGTCGTCAAAAATATAAGCGGTTTTGGCGCCCATGCTTTGCGCCCACAGCGCATCAGCGGCACCCTGAATGTTGTCGTGCGCCACGACGCGGAAGTAATTGCGCTTGCCACTCGGATAGTAAACTTCCGGCTCGCCTTCCGCCGTCACACCTTCCGCCGCGACCGTCAGGCCGGGGTAAGTGTTGGCCGGGGAGATCATGACCAGATTCTCGGGGTTGAGAATGGGGATTTCCAGCTTGGCCGCGCCGGAGTTGTAGGTGCCGATGACGGCCACGACGTTCTTGTCGGCCGCATATTCCTTGGCATTGGCGGTCGCCACTTCGGGGTCCCACT
>CAYUFY010000055.1:0-19670 GCA_964443795.1 uncultured Anaerolineales bacterium | reverse complement strand
TTACCCATTTGGTGCACCGCGCTCGGGCAACGGCCAGTCGTTTGAAAACTCAGCAGTTTCATGAGGATTCAGGCTAATCTAACATTGTCGAAATACACGTTGAGTGATATGACCAGCCCTAACCCTCGCCCGAATATGATGTATGAATGGAAAGGGCATGGCTCCCCTTCCAATGGGTGGAGATATTCAAAAGAAACAATGGCGAAGTTAGATGCCGAAGGGCGAATTTGGTATCCCAATGACAAATCAAAACGACCGCGGCTAAAACGGTATTTGGATGACATGCCAGGTACCCTTTTGGGGAATGTGTGGACAGATATCAATCCGATTAATTCCCAGGCCGCCGAGCGCCTCGGCTATCCCACTCAAAAGCCCGTTGCCCTGCTGGAGCGCATCATCCAAGCCAGCAGTAACCCCGGCGATATTGTGCTGGACCCGTTTTGTGGCTGTGGCACCACCATCGCCGCCGCGCAAAAACTGGGCCGCCGCTGGATTGGCATAGACATCACCCATCTTTCGATTGCTTTGCAAAAATATCGCTTGAAAGACGCTTTCAACTTGGACGAGAAGAAGGATTACACCGTCAAAGGTGAGCCGGAAGACCTGCCCTCGGCCCAACAACTCGCCCACGACGACCGCTATCAATTCCAATGGTGGGCCTTATCCCTCATCAAAGCCCGGCCCATCGGGGGCACTCCCTCTCCCCAACGGGGAGAGGGCCGGGGTGAGGGCAAAAAGGGAAGCGATAAAGGCATAGATGGCGTTATCGCTTTTATTGACGAAGCCAGCGGGAAACCCAAACGCGCCCTAGTGCAAGTGAAAAGCGGAAAAGTGAAATCGGGTGACGTGCGCGACTTACGCGGAACGATAGAACGCGAAAACGCCGCCATGGGCATCTTTATCACTTTGGAAAAACCAAGCCGCGATATGCAAGCCGACGCGACCGCCGCAGGCTTTTATCATTCCCCCAGCTGGGATAGAGACTATCCCAAGTTGCAGATTTTGACGATTGCTGATTTACTAACCGGCGCAGAAGTGAAAATGCCCCCGGCCTCCATCACATTCAAGCAAGCCCCCAAGACCAAGAAGGATGACGCCGAACAAGGCGCATTGGGCATTTAGACATGGATATCCTCATTCAAGCCCTCCTCCTCCTCGGCGAACCGGGCAGTCTTTTATTCTATATCTTCCTGCTCCTTATCCTCGGGTGGGCGGTTATCGCCAGCCTCATTTACGCCTGGCGCCGCCGCGACGGTCCCAGCACCCGCCTAGCCGTCATCATTTTCAGCCTGTTCCTCACGCGCTTAATCAACTTTAGCGTATTCATGCTCGGCGCCGCCGGCCTGCTCGACCCGCTCGTCTCCAGCCCCCCGGTGGCCCGCGCCGCCTCGGCCCTCACCACCATCATCATCCTGCTCCTGCTGGCCTTCCCCGAGCCGTCCGGGGTGGCCGATTTTGTGACGGTCGTGTTTGCCCTCCTCACCCCGGTGGCCGTCGGCGTGGCGTGGATTGATTGGAATGCCGCCGTCACTGCTGGCGCCACCGCCTACAATGGTTCTTTTCAAGAAACCCTGTGGGAAGTTACCCAACTGGCTTTCTTGTTCCCCGGCCTCATCCTCATCGCCATCCGCCGCCGCGCCGAATGGCAACTCGGCATTGGCCTCACCACCATCCTGCTCATCGGTCACATCATTCACTACCTCTTCCCGCTCGCGGGCACCAATGTCCCCGGCGCCGTGCGGCTCGCCGAGGTGGTCGCCTACCCCCTCCTGGCCGTCATCATTTTCTTGCGCGTGCGCGCCCCCGCCCCCGAAGCCGAACTCCCGCCCACCCGCCATACTTTTGTCGAAACACCCGCTGGCCCGCCTGATTGGGTGGCGCAGAAAATAGAAGACACGCAACCCATGCCGCCGATTCTGCCCGACTCGCCCCCGGCGGTTCTGCCACCCTGGGCTGCGCCCTCGCCCGAGCCGGCCCCGGCGGTGGCTTCGGCTCCCAGCGTGAGTCCGGTCCCCGGTGAAACCGCCACCTCGGGCATTTTTGCCGCCGACATCGTCGTGGCCGAATCCGATTGGGTACTGCCCGTCATGGCCAGTACCTGTCCCCGGCTCGGTCTCGAAGCCGACCCGACCTCCCGGCACGGCTTTGCCTCGGCCATTAACTATTGTTACAACGTTCAGCCGCCCGCCGAAATTGCCTCCGACCATCAGACCACCTACTGTCTCCGCGCCGACTACGCCCAATGCCCGGTTTACACCGGGCGCCTCAAAAAGCCCCGCCTCCCCATCGGCGACCCGGATGGATCAAATCGCCCGGCGGGCGGGGGGGTGCAATGGCGGCAGGTGCTGGTGGCCCTGCTCATTGTTGTGCTGATGTTGACCAGTACGGCGGTGTTGGGCGCGGTCATGTTTCGCGACCAGGTGGTGCAATTTGTCCCCGCAATTGGCACGCTCATCCCCGAGCGCCTCATCCTGCCCCACGAAGGCAACCCCCTCACCCCCGCGCCTTTCCCGTAGAGTGCGTCTGAATAATCAACTTGGGCTTGTCACCCTGAGCCGCATCTTTTCGCGGCGAAGGGTCTCTACAGTAGAGGTAGAGATGCCTCCGCGCAACAACCGCGCCTCAGGCGTAGGTCGCGCTTGTAGCGCGACGGTTTTTGCCGCGTCAGGTGTCGGGCTACAAGCCCGACCTACACCGGTTTCCCGTTAAAGCCGGACGAGCCATATTTTCTTCCCCCACCGGGTGAGGGCCTACGGCAAGCGAAACCTTAATCGCACGTCCACATCGCGCTCCAGCGCTATTTCGGCGCGCCACACCGTCCCCGCCAAACTGCCCAACGGCGCGGCCTCCAGCACTTGCGCTGAGGCTGGCAATTGCACCAACACGCTGACGGGCATGGCCTTTGTCCCCGCTTGCTTTTGGATCCGTAAGGTGTACGTATAGGTCTGGCCGCTCTGCGCCACCGCGCCGGGCGCGAGCGTGTAAGTGAAAGCGGTGGTCAGGGTGGTTGCATATGGCACGACCAAGAACGTGCCGAAGGCTTGCGTACCCTGTTCGCCGGGTTCGAGGCGTACCACCGCATCCACCGCTCGGCCGGTCAACATCCACTCACCGGGCACCGCCTGCGGGGTGGCCACCAGCAAATTCGCGCCCTTGGGAACGTAGACGCGCAGGTAATTCCAATAACAGCGCTCAATAGTGGCCGTGTAAGTGCCCAGCGGCGCCAGATTGGGGCTTTGCACACAAGGCAGTTCCCCGGCCACCGGGTTGACGTAGGTCAAAGTCAGCGCCCCGCGCGGGTTGGCCAGGTCGGTGAGATCCACGGCATATTCAGCGGCTTCACCCAGCACCGCATTGGTCTTGTTGAAACCCAGATTAGCGTCCACTGCCATCCAATAATCACCCGCGCCCGGACGGATGGCGCCATCCCACCCGGTTTCGGCCAGGACGGACAGATCCCGCCCGGCGAGCCACACTTGCAAATGCCGTTCATCGAGCGTTTGCAAGGCGGCCTGGCCCATATCTAGCAACGACGCGTCTTGCAGTTTTTGGAACATGGCCTGGGTCAGGTCATGCAGAAAATCCTTGTGATGCCGCCACCAGTCATCCGTGGTGCCCTGCTCTTGCGCGCCTGCCCAGGTGGCCAGCCGCATATAGTCAATCAAGTTATCGGCGTCCACCGTCTCGCCGCTCTCGGCGAGGGTCACTGGCCCCACGGCGCGCAGGAGCATTTGCGCCCCGCGCTGGTCAATCGCCACCACCCCGTTGAACTGCGTCTCGGGGTCAGTCAAGCCGTAGAGCGCTAAGGCTTGTTGCGCGGCGGTCGGGAAATTCGGCGACCAGTTCGAGTCGCGCACCAGCCACAGGTATGATGCCATGTAATCAATGAGCGGCTGGGGGGGCAGGGGATAGGGCTGGGTGACATCGTCCACCGCATATGAAGTGTCCACGGTCAGCGTGGTGACTTCCGCGTGGTCGAGGGTGAGCACGCCGAGGGCGGTGATGAAGCCGCCGGTGGGGCGCAGTTCATCTTCGTTTTGGAGCAGGATCAAGTAAGTTTGGGGCGCGTCGCCGCCGAGCAACGCCGGGAGTTCGGGCAACAAGGCGAGGCCCTGCCGCAAGCGCGGCATTTGAGCATCGGCTTGTTCGACCAACGCGCGCACCCGCGGCGAGAGGGCGGCGGAGGAAAATTGCGCGCGCGCCGCTTCGGCTTCGGCCAGCGCGGTTTGCGCGTGGACAAAATAGGCGCGGCTCACCGTGAGTTGGGCCAGCGCTTGCGCCGGGGTGGGGCGTTGGCCCTCGCCCCAGGCGGCACGCATGAGCGGGGCCAGCCCTTGATGGGTATCATCGGCCACGACCACCAGGGCGCTCGCCCAATCCAACAGCGGCGCGGCAGATTGCAGTTCACCGCCGTAGTCGGGCCACCACGCGAGGAGCGGGGCGGCCCACACGAAGGGCTGGGCTTCGTCGCGCAGGGCGCGCACATCCCGGCGGGCGGCGGCCAAATCCGCGCCGAGGGCAATAAATCCGTCCGGGGTCGGGTCGGCCATCACCGCGCGCACCGCCCCCAATTCTGCCCGCGCCGCGCGGGCCAATAGGATCAACCGCCCGACTTTCCAGCCGAGCAGAATCAACCCGGCTAGTCCGAGTGCTATTCCAAAACCGCGAAGTGGGCTATGCTTGATTGGCATGAGATGGAAATTTTTTTTAGTCGGGGTGCTGAGCGGGGCCTATGGCCTCACCCTCGCGCCCGGCCTCACGTGGGCCAACCACGGCGCCGATGGGGGCGATTTGATTACGGCCGCGGCCACGCTCGGGGTGGCGCATCCCACGGGCTATCCGACTTACTTGTTGTTGGCGCATCTGTTTCAATACCTGCCTATCGGTAATCTCGCGTTTCGCACCAACTTGTTTTCGGCGGTGTGCGCGGTAAGCGCGGCGCTCGTGATACAAGTGTTGGTTCAGCGGGTGCGGGGTAGTGAACTGGCGGGTTTGGTCAGCGGTCTGGCGCTGGGCCTCGGCGCGCTGGTCTGGTCGCAAGCGGTCATCACCGAAGTCTATACCTTGCATGCGCTGGGGGTGGCGCTCACGTTGTTGTCCATCGCGCGGCTCGGCGAGAATGCGCCGCTGACCCGCCGCGACCACGCGTTGGCGCTGGCGCTCGGTTTGGCGTTGGGCAATCACCTCACCACCCTCGTCCTGGTTCCATTTTATCTCGGCGCGCTCGGGTTACGGCGCGCGCCCCAACTCTTGCTCAGCCTCAGCGCTGGGCTGGCGGTCTATCTCTACCTCCCACTCCGCGCCGCCGCCCAGCCGCCCATCAACTGGGGCGCGGTCAATAACCTCGCCAGTTTTTGGTGGCTGGTCTCTGGCGCGGCGTATCAACATGCGAGCTTTCAATTCTCACTGGCCGAACTTCTGCCGCGCGTGGTCGCTAGTCTGCAACAACTGCTCGCACAATGGGGCTGGCCCGGTCTTCTGCTGGGCCTCGCGGGCGCGTTCATGCCCGCGCCGCGCTATTGGCGCATCACATTGTTGGGGGTGGCGCTGGCCGCCTTCAGCTTTGCGGTCGAGTATAACGTCAAAGATTACTTTGTCCACTTGCTCCCGGTGTATTTGGTTTTTTCGATTTGGCTGGGGATGGGGGGCGCGGCCCTCGCCGCCCGGCTCATCCGCTGGTGGCCCCGCGCCCGCGCCGGGTTGGGGTTGGCTGCGCTCGCCGGGTTAGCCGTTCACCTGAGCGTGGTCGGCCCCCAAGTGTCGGCCCGCGCCGACCACCGCGCCGAAGAATTTCTGACCACGGTTCTGACGCAAGCGCCACCCCAGGCCGTGTTAGCCACTTACACCGATGAACACGCCTTCGCGTTGTGGTACGCCCGCTTCGCGCAGGGTGCGCGCCCCGACCTGGTGATCATCGTTGAGCCAATGCTGGGGCAGGCGTGGTATCGCGCCCATCTGCGCGCCGCCTTCCCCGGCCTCAGCGTGCCCGAGCAAGCGGGCCTCAGCGCCTACCCCATCGCCTGGCGCAACGCCCGCCCCATTTGCTGGGTTGCGTTGGATTCATCCAACCTCCTGCAATGTTCTCCACCCTAATTCATACCATCTCCCAAGTTGACATGCTTTCCCAAGCATCGTACTATCTTCTTACCAATAACCTATTAGCCCGGTGCCCGAGACGACCTATACTCAAAGAGCGTAAAACATCATTGGCGGGGGTTGTATATCCGCTGATCTGTAACAAGGAATTGTCGCTATGCCAAAATATCCCTTTCATCCCAAAACGCTGGGCACTTTATTCATCATCTTGACGTTGGTGGTCGCCTGCCAGCGGGGCCCACTTCTCTCCGGGGAAGCGACCCTCGAACCCACGCAACCCCTCCCCACCACCGCGCCCACCGCCCGGCCCAAAGCCACCCGTACCCCCAAACCGGTGACCGCCTCGACCACGACGACTGCCACCGCCGAACCATCCCCCATCCCCGAAGGGCGCACCGCCACCATTGTGGATGTGCAAGGCAAAGTGGAAGTGCGCGAAGATAGCGGGGCCAAATTTGCCAACGCCGTGCTGGGGCAAATCCTGCAACCCGGCGCGAGCATCCGCACCGACAACTTTGGACAAGCCACCCTCCAGATGACCGAAGGCACCATTATTCATGTGAGCCGCGCCACCACCTTTGAATTCACAGAAATTGGCGCTGATCTGAATAGTCCCAAGACAATCTTGAATATGAGTTTTGGGGATGTGCTGGTGATTTTAGGGCAAGCGTTGGGTCAATCCAAGTTCGAAGTGCAAACCCCGCTGGGTGTGGCGTCGGTGCGCGGCTCGGCCTTCACGGTTCAATTTTCGAATAATCCCCCACCTCCCCAATTAAAAATGACCTGTATTGAAACCGCTATCGCTTGCGAGTGGGGGAATGGGGTCATCACCAGAGAACTGACCAGTTTTCAAGTGCTGACTTTAACTGGGAGTAGCGAGGGACAAAACATTAGCCAACTCACTATCACCGATGTGGCTAAAATCAAAAATACTTTGTTATCCATTGAGCCGCCCCAAATCGTCATCAGCAATGTGCTGAGCATTCTCAATCAGACCATCACCTGCTTCCCTAATGCGCAAGGCACAATTATTTGCCCGACCCCGACCCCCATCACCGCAACTACCACTATCACCCCATAACCCGATGCCCATCTAGCATTCACAGCCATTCAACCGCGCCAGCGTTTATACCCTGGCGCGGTTCGTTTTTAAAGAGACGGCACGCCGAAGTTAGGGAGGGGGGACTTCGACGGGCTAGACCTGTCAGGTGGGCGCCGCCAAACATTTGTTTTTCCGAGCGCCGAGCGCGCCCACCTGACAGGTCTCTTAAAACGCTTGACTTCCCCCTCGCCTCGAATTACCATTTCCTGTACCCAGAAAGGAAATCACCCATGGCAACCCTGCATCATTTCACCGACACCACCTTTCAAACCGAAGTGCTGGACAGCGCCCAACCCGTGTTGGTAGATTTCACTGCTGAGTGGTGCGGCCCCTGCCACATGCTCGCGCCGGTGGTCGCCAAATTGAACGATGAATGGAACGGAACGGTGAAGGTGGGGGAATTGGATATTGACGTGAATGCCGAGACGACTTTGCGCTATCAAGTCATGGGCGTGCCGACCTTGATCTTATTCAAAGGCGGCCAGCCGGTGGAGCGCCTAATGGGTTTTATGCCCCGGGAACGTATCTTGACCAAACTGAAATCACATCTGGGGTAACCCCAGCCTGTAACAAAAACTCCGCGCCTGCCGAGGTAGGGTAGGCGCGGAGTTTTTATTTAATTCACCTTATGCACTAAGAACTCGGAGTTCTCCAAGAACTCCGAGTTCTGGAACGTCACGTTGCAGCGTAAACCAAACTGAAATTTGCGCTAACTTTTCTTCCCGCTGTTCTTGGGGATGACGGGGGGATCCACCGGCAGGTGCAGGAAAAACGTGCTCCCGGGCAGTTTTTGCTCGTTACACCCGGCACTCTCCACCCAAATCTTGCCGCCGTGCGCGCGCGCCACGCCTTTGGCAATGGCCAACCCCAAACCCGGGCCGCCGCCCTTAAAGGCCGTCTTCGACGACGAGTGCAGGGCCACCGACCCCACCTGATAAAACTTCTCAAAAATCAACTCGTGATGTTCGGCGTCCAGCCCAATGCCGGTGTCCTGCACTTGCACTTCGGCGCCCGGTTTGTCGCCGAGCATCACCGCCTTGGTGCGCACCATAATCCGCCCGCCATCGGGCGTGTATTTAATCGCGTTGACCATGATGTGATAGATGGCCTTTTGCACCAGCGTGGGGTCGGCGTTGATTTGCGGGGTGTCGGCCGCGTGTTCAATGCTAAAGGTCAATTGGCGCTGGCTGGCTTCACCCTCCAGCCGCTTGACGATGTCATTGACCACACTCTTGAGGGGCACCGGCACCGGGGCGATGCGGAGTTTGTCACTGTCCACGCGGGTCACGTCCAGCATGGTGTTCACAATCTCATGGAGGCGGTCGGTGCCCTTGGCGATGCCCTCCAGGACTTCGGTGAGCATGGCGCTGTTCTTCACCGCCGCGTCCATCTTCATCACATTGATATAGCCTTTCATCACGGTGATGGGCGTGCGCAGTTCATGGGCGGCCACTTCGATGAATTCCAATTTGTTGCGGTCCAGTTGCGCCAAAATTTTGTTGGTGCGTTGCAGATCTTTGATATCCCGTTGGTCGTTCTGGCGCATCCGCGCCAGGGTCGAGCGCATGATGCTCAACGTCATGCGCGGCGAGCGACTGAGCAGGCTTTCAAAATTGGGCTTGGTCATTTCCAGCACCACGCACTCGCCCAGCGTGATCACATTCGCCGACCGGGGCGCGTTTTGGATAAGCGCCATCTCACCGATAAAGTCGCCCCACCCGAGGCGGCGCAACTCCCGCTGGCCTTCCTCATCGCTGATTTTTTTGGTGACACTCACCTCGCCGTCCGCCACAATATAGAAGGTGTCCTCATACGCGCCTTCATGACACAAATAGAAAGCCGGCGGGTGGATGTTCACCGTCGTCAGTTTCGCGACCTCCTCCAACTCTTCCTGAGCCAGGCCGGGAAACGCTTTGTCCAGTAAATTGACTTTATCAACCATCGAAATCGAAGGGGTCACAGGCGTAACCTTTCACAGGCGCGAGGGGTTAACCCGCCGCCACTTTGTCTTCATCAGCCGCCACCGGGATGGTGAAATGGAACGTACTGCCCTTGCGGAACTCGCTCTCAAACCAGATTTGCCCGCCCTGGAGTTCCACCAGGTTCTTGACGATGTTCAAGCCCAGACCCGTCCCGGGCGCCATCTCGCGCGCCATGCGGTCTTCAGCGCGGAAGAATTTTTGAAACAGTTTTTGCTGGTCTTCCGGCGCGATCCCGATGCCATTGTCTTTCACCGAAATATGCAAGATCTCGGGCGCGCCATCGGGATCCCAGCGGTTGTCCTCTTTGGCCACGCGCAAAATAATTTGCCCGCTCTCGGGGGTATATTTGTAAGCGTTGGAAACCAGGTTGGTCAGCACTTGCGCGGCGCGGGTGTGGTCGGCCCACACCGCCGGGAGATTTTGCTCAATCTCCTGCACCAATGTTTGCTTCTTCGCGTCAATCAGCGCTTGCGTGGTGCGCACCACATCATCAATCACGTTCTGGAAGGGAATGGCCTTCGGTTCCAGCCGCAAGCGCCCCGACTCGATCCGCGCAATATCCGCCAGATCGGAGACCAGGGTGGACATCCGGTCCACGTTGCCGCGAATGGTGCCCAAAAATTGTTTCTGCATCTCGTTCACCGGCCCGACGGCGGCGCTGTTGAGCAGGTCGGTGTAGCCGCGGATGGAGGTCATGGGCGTCTTCAGCTCGTGCGCCACGAATGAGACAAACTCGCTCTTGGCAATGTTGGCCGCGTGAACTTCGGCGTAGAGCCGCGCGTTGGTGATGGCCACGGAGGCATGATCCATCAGGCGGGTGACAAAGGCCACTTGCTCCTCGGTGAAGGCCTCGGGGTTGGGACTTTCCAGACTCATCAGGCCCACTACTTTTTGCTCGCTCTTGATGGGGAGCATCAATTGCGCCCGGGAAGTGGCCAGGCGCTGGGGGTCCGGTTCCAATTGCTGGTCACGGAAGAGCATGGGTTCGCCCCGCGTCACCACCCGGCCGGGCAGGCCCTTGTCGCGCGGCCACATCCCCTGGGCCGGGGTCTCGTGGCCATAGCCTTGCGTGGCGATGATGGCAATGGTCGTCTCGCCCACAATGCCCACCGCCCCAGCGGTCGCCCCAGTCTGTTTAATCGCCCAATCCAGCGTGATGCCCATCACGCGTTTAACATCCAATTCCGTGTTCAGTTCCCGGTCAATGCGTTGCATGACCGAGAGCTCTTCCACGCGCTCGGCCAGCGCCTGGTCAGTCATGGTAAACAACTTGGCGTTTTGGATGGCGACCGCGGCCTGGCCCGAAAAGGCGGTGAGGATATTCTGGTCGTCCTCGTTAAACGGGGTGCCGTCTTTTTTGTTGATGACTTCCACCGCGCCGATGGGTTTGGCCTGAAAGCGCAGGGGCACCACCATGAGCGCCTGGGTGATGAACCCCGACGACTGGTCGGTGCCTTTGAACCAGCGCGCATCATTCTGGACATCGTTGACGATGAGCGGCGCGCCCGACTCGATGGCCTCCCCCACAAAGCCTTTGCCCGGCGCGATGCGTAACCCCACCAGATTTTGGCCCACCGGGCCAACCGCGACCCGGAACACGTACTCGCCCGTCTCATCGTCGGTGAGGAACAGACTGCCCGCCTCGCAATCGAGAATGTCGGCGGAGCTTTGGATGATGCGCTGGAGCAATGGGTCGAGTTCCAGCGTGGACGACATGCTGGTGCTGACTTCGTTCAGGGTGGCCAGTTGGCGCGCGCGTTGTTCGGTCTGGCGATAAAGCCGGGCTTTGACGATGGCCGAGGCGGCCTGGTCGGCGAGGGCGCTGAACACTTTGAGTTGGTCGTCGTTGAAGGTGGTCCCGCGTTCAAACGCCGCCACACTCATCACGCCAATGGTCTCCGGCCCGGCGTTCAGGGGCACACCCATCCAAGCCTGATAGGGTTTGGGGCGCGGCACCAGGTTCCGGCGGCGGCACTCCGCCAAATAATCGTCGGCGCGGATGGGCTGGCCGAGGCGCACAATCTCCGCCGCCAGGCCCCGGTCGGTGGCCCAGGATTTGTGTTCCTCATCGGGCACGCGCTCTTCGTTTTCCACATAGAAGGCGTATTCGAGCAAGCGCCCACTGGGGTTTTTGAGGATGATGTAGAAATTGCGTGTGTCAATCACGCGGCTGGTTTGGGCGTAGATGAGTTCCAGCAGGTCGTCGTAGGAGGTGGTGAAATTGACCGCCTGGGACATCTGCCCGAGGACGTTGAGTTCGGTGACCCGCCGCTCGAGGTCGGCGATGACGGTGGCCCGCTCGATGGCCAGCGCGGATTGGTCGGCGAGCGTTTCCACAAATTCCAAATCACTGCGGCTGAACGGTTCGCCCGAGAGCTTGGGGCCGATGCCCAGCCAGCCAGATAGCCCGGCTTTGCTGATGAGCGGCATGTAGACCGCCGAGCCAAGGACAACCAACCGGGCGCGGTCGGGCAACAGCGTCTCGGGCAGGGGTTGGTCGGGGGTGAGCAGGAGGCCCGTGGGGGTGCGTTCCAGGGTGGTCGCCAGCGCGCCCTGGCCCATGAAGCGCAAATCCGTGCTACTTCGCTGACCGGTGCGCGCGTAGGCGCTGAAATCATCATCCAACTTGTTGCGCAGGAAGAGATAGAAATGCGCCGGTTTCAGCGCGCCCTGAATTTGGTCGTCCAATTCGAGGACAATATCGTCCAGTCCGGCGGCGCGGGTGAGCACCCGCCCGAAGTGTTCGAGGCGTTGGACATAGGAGCGCGTGCCCCGGAAGAACGCGGCATCGAGTTGGCGTTGCATCCAATCGCGGAAGGGGTTAATGGTTACCACGAGCAGGAAGACCAGCAGGCCAATCGCGATTGGGTTTTCGGCATCCAGGGTGGTGCCGAACATCATCCCCAACCCCGCCAGGATGAGCGAATAGGCGAAGAGGGTGGCGACGGCGAGGGTGCCATAGATGATGGCCTGCGCCAGGCGGCGGTCAGCGTCAATGAGGCGATGCCGGAAAATGGAATAGGCCAGGGCCAGGGGCAAAATCACCGTCGGAAGAAAGTAGAGGGAATTAAACGGCAAAGGCTCCCGCCCGAGCGTGGCGAGAAGGGGTTGCTGGAAAACGTGAAACAGGATGAGCGAGGCCGCCAGCCCAGTGCCAATGAGGATGATGCGGCTTTGCTCGCGCACGATGGGCGAACTGCTCCGCGCCCAGCGATAGCCCATGGTGCCAATCAACACCAGCATCCCCACGCCCATCAACACGTTCTGAATCACCCAGGCGTCAAGGTAGGCCCACGGATCGGCGGCCCGGTAGGTCAACCACAGGGTATAAGCCGCCAGCCCGGCCATGGGGGTGTAGCAAATCGCCAGCCGCAGGGAGAGGCGTTTTTGGAGCCAGCCCAACTCTTGGGGAAAGATGAAACCGAGGCTCGCCGCGGTGGCGCCAATGGCCGGAAAGGCCACCGTCCAGATCTGCACCAGAAAATGGGAGGTATAAAAATCAAAGATGCCGCTTAAGGTGAGGCCCACCACCGCGCAGAAGATCGCAAACGCCCGCCCCGCCGCCTCCCCTGACCGCAGACGATAAACCCACAAGCCAATGCCCAGATAGATGAGGCCAATGAAATAGGGGACGAGGAAAAACGCCGCGAAATCGCGGAAGGCAAAAGCGCGCAGGGTCAGGCTAATTTCACTTTGGCCACCAGCCCGATGTTGCACCGTGAGCCGCACGCTTTGTCCCGGGCGATACCGGGCTAGTTCGGCAGTCAGCGCGGTGTCATCTGGCACGGCCACCCCGTTGAGCGCCACTAGTCGGTCGAAGGGTTGCAAGCCCTCAGTGAAGGCCGGAAAAGCATCACTGCCTTGCGAGCGGATATTATTGAAGACGCCAGTGGCTTCGACAAACGCCCCGAGGAAAGTTTGGCGTTGCCAGTTCAGCGCCAACCCGGCGGCCACCACATATTGCACCACCGCAACCGCCAGCACCACTAACACCGCCCATTGGAGAATCTGGCCGGTGCGCGCGCGTGGCGCACTGGCGGCCTCAAGCGGTTCTGCCGGAGCCTGCAAGTTTTCAAGCATACCAAGTATTCTACGCGCATAGACTGGGAGGGGCAAGTTAGATTGCGGTATAATTCGCAGGAACTCAGCCACACCGGTTTCATTTTGATAACGTGAGCGGCTAACTCCCCATGACTGATACGCTGAATAAAATTCGTGTCTTGGTTGCTAAACCCGGTCTCGATGGGCACGACCGGGGAGCCAAAATAATTGCGCGCGCCTTGCGGGATGCCGGCATGGAGGTGATTTACACCGGCTTGCGCCAAACGCCCGAGATGATCGCCGAAGCCGCCTTGCAAGAGGATGTGGACGTGGTGGGGCTCTCCATCCTGTCGGGCGCGCACATGGCGTTGGTGCCGAAAATCATGGACCTCCTGCGCGCCAACGACCTCGGCGATGTGGCGGTGTTTGTCGGCGGCATCATCCCCGATGAAGATGTGGCCGCGCTCAAACAATTAGGGGTGACCGGCCTCTTTGGCCCCGGCGCCAACACCGAGACGATTGTGGCGGCGGTGCGCGCCGCCGTGCAAAAATAACACGCTCCCGCTCATGTTTGACCCGACCCCCATCCTCTCCGGCCAGCGTCGGGCCTTGGCACGTTTGCTCACCCAAATTGAAAACGCCACCCCCGAGGCGCAAACCGCCCTCACGGCTTTGTTTCCGCACACGGGCCGCGCGCATTGCGTGGGCGTCACCGGCTCGCCCGGCACTGGCAAAAGCAGTCTGGTCAACGAACTGGCCAAGACCCTGCGGCATGCCGGGCGCACCGTGGCCATTGTGGCCGTGGACCCCAGCAGTCCGTTCACGGGCGGCGCGATTTTGGGCGACCGGATTCGGATGCGCGACCTGGCCGGCGACCCGGGCGTTTTCATCCGCTCGATGGCGAGCCGGGGCTCCCTGGGTGGTCTGGCCCGCGCGACGAGCGATGTGGTGAAAGCCCTCGACGCCGCCGGGTTTGAGATGATCTTAATTGAAACCGTGGGCGCCGGACAAAGTGAAGTGGAAATCGCCCGCGCCGCGCAGACCACGATTGTCGTGGAAGCCCCCGGCCTCGGCGACGACGTGCAAGCCATCAAGGCCGGTCTGCTCGAAGTGGCGGATGTCTTCGCGCTCAACAAAGCCGACCAGCCCGGCGCCGAAAACGCGTTGCGCGCCCTGCGGGCCTCGCTGGACCTCGCGCATCCCGGCGCCCACCACTGGCTCACCGATTCGGAACTGACCCATCACGCGCCACTGCCCCCCGCCGCCCCACCATCTGCGCCTGACGCGCCCCAATGGATTCCCCCCATCATCCAAACCGTTGCCATCCAAGGCCGGGGCATTGAGGAACTGATGACGGCGCTGGATCAGCATCGGGCCCACTTGCGCGCCTCGGGGGAGGGGGCGCGCCGGGAGCGGGATCAGTTGGCGCACGAACTCGAATTGCGTTTGCGGGACGCGCTCCTGGCGGGCCTGCTCACCCGGCTGGGGAACGGGCCGTTCCGCGCGGCCCTCGATCAGATTCTGGCCCGGCAAATTGACCCCGCCAGCGCGGCCCGCGCGCTCGCCGGGCGGTCATCTGCATTAGAATAGGGCACACATTACCCACGCTCAACTGGCACGCATAGAGGAACCCTTACCATGATTCTCGGTCAACGCATCCGCCTTCGCCCGGTCGAAAAAGACGACTTGCCGCGTTTCGTCAAATGGTTCTCCGACCCCGAACTGCGTTCGTATCTGGCCAAGCATTTGCCGGTCAGTCAGGCGCAGGAAGAACGCTGGTACGACCGCAACCTCGCGGCGGGCGATTATCAGACCTGGGCGATTGACGCCCAGCCCGCCGACATGGCCGCCGGGCCGTGGACGCACATTGGCTCGTGCGGGTTTCACGAATTCAACTGGCGCAATCGCGCCGGTGAAATTGGCATTTTGATTGGCGCGCGTGATTATTGGGGGCACGGGTATGGCACCGACGCCATGCAAACCCTGGTGGCGTGGGGGTTCTACACCCTCAATCTTAACCGGGTGCATTTGCAGGTCTTTGAGGACAACCCGCGGGCCATCCGCTGTTACGAGAAAGTCGGCTTTCAGATGGAGGGGCGTTTGCGGCAGGCCAATTTTTACAATGGTTCTTATCGTGACGCGCTGATCATGGCGGTGTTGCGGGAAGATTGGGAGCGCGCGGCGACCCGCCGGTAAAATTAAGGTAACTCACCTTACGCACTGTCATTTCGAGCGAAGCGAGAAATCTCTACAAATTACGTAGAGACTCCTCGCTTCGCTCGGAGTGACAATCTCAAAAATGCGCTCATCTGCGTAAGGTGCAGCAATTCCAAATTTGGCACAATCGACGATTAGCTTCCCCCACTCGCGCCATAGAAAACCCACAAAATTGGGCAGCGACCTTGTAAATGAGCCTCCAAATGCCTGCCCTCCCCCACAAGTCATTCAAATTTGGAATTGCTGCATCTGCGTAAGGTGAGTTAAGGTAATCTCAAACCATGCCTTATCGCGATTCAACCGGGATGTACGGTGACATTAAGCTCTTTAGCGGCACGTCCTCCCCGGAATTAGCGGGGGAGATCGCCGATTACCTCGGCGTGCGCCTGAGCGGGCGCGACATCATCAAGTTCCCCAACGAGAACATCTTTGTGCGCCTGCACAACAGTGTGCGCGGACAGGACGTGTATGTGGTGCAAACCACCGCCTCGCCGGTGAGCGACAACATCATCGAATTGCTCATCATGTTGCAAACGCTCAAGCTCGACTCCGCCGCGCGCATCACGGCCGTGGTGCCATATATGGCCTACGCCCGCTCGGATAAGAAAGACCAGCCGCGCGTGCCCATCTCGGCGCGGCTGATGGCCGACATGATTGAAGTGGCCGGGGCCGACCGCTATATTGTGATGGACCTGCACGCCGGGCAAATCCAGGGCTTTTTCTCCATCCCCGGCGATGTGCTCACCGCCTTTCATGTGCTCGGCGACCATTTTGTGGAGAAACGCGACACGCTCAAAGACCCGGTCATCGTCACCGCCGACCTGGGCTTTGCCAAGAAGGGGCGCAATTTCGCCGCCAAGATTGGCGCGAACATGGCCTTTATTGAAAAGCGGCGCACTGGCAACGACGCCAACGCCGAAGCCCTCACCGTCATTGGCGATGTGCAGGATAAGGATGTGATTATCGTGGACGACGAGGTGGACACCGGCGGGTCGGTGTCGCAGGCCATTCAAATCGTCAAAGACCACGGCGCGCGCGATATTTATCTCTCGTTTGTGCATGCGGTCTTTTCCAACCCGGCGGTCGAGCGGTTGCGTAAACTCCCCATCAAAGAAATCATCACCACCAACACCATCCCCATCCCACCCGAAAAACGTTTGCCCAATCTCACGGTGCTCTCGGTGGCGAAGTTGTTGGGCGAGGTCATCAAACGCGCGCATGAGGGGCGGAGTGTGGGCGAGATGTTTAATGAGTAAATTTATTAAATAACTCATCTTACGCACTGTCATTTCGAGCGAAGCGAGACGCTTTGCGTCTACAATTAGTGTAGAGACTCCTCGCTACCGCTCGGAGTGACAGTCAAAAAAACACGTTCAACTGCGCAAGGTGAGTTAAATAAAAAGGAGACTTATCCCATGCCTGAATCAGTCGGTAAAGCCCTCATGTACACCGTGTTGGGCATCATTCTCGGCTCAGTGATTGGCCCGCTGGCGGGTTTTGTGAGTATGCAGGGCTATGTGAATTTGAGTTTTTATGCGGGCATTGGTTTCACCGCCACCATTGGCGCGGTGACGTGCGGCATCATGGGACTGGCGACCAACGGGATTGGCGGTTTGATTACCGGCTTACTCTTGGGCGTGGCGCTGGGCGGCGGGATTGATTATATGTTTCACCCGCCCATGAACCCGGTGTGGGGCTGGGGCCTCGGCGCGGGCCTGGGGTTGGTGGGCGGCCTGGTGGCGGGCCTGCTCGCCCCACCGGAGACGGAAATTAAGCGATAGGCGTTGGTTGTGAATAAATAGAGAAGCCGCTGAGGAGTCAGCGGCTTCTTTTATTGGAAATACATCTCGAAACTTACTCACAATGTTATAATCCTCCTCGCAAAGGAAGGCACCCCAGTTCATGTTTCGTAACATTATTAAAGCCATTGCGGGCGACCCCAATAAAAAAGAAATCCAAAAACATGCGGAAGCCGTCGCCGACATTAACGCGCTTGAGCCGCAGTTCCGCGCTCTGAGCGACGACGAACTCAAGGCCAAGACCGCCGAGTTCAAACAACGCCTCGCGGACGAAACGCAGGGCATTGAAGATGACACCGAGCGGCGCGAAGTTGAGCAAGATACTCTTGCCGACCTCCTGCCGGAGGCCTTTGCCACTGTGCGCGAGGCCGCCATGCGGGCCATCGGTCAGCGGCATTACGATGTGCAACTCATCGGCGGCAAGGTTTTGCACGAGGGCAAAATCGCCGAGATGCGCACGGGCGAAGGCAAAACGTTGGTCGCTACGCTCCCCACGTATCTCAATGCCCTCACCGGGCGCGGAGTCCACGTCATCACCGTCAACGACTACCTCGCCCGCCGCGACGCGCGTTGGATGGCCCCCATCTACCAGATGCTGGGCCTGACCGTGGGCGTTCTGCAAGAAGCGGCGCGCACCGAGAATGGCAAGAAAGCGTTTGCCGTGGACTTCGCGCGCGAGTCGAATCAAGAAGACCAGAATCACATCCGGTTGGTGGATCGGAGCGAAGCCTATGCCGCCGATATCGTGTATGGCACCAACCACGAGTTCGGTTTCGACTACTTGCGCGATAACATGGCCTACACGCTGGAGGGGCGCGTGCAACGTGAGCGCTACTTCGCCATCGTGGACGAAGTGGATAACATCCTCATTGACGAAGCCCGCACCCCGCTCATCATCTCCGGCCCGGCGCAGGATGACCCCAAACTTTATTACGACATCGCCAAAGTGGTGCGCCAACTCAAGCCCGAAGATTTTGAGATTAGCGAACGGGATAACAACATCGCGCTGACTGAAATTGGTGAGGCGCACCTGGAGAAGATGTTGGGCCAGCCCCTGCGCGACCCGGACAATCCCGAAGAACTCACTTCCGAACAGGCGCGGCTCCTCGGCCACATCGAACAGGGCATGCGCGCGGAATTCCTGTTCAAGCGCAACAAGGATTATCTGGTGGAGGGCGGCAAGGTCGTCATCGTGGACGAATTTACCGGGCGCAAGATGATTGGGCGGCGCTGGTCGGATGGCTTGCATCAGGCGGTGGAGGCCAAGGAAGCCTTGCAAGTACAGGCCGAGAGTGTGACCTACGCCACCATTACCCTGCAAAACTATTTCCGGCTCTACGCCAAACTGGGCGGCATGTCGGGCACGGCGCTCACCGAAGCCGAAGAGTTCGACAAAATTTACAAACTCGGTGTGGTCGCCATCCCCACCAACTTGGAATATCAGGCCACCCGCACCGGCTCGGACTTTATCGAGGTCGAATATAAAGAAGACGGGCAGAAATTTTATTACTTCACGCACAAGGCGGATGCGGCGAAGAAGCCCGTGTTGTGGCGGCGCAAAGACTACCCCGACATGGTCTATCGCACCGAGGAAGCCAAACTCCGCGCCATCAGCGTGGAACTTCTGCGCCGGCATTTGCTCGGGCAACCCATCCTCATCGGCACCACGTCGGTGGAACTGTCGGAGCGCGTGTCGGAGCGGATGCGCCCCGACCCCCTGCAACGCCTCGCGCAAGTTTTGCTCATTCGCTCGGCGTGGTTCGAGCAGAATAAGCGTGAAGAAGACGGCATGCAGGTCAAGGAACTCGACTGGCTGGAAGTGAAGCTGGATGACCTGAATCGGCAGGAGCTGGCCAAAGGCCTGAAGGACTTGGGCTTGTCCTCGAACCCGTACGGAGATGAGAATATCGTCCGGCTGGCGAAAGCGCTCGGGTTGCCCGAGGCCGCGCGGGCGGGGTTGGTCAAAGTTTTACAGGCGGGCATCCGGCACAACGTCCTCAACGCCAAGAAGCACGACGAAGAATCCCAAATCATCGCCGATGCCGGCGCGTTGGGCGCGGTCACCATCGCCACCAACATGGCCGGGCGCGGCGTGGACATCAAACTCGGCGGCGAACTGGCCGAGGAAGCGCTGGCGGCGGTCAATCGGATTTTGCGGAAAGCGGGCATTGATGACCCGTACGATTTATCCAACGAGCAACGCAAACAGGCCTTGCTGAAAGTGCCCGAGAGCGAGTGGAGCATTTACGAGGCCGAGTGCCGCTTGTTCTTGCAAATGATTGACGACGCGGCGAAAGTGAAGGAGATTGGCGGCCTGCACGTCGTCGGATCGGAGCGGCACGAAGCGCGGCGCATTGACAACCAACTGCGCGGGCGCGCGGCCCGGCAGGGCGACCCCGGCTCGTCGCAGTTTTATCTCTCGCTCGAAGATGA